>JALWJX010000086.1 GCA_026996895.1 Candidatus Kapaibacterium sp.
ATCAGATTGTGGAGCAGGGGTGGAGTGATCAGTTTGAGGAATTGGAGCAGTGGCAGGCGTGGACGGGGCAGGACAATGAGAGTGTGGAAGGGAACTTCTGGCAGGAGCACGAGCTGGCAGGAGATGCGCCGTATCGGTTGCGGATCAAGAGCAATCCGACGCCGCTGGGGGCGAAGTTGAACAACCGAGGGGAGCCGATCAGTGCGGTCAGCAAAGATATTGATGGTGAGGAGCGCGGGGTAGCAGGGAATCGACCGGACATTGGAGCGGATGAGTTTGCGGGGCGGTTGCATCTGCGGGATATGAGTGTGGAATGGACGTTGTGGCCACGGTCGTACAAGCCGACGCGGGGGCAATGGAGTGAGGCGCATTATGTGGTGGTAGATGGACTGGCAGGGCAGACAGCGAAGAAGGGAAGTGGAGCAGAGATCAGCGGGTTGCCGTATGGTGGTCGAGTGGTACGGGCATTGATCCGGAACACCGGAGCGATGCCGATGTATGGGATCACGGCGTGGTGTCGGGTGTATCGGCAGTTGCCGGATGGCAGTTGGCAGAAGGAAGTGGAGCAGTCGCGGGTGATCGGCGCTGATGATGGAGAGAGTGTGGAAGTGGTGTTTGATTTTGACGGTCGGTTTATACCGAAGACCTACAGTGAGTTGAGTGGGTATGAGGTGCCGGCAGAATTTGGGCGGATGACACGGAATGTGACGCCGCTGTATAAGATCGAAGTGGAAGTGGAGTCGGACAATGATTATGGGAACAATCGGCTGGAGAAGGTGGTGAGGTATTATGTGAGGAAGGCAGAGAATGGGTGGCTGGTGTCCATTCGAGGCGGGTGGT
This sequence comes from Candidatus Kapaibacterium sp., assembly GCA_026996895.1. Taxonomy (GTDB): domain Bacteria; phylum Bacteroidota; class Ignavibacteria; order Kapaibacteriales; family WFXC01; genus WFXC01. Next base: position 841 of record JALWJX010000086.1, read on the forward strand.
ATACAGATGATGAGCTGACGGATGGGCAGCGGATAGCGGGGCGGTTGAATGTGGACAGTCTGGAAGTGGGATTGGAGTGGATGGGAGCGATGCGGTATGAGGAAGGGGATTATGATGTGCTGGATCGAGGCGGGTGGTCACCGTACGGGTTGGATTTGCGGTACTGGCGGATGATCTGGTGGAGTGGGGATGAGAGTGGATTGAATCGGCGGGAGCGAGAGGCGATCCGGCGGTATTTAGCAGGTGGGAGTGTGAGGAATCAGAAGAACATCGTGATGGCGGGACAGCAGACGGTGAAGGACGATGATAGCAGAGAGTTTTTGAAGAAGGTGCTGCGGGTAGAAGAAGTGGCGCCGGGGACACCGGTAGCAGGTGGGTATGATGGGAAGCGGGTGAAGCGAGAAGGGATGAAGATTCGGGAGATCGTAAAGGCAACGGGTTATAATGGGGATAGTGACCCGATGCCGGCGCTGTTGGGGATTTATTCGGATGCAGAGACCGAGGGAGTGGCGAGTGTGATCTGGCGGTATGAGGAAGTGGATCAAGGTGTTGGGAGTGATGTAATGGGAGTGGGCGTTGATGGGTTGAAGTGGAACGGGGCGTATTTAGGAGTGGAGTGGCGGCATTTTGGGAAGGATGCAAGGGATAAGCGAAGTGGGATAGAGCGAGTGTTGCGGTCGCTGGTGGATTACTTTGATCAGGTTGGAGGGAATGTGTCGCCGGTGGAGATTGTGAAGTTTGAGGGATGGCAGGAAGGAGAGGAAGTGGTGTTGCGATGGGAGGTAGCGGAGGAAGAAGGGATTGTGCGGTATGAGGTAGAGCGGGTTGGAGAAGGGAAGGTGGTAGGAGAGGTGATAGCGGATGGGCGGACGGCGTATGAGGTGAGGGATGAAGTGGAAGGAAGCGGGGTGTATCGGTATCGGCTGCGGGTAGTGGAGTCGGATGGGAGCTGGTGGAATGGTGGGGAAGTAGAGGTAGAGGTTGGCGGAGTGGAAGCAGGGAGTGGGATTGAGGTGGTGAGAGTGGAGCCGCTGCCGGTGAGAGGAGAAGGAGCGGTAGTGTATCGGGTAGTAGGAAGCGGGGAGGTAGAGGTGGCGGTGTATGATCTGAGCGGGAAGGTAGTGAAGCGGTGGAGTGAAGGAGAGGTAGGAAGCGGGGAGCATCGGGTGAGGATTGGGGATGGATTGAGCAGTGGGGTGTATGTGGTGGTATTGCGGCAGGGGCAGGCGGAAGCGCGGGTGAGGATAGAGGTAGTGAAGTAAGGGAGTAAGGCAGGTGTGGATAGAGCGAAAGGGGTGCCATCTGGCACCCCTTTTTTGTTTGTAATGTGGGGGCAGAGCCAGCTTTTTGGGAGGTTCGTCGTGGTGTTGATCGCCTTTTTGGTTGTAATGTGGGTGACAGAGAGAAACATTGGGTTGCGTGCTGGCATCCGATTCGGCAAAACGGGCGGACCAGGAGGGAAGCGATGTGCAGAATGATGCAATGACGCAATGGGGGTTCCCTGGATCGAGGTAAGTAGCCGGGGTGGCAAAATAAACCGGGGAAGTCATCGATTAAACAATCATTTGGGGTAACGGAAATGGATAGGAAGGGCAGCAATGACTGTACGGGATATAATGACGAAGGTTGGTGTTGTTGCGCGGTGGATCATTGGGATTGTGTTTGTTTTTGCCGCGGTCGGCAAGATCGTTGAGCCAGAGCTTTTTGCACGCTCGATTCTGCGGTATCAATTAGTTCCTGAGTCGGTAGTGAATCTCTTAGCCATTTTTCTACCGTGGATTGAATTGTTTGCTGGAATGGCGCTACTACTGGGAATTCGGGCAAAAGCGGCGGCATTGATTGCTGGTGGATTGTTAGTTGTTTTTACTATGGCTGTTGGCAGTGCCTGGGCGCGTGGGCTGGATATTGAGTGTGGGTGTTTTACGCAGTCAGCAGCGGCTGCGGCAGTTTCTCTCCAGAAGATTCTGGAAAATGTTGGGTTGTTGATCATCACAGCTATTGCCTACTTGACGGTACCCTCATCACGGGAGGAAGAGTGAGATACCGATGTCGGGACGGGAAGCATTTGCGCAATTGCTGGAAGATTCGCGACCGATCGTTGTTGAAGGATCGCTGGCAGCGGAGTTGCGACGTCGGGGATACAAAGAGCAGCCGACGGCACTGTATACCCTCAAGGAGCCGCTACTGGTAGAAACGATCCACCGGGCTTTTGTACAGGCAGGGGTACGGATCATTCTGGCGAATACTTTTCAGGCAAACGCTTTGACCTTAGAGCGATATGGGCTGGCAGATAAAGTTTATGAGATCAACCGCAAAGGAGTGTGGATCGCCCGATGTGCCGCCGTTCGACGAGCCTTAGTAGCCGGTGTTGTTGGGCCGGTTGGGAAATTTCTCAAACCGATTGGACCGTATTCGGCTGAAAAAGTGCGGCAGGCGTTTATTGATCAGATCATTGCGTTGCTGGATGGCGGTGCCGATCTGCTGGTGTTGAAGTCCTTTATCGATCTGGAAGAGTTGCTCATTGCCATTGAGGCGGCGCAGTTTGTGGATAGCGATGTGCCGATCATTGCTCAGAAAACATTCCCCGAAGATGGCGCTGTGCTGGCAACAGAATATCCGGTGCAGGTGGCACGTGCCTTAAAGAGCGCTAAGGTGACAGTCGTGGGAGCCAATGGAGCGGTGGGTCCGCAGCGAATGCTGGGTATTATGGAGCGGATGGCGGCTGCGGGCTGTGCGCTTTCAGCGCAGCCAGATATTGGCATCCCGATCATTCGGGATGGGCAGATGGAATACAATGCGGATCCGGTGTACGTGGCACAATCGATTCGGCGGCTGGCGCAAGGAGGAGTCCAGATTGTGGGGGCGGATGGTGGCGCATCGCTGGAATTTGTCCAGGCAATTGTTCAGCATCTGGAAGATGTTACCGTGGGCTCTGTTCCGTTCGGACAGCCGAAGATTAAGCAAAAAATGCCGATGCCGAAAGCAGCGCCCCAACGGTCGAGGCTCTGGCAGAAATTGCAGGCAGGAGAATTTGTCACCACTGTTGAATTGGATATTCCACGAGGTTTCGATATGAGTGCCGTGCTGGAAGGCGCTCGCTACCTGGCGCAGCAGGGGGTGGATGCTGTCAACATTTCCGATGGTGCCCGTGCCCGACTCCGGATGAATCCGATTGCTATTTCCGTTCTGGTGCAGCAAACAGTAGGGATTGAGACCGTGACGCATTACGCCTGCCGCGACCGCAATATGGTCGGGTTGCAGGCGGATATGCTGGGCGCGTGGCAACTGGGGATTAAGAATATCTTAGCGGTGACCGGTGATCCTACGCACATCGGTGACTATCCGTATGCGACCACGGTCCGGGATCTGGATTCTATTGGCTTGATCCGGGCGCTTCATCTGCTCAATCAGGGGAAAGATCTGGCAGGGAATGACGTTGCAGCCGCTTCTAACTTTACCATTTGCTGTGCCTGCAATCCTGCTGCGTATAATCTGGACGAAGAAGTAGATCGCCTTTTTCGCAAGGTGGATCAAGGAGCAGAGGTCGTGTTTACGCAGCCACTCTACGATTTCCAATTACTGGAACAGTTTCTGGAGAAGATCCACTCGTTGCAGATTTACCTGATCGTCGGCATTTTGCCCATCCGTTCTTTGCGTCACGCAACGTTCCTCCACTATGAAGTGCCGGGCATTGAGATTCCAGAATGGGTGCGGAAGCGAATCGAGACGGCAGCGCGCCGGGGAAAAGAAGCAGAACGGCGGGCAGGGCAGCAGATCGCGGTGGAATTTGCCCAAGCTGCTCGTCCGCTTGTCCACGGATTCTATTTTATGCCACCGTTTAAAAAGTACGAGATGGCGGTGGAGATTATTCGCCGATTATCCCCGGAACGCTCCGCTCTGTGAGCAGGCACGATTTTTTTAATCTTTTCGTTTCAGATACCGACAATCACGGTGTGTGGATCAATCGAGTAGAGCGATGGCTGACGAAGAAAAGGAACAAGCGGAAGAGAAACCGAAGAAAGAAAAGGGTAAGCTGGGAGTACCAGCTATTATCGGGCTGGTGCTGGGAGTGTTGGTGGTGCAAGCTGCTATTGTCTTTGCAATTTTTAAGTTTTTCCTCGCACCGCAGCATACCAATGCGGAAGAAGAAGGCAAGAGCAAAGAGAAACGAACTCGGGTGATAGAGGAGGAACAGCCAGAAGAAGATGAAGAAGAGGTGGTGATGTTTAAAGTTGGGAAATTGATCCCTGTAGGGGAGGAAGATATTATTGTCAATGCTCGCAGTCGTTCCCCCGAGCCACGTTATGTGGTGCTGCGGATTGCGCTGGAGGTAGATAGCGAGGAAGAAATTGATGAGAAGCATCTGGAGGAGATTTTGATCCCGGTAAAAGATGAAATTATCGATGTGGTGAGCTCTCACTGGATTGAGGAATTTCTCCAGCCGGATTTTAAAGAGAAGCTGAAGAAAGAAATCAAAAAGAGGATTCAACCATACTTTGGGGAAATTCGGGTTCGGAAAGTCCGTTTCACAAAATTCCTTGTGCAGTAGCCAGAGATGAAAGATGTTTTATCACAGCAGGAAATCGACCAACTACTGGCGAGCATTCAGAGCGGGGAGGTGCCGGTTGATCAACTGATCCAGCAGGGAACGCAGAAGCATAAGGAGGTGCAGTTATACGATTTCCGCCGACCGAATCGCTTATCCAAGAATCAGCTCCGAACGATCCAGACGCTGCACGAGAATTTCTCCGAATCCCTGTCCTACTATCTGGTTTCGCAATTGCAAACGGTGGTAACGATCAATGTGATTTCCGTCGATCAGCTTTTTTACTCCGAATACATTTTGTCTGTTTCAAGTCCCAGTTGCCTGTATGTCTTTGATGTGGTTGGTACAGAGGGCAGTGGTATTTTAGAGCTCAGTCCGCAGTTGGCTTTAGCCATTATCGCACGGTTGTTAGGAGGAGATATCGAAATTACCCGTTCGCCGCGTGTACTGAGTGCCATTGAACAGACGATTCTGCGAAATGTCGTAGATCAGATTATGCGACAATTGTCGGAAACCTGGCAGGTGATCTATCCATTGAAATTCCGGCTGGATCGGTATGAGAGCGAAGCGGATTTTGTCCAGATTGCTCCTTCTTCGGAAATCGTGATCGTCGTTGTGTTTGACGTTACCTTAGGCACGCATACTTTCTCGATGAGTTTATGCTATCCGACTTTTACTCTGGAAAATGTACTGGCACAAATCGGATGGCGCCACTTAACCGCTGGCATTCGGGTGTCTCCGGAGAAACAGAAAGAAGATCGGGAATTGATTCGCCGCCGAATCGAGAAAACCCAGTTGCCGGTCGTGGCGGAGCTGGGGCATGCGTATATTACGGTCAAAGAACTGCTGGAGCTCAAAGAAGGGGATGTGATCAAATTGGATACCCGCATTGATGATGAACTTCGTCTCATCGTCGGTGAGCGACCGAAATTTGCAGTGCGTCCAGGAGTGCTCGATGGCAAGCGGGCAGTCCGAATCCTGCGCGAGCTAACAAGTGAAGATTTGATGGAGGAATAAAGTGGAACAACGGAGGGTAAAGCCATGACGCAAGAGGAAATTGATGCCCTAATTGAAAGCGGAGCGGCGGAAAAGTTAGCCGAAATGGCAGAGCAGCAGGCGGAGGAAGTACAACCTGCTGAGGTGGAGAAAGCAGAGTTTCCGGAGTTGTCAGAGAAGCCGCCAGAGCCCACAGAGCTTAGTCCGAAGTTACAATTGCTGCTGGACATTCAACTACCTGTCTCCATTGAGTTGGGACGGACAAAAATGTATATTCGGGACATCTTACAGCTTACTCGAGGGTCAGTGGTCGAATTTGAAAAGCTGGCAAGTGAGCCGGTCGATCTGCTGGTGAATGGGAAGAAAGTTGCTGAGGGGGAAATTGTGGTCATCGATAAACACTTCGGTATCCGGATTACTTCACTGGTCGATGCGGCTGAGCGAGTCAAAGCCTTGCGCTAAGGATTGATGGAAACTTCGCTAATTCAAAGTGTGGCAATTTTGATTGGGGCCATTGGGGCACTCCTGATCGTGTGGCTTGTGGTCAAGCGGTGGAGCGCACGGGCGTTGCAAATGCCCCGAGGACGCGTTCGGATCCGGGTACTCCAGCGACTGCCACTTGGACAGCGCCGAGAGATTATGGTCTTCCAAATAGACACAACGATTTTCGTTGTCGGCGTCACCGATCATCAATTCACCGTTCTCCAGCGCCTTTCGGTCGATCAGGAAACGTTCGCAAACGAGCCTCCTTCCTCCTCCGGTGATTATTCCATCAAAGCGTTCCTCCATTCCCTTCGAACGCCGGTGCCAAAGTAAATCCTGGCTTTCTGGATCTGAGGGATAATCCGAAGGCGCAAGCTCGGAAGTCATTCAACGGGCGGGACGGCAAGCAGAGATAAAGGGGCTTTGTACCAATGACATAAGGGAAAGGAGCAGGCACAGGAGGAATTTCCTTCCGCAGTAAAAAAGCGGTGCAGCGGTGCTGCACCGCTCGAGGGCGCACCGTGATAGTAGGGAGGGAGCGTATTCATTTTGCAAATATCGGCTTTGAGATGACACGGCACAATACGTAATTTTACGTATTTTTGCTGCCTGCTGTGGCAAAGTGGTGAACAATGAGGTAATAATGATGCGGATCCGGGGGTTTTTGATCGACATCAATGGCGTGTTGTATGTGGGATCGCAGGTGATTCCAGGAGCCGCCCAGGTTGTGGAATATTTGCAGGTGGAGAAAATTCCCCATCGGTTTGTCACGAATAACACTACAACACCGGTATGGCAGTTGGCGCAAAAGTTGCAATCGCTTGGTCTGGCAATACCGGAGTCGGTGATTTTTAGCACTATTACGGCGACGAAAGGATATTTGAAGATGCAGGGGATTCAGCGGATCTACCCGGTGTTGCGACGAGAAGTGCAGGCAGAGTTTGCGGCTGAGTTTGAATTTGATGCGGACAAACCGCAAGCAGTGGTGATTGGCGATATTGGGGAAGCGTGGGACTATCAACTGATGAATCAATTGTTCCATTATGTGATCCAGGGTGCACGAATTGTTGCGTTGCATAAAGGGAAATACTGGCAGACAGAAGAGGGATTAAAGATTGACATCGGGGCTTTCGTGGCTGGCTTAGAGTATGTGACCGGTGAAGAAGCTGTTGTCATTGGCAAACCATCACCGGAATTTTTCAAGATGGCGCTGCGAAGCCTGAACCTGGAAGCGAACGAAGTCGCAATGGTGGGGGATGATATTGAGAGCGACGTGGGTGGTGCAAAGCAGTTGGGAATGTATGGTATTTTGGTTCGCACCGGTAAATATCGGGAAGAAATAGCGTACCAGAGCGCTGTGTTGCCGGATATGATTCTGGATTCGATAGCGGCATTGCCAGAAGTATGGGAGAAATATGGGGTGCGTTCATAAGTATCGGAGCAATTGCTGGGAAGTCCCAGCACAGCCGCTTGACCAGGAACTCTTTGAGCCGTTGTTGCACCGGCAGGCGGTGCGGATCGAGCGCATCGTGTCAATGGGTTCGGAGACTTTGTCATTCCAGTGGGATGAACAATCGTGGGATGAATGGGTGGTTTTGCTCCAGGGAGAAGCAGTTCTGGAGCAAGAATCGGGCAAAAAGATTGCGTTGCGGCCCGGAGAAATGGTATGGATTCCCGCAGGATGTCGGCACCGGGTGATCGATGTCAGTGCTGAGCCTCCTGCGATCTGGCTGGCGGTACATATCCGACCAGAGGAATAGTACAAAATGAAGCAGCGCATTGGGCAGTGGGTCATAGGGGGAGTGCTGGGAGGGATGCTGCTGGTGGGGTGTCAGTCGGCAGCGTCGGTTTCCCGTTCCTCTTCAAACATTGAACCAGAACGGCTGTGGGAAGTTGCGCAGCAGTGGGTAGGTGTCCCGTATCGGTATGGAGGAGAAAGTGAAGCAGGCATTGATTGTTCTGCTTTGGCGCAACGAATTCTGCAAGCGTTTGGCATTCGGGTGCCGCGAACCGTCGCACAGCAGTTTGCTGCGGGAAAGCCAATTCCAAAGGATGCAGTTCAGCCGGGAGATTTGCTCTTCTTCGCTTTCCGCCGTAAACCCAGCCACGTTGGAGTGTATCTGGACAACGGGTTTTTTGTCCACGCTTCCAGCTCCGCTGGAGTGATTATATCCTCTTTGCGCAATTCCTATTACTTTCGTCATTGGGTTGCTGTGCGACGGTTTTATCCTGCAATTGTGGAGTACAGACCGGAGGAATGATGGAGATTGCGTGGCATCAGCAGTTCATTGGGCAGTGGTTTTCGGCTGATCGTCGCCGTCGAATGTTGCAGCTTCTGGAAGCACGGGTGGGGAGTCGCGTGGAGTTTCCCGTTTTTGAAAGTCCTGTTTTTCTGTCGCAAACGATGCGACAGCAACTGGCACAATTTGCCGTTGAAATTGCGCAGGAAGCGGTGCAGCCTGCGAACCGGGAACGAGCTGATCAAGGATTGCCATCTGTTTACCGGGTGCCCGGTGCAACCCGCTATCCTCTGTTTTTAGTCATTGACTTTGCCATTGCTCAGGATAATGGCACACCTGCATTGAAGCTGGTAGAATTGCAGGGATTCCCTTCCCTGTACGGTTACCAGTATGAGGTGGCGTATGCCTATATGGAAGGGTATGGGATGCCACTTGACAGTCTGGATGTGTTTTACATCGACATTACCGACGAGATGTACTGGGATATGCTTCGCCAGGCCATTGTTCGAGATCACGATCCGAAAGAGGTGGCATTGGTAGAACTTCATCCGTGGGAGCAAAAGACGCTTCCGGATTTTACAGCATTGCGAAAGCATCTGGGTATAGCAATTGTTGACATTGTCGATGTGATCGAGCGATCAGGAAAGTTGTATTATCGGGATCCAGAGGGGAAGCTGGTCCGGATTCGTCGCATAATGAATCGTGCTATTGTTGATGAGATGGAGTCTGCTGGTGTAGGCGTGCCTTCGTGGTGGACGAAGGAAGTGGATGTGGAATGGGCTGGGCATCCGAATTGGTATTTCTGGATGAGTAAATCCTTGCTTCCTTTCTTACGTCATCCAGCAGTTCCGAGGACGGTATTTCTGAGTGATCTGGAGGAGATTCCGGAAGATCTTTCACGCTACGTGCTCAAACCCCTCTATGCTTTTGCCGGCAAAGGGGTCAAGGTCAATGTTACCCCTGAAGACATCCGGGCGATTCCGCAGCAGCAGCGATCCCACTACGTGCTGCAGGAAAAAATTGCGTACCTACCGTGGGTGCCGACACCGTATGGACACAACAAAACAGAGATCCGGGTGCTGCTGCTCTGGGAGGAACACTGGAAAACCCCGAAACCATTGATTCCATTAGTCCGAACGGGGCGAGCGCCGATGTTGGGTACCGGTTACCTGCGAGGTCCGTGGGAAGGAGCATCGACAGCTTTATTTCCACGCGTCAGCTTAAGCGTTGCGGAAGATCAGTAAGGTTCTTGAATTCTTTGTCTTTCCGAATTTCTCGATTGGAAGGACGTCCTTCAATCAGAGCACTTATGGTAAGAGCTTTCAGGCGAGTTTTTTACTGATGCAACGTCGATGGAGTATTCTCTGTCCCGGATAGAGTATGCTCTGTCCCGGCATTGCTATCAAGAAAGGCAGTCCATAACTTCAGGACCTGGCAGAAAGCAGGCTAAACCCTCGTTGATGTAGCGGACTTTCATTACGGCACCCAGTACCGATGAGGCGTTTTATTCTTACGCCGTCAAGGAGACATCGTTTTTTCCTCCATTACAGTACCCAATACCGAAGCACATACCTCTGGATTCAACATTGAAGGAATCGGACACAGTTGTTGAATATTTTCCAAATTTTCATTATTTTTGCACTCCGGAATTTTCAGATATTCTGATCGTATTTTGTTGAACAAGCAGTGGGATGAGGAATGGCAGAAGAGCGGCAGCAATCTGAGCGCTTTTCGATGTTGCAAACCATTCTGGATGAACCGATTGTGTTGTTATTCCTGGGCGTTGCGATCTTTGTCATCTTCTATCTAACGTGGGGCTTGATCGAGGTTTCGAACGTTCCGCAGTTTCCGGAAGAATTGAAGTCGGTGATAATGGGAGGGCAATAGCCATGACACTGATTCCGCCGAAAGAAGGATGGGTGTGGCAGAAGGTAGCGACCGATGAAAAAGGATGGGTTGCGGTAGCAACCTTTGTGTGCTTCTTTCTCTTTTTCTGGATGATTGGATGGCATTCTTTTGGGCGGCAGAATCCGTCGAACATTACGTATCGGGCATCCGTGCCAGAATATCTGGAGTTGTACAATGCATATCTGGAGAACAATCAGGTTGGTGAAGACAATGGATTACCAGTCGTTGCGCCGGAGCCCGGTTCACACGTATTCTTTACCGCGCGTATGTGGCAATGGGCACCGGTGGTGCTACTGAAGAAGGGCGAGACATACACGTTTCATCTGTATTCTCTGGATTTGCTCCACGGTTTTTCCCTCCAGCCGGTGAATATGAACTTTATGGTGTATCCCGGTTATGATTACGTTCTGCGGTTTACGCCGACGGAAGCGGGAGAGTATAAGATTGTTTGCAACGAATTCTGCGGTATCGGTCACCATATGATGATCGGTAAGATCATCGTAGCAGCCAATGATCAGGAGTATCAGAAAATCCTGCAAGCGTATGAAAGCGAGTATTTTGAAGATGAAGATGGAGAAGTTGTTGAACAAGAAGGAGAAAAATAAATGGCAGAATTTCGTACGTGTGACATTACGGGTTTCAAAGTCGATCGATTAGCAGAAAAGTTGATCCGTTCTCACGCTGTGTGGGCGGTGGTGTCATTGTTGATTGGAATTACCGCTGCTTTGCTGCTGGTCTTTACCCGGTGGCAGTCGGTGCACTTGCTCAGCGCCGATTGGTATTACCGGATTCTTACCCTTCACGGCACCAATGCGTTGATTTTCTGGATCATCTTTTTTGAAATTGCCGGCTTGTATTTCGGTTCCACAGTCGTGCTCAACGCCAGAGTGGTGACGCCGCGGATGGCAAAGCTTGGATTCTGGCTGATGTTCGCCGGCTTTCTGTTAACTGACATTATGATTTTTGCTGGAGAAGCTGATGTGCTGATGACTTCGTACGTACCGCTGAAAGCACATCCGCTCTTTTACCTGGGAATTATTCTGTTCGCCGTTGGGGCATTGATTGGTGTGATTGTGTTTTTCCTCAACATCATTGTCGCGCGGCGGGAACAGAATCTGCGATCTTTGCCACTCTTTACATTTGGATTAGTTGCAGCGGCTATCATTGCGGTGATTAGTATTGCCAGTGGCGCGATGATTTACATCCCCACCTTTTTCTGGTCCTTAGATATCGGCGTGTTTAAAAATCTGGACCCCGCGACGTACAAACTGATCTGGTGGGGATTGGGACACGGCTCGCAGCAGATTAATGTCACGGCGATGGTATCCATCTGGTACTTAGTCGCATTTCTGACCGTTGGTGGATTTTCGATCAACGAGAAAGTATCCCGCGTGGCATTTTTGTTTTATATCCTGTTCATCTGTCTGGCATCGGCACACCATATTCTGGTGGATCCTGCAGTCAGCTCCTCGTGGAAAGTGTGGAATACCAGCTATGCAATGTATCTGGCAGTGCTGGCATCGATGATCCACGCGTTCGCTGTTCCTGCAACGATCGAAGTTGCACAGCGGCAGCGAGGGTATATCCGGGGATTGTTTGAGTGGTTGGCTAAAGCACCCTGGGGCAATCCAGCGTTTTCAGCCATTGTACTGGCAATTATTGGATTTGGGTTTATCGGAGGAATTACCGGCGTGATTTATGGGATGGAACAAACCAACATCATTGTCCACAATACGCTGGCAATTCCGGGACACTTTAAGGGAACAGTGGTCTTTGGGACAACGCTGACTTTTATGGGCGTGACCTATTACCTGATCCCGCTGATCTTTCGCCGAAAGATTGTGGGATTTAAGTGGGCACAGATTCAACCCTGGCTCTTTGCTATTGGCATTGGTATTGTGGCAATTTCAATGATTGTTCTGGGCGTCTTTGGTGTTCCCCGCCGACATTGGGATATTACCTTTTCTGGTGGTCCCTTTACCCATGCCTTTAATCCCGTTGCAGATTTCTTCTGGGTGACTTTTGCCATTGGGGGAACTTTGGCATTTACTGGTGCGCTCATCTGGGTCCTCATTGTTGTCATCTCCGTGTTCTTCGGACCGAAGGTTAACGGACCAGAAGATATGCAACTGCCAATTGCATCGCCAGTGGCATTGCCCGCAGAGTCCGGTAAGAAGTTCCTGGCGCCCGGAACCTTTACGTTAACGTTGGTCTTTTTAGCTGTTTTCATCCTTCTGTTCTTCCTGAACTGGAAGTGGCTGGCAGCGACATGGTACGTCGGATAATAGTGCTTGCTGTATGGTGGATACTCTGCCAAATTGCAGGGTGGAGTGATACAGCGAAGCCGTATACCGATCATTCTGGAGCCGTGCTACCCCCTATCGCGGTTTTCGACGAGCAGGGAGATTCCTTCTCCCTGCTGTCTCTTTTTAACACGCAGCCAGTTTTATTGCTCCCGATTTATACTTCGTGTCCTCATTCCTGTTCCGCTATTACCGAAGGGTGGAAAGAAGCGCTGGAAACACTGGGAGAGCCAGGAAAGAGCCTCACCGTGATCACCTTCTCATTTGATCATCGGGACACTCCGGCAGACCTGAAGCGTTTCCGCCGGCGGTGGAAACTGCCAGTGGATAGCTGGTATGTGGTTTCCGCAGATTCCGCAGCGATCGATACGCTGCTGGCAGCGATTGGGATGCCGGTGCGCTGGGATGATCGACTGCAAATCTATACCCACCCGAATTTAGCGGTTTTTTTGACAGCAGGTGCTCGAATTTCCAGTTACTATGTTGGGGTGAGCCCGGATCCCGGATCAATTCGTAAGGCGATTACAGCAGCGTCTCAGAACCTCCAGGGAATATCCTGGTGGGATCGGGCGTGGACCCAGTGTTTTGTCTATGATCCAGTGACTGGAGAGATTCAGTTTGATGTTTCAATCCTTATTCACCTGGCTGCTGGAATCATTGTTCTGAGCTCCCTGATCTTCTTTTTCCTTCGCAATCGGGTCAGAGCAGCGCGGTAAAGTGCAAGTAACAACGGTGCTGAGAATGCAGAGTTTTCTTGTGAAAGGACATCGTTTGTATTTGCGTGTTGCAGCGAAACTCAATTGGATTACCGGAACCGATGAGAATCCACTGTATTTTTCCGGACAGCTTTCCTTTGTCACTTTTTTGATCGCCGCTCTGTCGGGAATTTATCTGTTCATTTTCTTCCAGATCGATCCGGCAGTAGCATATCAATCCGTTGAGGAGATTTCATCGACCCTTCTGGGAAGTTTGATGCGGGGAGTACATCGGTACAGTTCCGATGCCTTTATTGTTTTTAGCCTGATTCATTTTCTCCATACGTTGCTGCTGCGGAAATACCACCTGAAAATTGCGTGGTTTTCTGGTATCGTGATGATCTTTGTAATGGGATTGATTGGATTGTCGGGCTTTATCCTGGTGTGGGATGCAAAAGCAAAGTTGCTGGGGCTGTTGTCTGCTCAGTTGTTGACAACGTTACCAATTTTTGAACCAACGTTGCCCATTGCTTTTGTGCTCAAAGATCCGCATTTGTTGGGAGGCTTCTTTCGCGTGATGCTATTTGCCCACTTGTTCTTCTCCCTGGGGGTGCTGATTCTCTTCTGGATTCACGTGATGCGGATGAACGCTGTGCGGTTGTTGCCACCGCGGAACATTACGCTGGGTCTTCTGGCGCTGTTTGGTATCCTGGCGCTGATTGTCCCCGTCCGCAGTGATCCACCAGCGACCAGTTTATTTTTGCCGCTGCATACCACGTGGGATTGGTATTACTTTGCTGGCTATCAACTGTTGCGCTGGTTCTCACCAACACTGGTCTGGATTCTCTGGGTCGCTGCTGGTATTGTATTGTTTGCCTTACCGTTTCTACCGAAAGTACAGGAGCGATTAGCGCTTTCGGTTCCAGAGATTGATGTTGAGCAATGCGATGGATGCCGACAGTGTTATCTGGATTGCCCCTATTCTGCCATTACGATGCGTCCCACAACGTCGGAATTTCTGGGACAGTCGCAACGACCCGTTTTCAAAGCTTCGATCGATCCAGCGCTGTGCGTTCGATGTGGCATTTGCATTGCTTCCTGTCATCTTCAGGTGATTTCTGCACCGATGCCGGAACCACTGCCTGCGCAAGAAGCAGAAGCATCGCTGGTGATTTATGCCTGTGGCTCATCCCTGACGGTAGAGGAACTGCACGAGCTGCGCAAATATGGGACGGTCCAGCCACTGGCGTGCATTGGCGATCTGCATCCAGCAATGGTGGCTGAGCAATGGAGAACAGGGCAATACAGTGGGGTGATGTTATTGCATTGTGAGCGATGCTACTATCGGCTGGGACCTCAGTGGACGCAATTGCGGCTGAGCCGGTACCGCCGTCCTCAGTTGCCGAAGGACGTTCCAACAGAGAGCATTGCAATGTGTCCAACGTCAGCTTCCGTAGCTGAATGTCTGGCAGCGTTTCAGCAACAAAGCGAGCAGATAAATGAGCCTGTTCAGTGATATTCGAGCAGTTCTCAGTACTAAACGGCAGCAGAAACAGCGGCAGGAAGAGAAGCTCCATCATCCGAAGATTCAGGTGCTGGGGCATTATCCGACAAATTTTTTCCTCCTGACTGGGTCCATCGCGATTCTGGGCGTACTTCTGTGGGTTGGCAGCACGTGGGAGTATCACTGGTACCGAACAGATACCGGGTATTTGGTGTTTGCCATTTCGTATGTTTCCACTACGGTAGAGCAATACCACCCAAAAGCGAAGCTAAAGCATATGACGCAGAAAGTGGTCATTTCCCAGCGCCGTTCACCGATCCGATTGACAGTTTATGATGAGGACAGGGACACCGTCTTGTACGATGCGATCCATCGCCCGCGCGGAATTCGGGAAGATGCTGCCATTATGTTCTACGAAGAAATTCCGTGGGTGGGAAAAGTATCGGTCACGCTGGAGGAAACAGCTTTTCCAGAAAAGCGACAGCAGTTGCAACATATCATTGTTTCCCCAGGGGAAACGGTTGTGGTATTGACAGAAGACAACGCTTTGAAGGTTGTGGGAAGCGCATTTCCGGAGAGCACAAGATAGCGGAGGAGGGGGATAGCAGAAAAGTGCGCTGTCCCGGATCGGCAAGTTTCCGGGGAGTACAAGATAGGAGAGGAGAAAAATTACGCAACTTCTGTTATCGTAGCGTGTGCAAAGGGAGCAAGGGAGGGAGTTTCCATCAGCCGCAGGAATTCTGCAAAGAGATAGTCTGCGTCGTGAGGTCCTGGCGCTGCTTCCGGGTGATACTGGACGCAAAAGATTGGCAATTCGCGGTGGCGGAATCCTTCGACCGTTTGGTCGTAAAGACTCAGGTGGGTGATTTCCAGTTCGCTGGGAAGGGAATCGGGATCGACAGCGAATCCGTGGTTGTGGGAGGTGATTTCAATGCTGCCAGTGAGGAGGTTTTTGACCGGGTGATTGATCCCACGATGTCCAAATTTCAGTTTGTACGTTCGAGCACCAAAGGCTAAGGCAATCAGTTGATGTCCCAGGCAAATGCCGAAAACGGGTGTGCCGCTGTGACAAAGCTCCTGGATTAAGCGAATGCCATCGTGCACTGCTGCTGGATCGCCGGGTCCATTGGAAAGAAAGATCCCGTCCGGTTGTGCTTCCAGAATCTCAGCAGCCGTCGCTGTTTGTGGGAAAACGGTAAGCTGGCATCCGTAGAGTGCAAGACGGCGGAGAATATTCTTTTTAACACCGAAGTCAATCACCGCCACTTTGAAAGGGCGAGAGGCTTTGTGCTGGGGTGGGGGAAGCAGGGTGTCATTGTCCAATTGCCAGTAGTAGGTGGTCCGTGTCCCGACAAGGCGTGCTAAGTTTTGTCCTTCCATCGCGGGGATTTCCTGAGCACGACGCACCAGCTTCTGGGGATCTGTTTCTTTCGCAGAGATGATACCCCGCATCACGCCAACGGAGCGGAGATGGCGGACCAAAAACCGGGTATCGATTCCTTCAATCCCGATTTTCCGATGCTCCTGCATCCATTGTTCCAGTGATTGCCGCGCTCTCCAGTTCGAATAGCTTCGAGAATATTCCCGGACGATAACGCCTTCTGCCTGGAATTGATCCGATTCCCAGTCGTCGGGGTTAATGCCGTAGTTGCCGATGTGCGGATACGTGAATGTCAGGATTTGTCCCCGATAGCTGGGATCGGTAAGCACTTCCTGATATCCCGTCATCCCGGTGTTGAAAACAACTTCACCTGCCGCTTCTGCTTCTGGATCACCGAAAGCATAACCAGAAAGGATTGTCCCATCTTCTAAGGCTAACATCGCCGGGATCTTTGCCATTGCGCCCGTGCATTCTTGCCCAACTTCCAGCGCTACAACGTTTGCAAGGATTGGAAATTTTAGGCTTCCACACCGGGCTGGGAAACACAAAATTTTCCATCCAGAGGTCAAGGGGGCGAGTGAAGAATGGATAGGGAAGCAAACACGATAGCGGCAATGCAGAGGAGCAGCAAGATGATCCAAAAGAGAAAGCGGTGGCGCTTCAGCGCTTGTGGTATTCCATGCTGCAACGGCGCATCGGCAACAGGAGCGGTTCTGGAGATGTAAGTAAGTCTCAGGGAAATGAAAATGGCAATTCCACTGAGATCCAGAATAAGGAGCACAAAACCCCATAGCAGAGGGCTCTTTGGTGTCGGGGATGATGGGAAGATATGGAGTAAGTCTAAAAGATCAACGACTGCAAATGAAAGCCCAATTCCGAATGCAGCTTTGAAAGCCCATCGTACTTGTTTCCAAACGAAGTATGCGACAATTAAAGCGCTGAATCCCAGCAACGTAAGGAAGCTGTTGAAAATCCACACTGTTGCGGGAGCTAAATGGGAGAAGTCTCGGTTTTCAATTGGTCCGCCGGGGATCAAGAGGGCTAAGCAGCAGAAGAGGGTGACCAATACTACCGAAAGCCATCGAGCAAGAAGCCGAACGGAAGAGCGTTCTGACATTCCGCTATTTTCTTTTGGCATTCATTGATTGTGTTTTGTGCTTCTTTGAGCTGCGCACTGTCTTGCCCAGGGTATTAGAAAAAAGCAGAGCAGCCTGCCCGCCTCCAAAGGGGGTACAGGGCACAGCACGTACGATGGATTACCGTTGCGATCCTACTGCACCATACTGAACGCGTTGGCTTGGGCGCACGATTGAGAGGATGTACTGCTGCATGGTAACAAGGCGGACAAGCTGCTCTTGCAGACGGAAAATTTTTTGCTGGAGTTGCTCAATGGTTGCCTGCTGTTGTTCGATGATGCTGTGCTGTTGCTGGAGTGCCGCCGTCAAAATGGGAATGAGCTGTAGGTAGCTGATACTCCACAGATCCGATGCATTCTGCGGTGCTTCCACCGCTTCAGGTACCACCTGTGCCAGTTGTTGTGCTAAAAATCCGTAGCGGTCTTCACCCGTCGGCGATACCATCAATTTGCCGTTTTCCCAGCGGGTACTATGCTGATAGTAGTGTACCGGTTGCATTCGGAGAACGACCGCCAGCGCACTGTCAATAGGACGGATACGGCTTTTGATCCGATCGTCTGAATACGTGACCCAGTCATTTGCTCGCGCCTTGCCAATGGTATTGGTCGTATTATTGGGAAGTTCCAGTGCATAGGTTGGCGAAGAGACGTTGATTCCGACAACAAAGGTTTGTCCGTAGGGGGCGATCAGGAAAGCATTGGCAGTCGTAATTGCTGATGTGGCTAAGGCATATCCCCATACGAAGGTATGGGTTGCGGAAGTTGAGAGACACATACTCTTGCCGCCGACCCAACTGTAGGCTCCGGCAGCAGTGTTCGATTGTCCATTGGCAACGGCGCTGTAAGCTCCAGCAGCGTTGTTCGATGCTCCACCGCCCACGGCACTATAGTTTCCAGTCGCCTGATTGGCGAATCCACCGAGCACACCGCTGTAATTGCCGGCAGTACGATTGGAGTCCCCACCGGCAATAGCAGATCGTTCTCCGGACGCAACATTGTGGATGCCACCAGCAATGGCAGCGTAGGCGCCAGAAGCAGTGTTGGATGCACCGCCACCAATTGCCGAAGCATTGCCCGAAGCAGCATTACTCAGCCCACCGCCAATAGTGCTATGACTTCCTGAGGCAGTATTATCCGCTCCACCGCTGACAACTGTGTAGGCACCAGAAGCGGTGTCGCGGTATCCACCGCCTACCGTTGCGTACAGAGCAGACGCAAGATTTTCCTTGCCGCCACCAATGGTCCCATAGGAATTGGATATCCGGTTTGAACGTCCCCCACTAATCGTGGCGTAGCGGGCAGAGACTGTATTACTGAATCCACCGCTGATAGTACTTGCTGAATCTGAAACTTTATTGACCGATCCACCGCCAACGAAGGCGAAGGGAGCGGAGGCAGCGTTGTAAGCACCGCCACCGACAAAGGCATAATCAGTGGAGGCGGTATCGCGATATCCACCGACTGCAGTGCTGTACTGTCCACCAGCTTTGTTGTAAGCACCGCCACCGGTGAGACTATAGCTTCCGGTTGCCTGATTTCTGTACCCACCTACAACGGCGCTATAGCTTCCCGTTGCTTCGTTGGTCGATCCGGCACTCACGCCACTATAGTTGCCAGTGGCTTTGTTGGAATATCCTCCGGTAACACTGCTGTAACTTCCCGTACTTTCATTAGAAGCCCCACCAGCGATAGCAGCATATTGACCCGATGCTGTGTTGCGGTTTCCACCGCCAATGAAACTGTAGTTTGCTGAAGCCTTGTTGGAGTTTCCACCGCTGATGACTGCGTACGAACCGGAGACCGTGTCCTTATATCCGCCGCCGATGTGAGCATAGTTGCCAGCAACCAGATTACCATCGCCTCCGACGATACTCCCTGCGGTGCCGGATACTTTGTTGTGCTGTCCGCCCAGAATTGCACCCCAGTCGGCAACGACGGCATTGGAATCTCGAAAGCTGGGACCACCACCGCCACCGACCACACCGTATTTTGCAAAGACGACATTATGGTGACCACCGCCGACGAAACTCCAGGGTGAGTTGTTCCCAATGATGTTATAGTCTCCGCCAGCAATTGTCGAGGAAGTACTGTGGGAAAAGATAATGTGATATTGCCCGCCGCCGATTGTGCTATAGGGGCTGGAGATAGAATTGTTATATCCGCCCCCGATAACGTCGCTTGCAGCATAGGTTTCATTAGCGAATCCGCCACCGACAAAGCACCCATAATCCCCTCGATTGAAACTACCACCCCCAATCGTTGCAGCGAATGCAACCGCTTGGTTGTAATATCCGCCACCAATAAAGGCAAATTCGGCGAGAGGACTGATTGAATTGCTGTATCCACCAGCAATAGTTGCACCTGGACTGCTAAATCCAATGGTGTTAATATTTCCACCACCGATGAAACTGTAATTGGAGTTTTCCTGAATGGTGTTGTATTTGCCGCCGACCAGGGTGCTGTACGAAGCGGAGGCTCTGATGGTATTCTCATAACCTCCCCCAATAGTACTCAACTGAGCACTGGTAACAATCGTATTGTTTTCTCCGCCACCGATCGTTGCAGCAGTTGCAGAGGGGTAAATAAGGTTGCGCTTGCCCCCGCCGATGCTGGCGTACGGTGACTGAATGCGGTGTTGCTTGCCACCCAGAATTGCACCCCAATCAGCAGCGATGGAGTTGGAGTCCGCTGCGCTGCTTCCGCCGCCGCCGGCGATGACAGCGAAATTCCCCCGTGCTTTGTTGTAGCCACCACCGCCAATTCTTGCCCCTTGCTGCTGCGCGAGGTTTTTGTATCCACCGCCAATACTGGCATAGGTTTCCCCAACAGTGTTGCTATCGCCGCCGCTGATGCTTCCGTAGCTACCCGTGATGGTGTTCAAGCGACCACCTCCAACGGCAGCGTAGGAAGCGGAAGAGCGAATGGCGTTACGATCGCCACCACCAATCACTCCATACGATGCGTTGGCTTGAATCTCATTCGCATTGCCGCCGCCGATTACACTATATTGAGAACCCGTGGCAACGAGATTTGTTTGTCCGCCTGTAATGGTAGCAGCCGTTGCGTTGCCGTAGATGGTGTTTTGCAGTCCGCCGATGATTGTGCCATAAGGAGCCTGAATACGGTGCCGCTTGCCGCCCAGGATGGCGCCCCAGTCGGCAGTGATCGAATTAGAGTCGGTAATGCTGCTCCCACCGCCGCCGGCAATGACAGCAAAATCGCCGTAGATCCGGTTGAAGTTTCCACCGCCGATAGTGCCGTAATCGCTGGAAATAATATTGTGTTCGCCACCGCTAATGGTAGAAAATTGGGTGTTGGCTTTGATCGTGTTTGAGGCGCCACCACCGATCGTTGCGCCTCTGGCGTTGGATAAGATTTCATTGACACTTCCGCCGCCGATCGTTGACCATTGCGCAAGGTTCCCAATGTTGTTATATTCGCCGCCGCTGATGGATGCGCCACCAGCAGAATTGCCAATGTCATTGCCCAAACCACCACTGACTGTAGCGCCGGGAGAGAGCATTCCGATGTCATTTCCTTCACCACCGCTGATCGTTGCGGATGTGGAATGTTTGCCAATGTCGTTGTTGTCTCCACCGCCAATGGTTGCTGTGACAGCAGAACTGTCGATGTCGTTGTAGTATCCACCGCTAATCGTTGCATAATCACTCTCAGCCAGAATATCATTGTTGTAGCCGCCGCCAATGGTTGCGCCATCGGCGTCTTCTCCAACATCATTACGTTCGCCACCGCTGATTGTTGACCGTGGAGCGAAGTCTGCAATACTATTGTAGTAACCACCTGAAATGGTGCTGTTCCAACTGTAAGTGCCGATGTCATTGTATTTGCCGCCACTGATGGTGCTGTGTTCAGATTCTGACTGTATGGCGTTGCCCCATCCACCACCAATGACGGTGTACGGCGAACGAAGTTCGTTACTTCGTCCTCCGCCGATCGTTCCGTAATCCGCATTGTAGAAAATATCGTGTGAGTAGCCACCTCCAATGGTACCGCGGTTGCTCTCGATAGTGTTGAAATATCCACCGCTAATTGTCGAGTAATCTCCGGAAACCTCGTTGCGCCGTCCGCCGCCAATGACGCTATAGTCTCCGCTGGCAACATCGTTGTTGCTGGTTCGCACCATTTGCAGGTCGATTGCATACTTTCCGCGAGCATTGCCACCAGTGTCTCGCTGAATGCTTCCGTTCGTGTTCCACTGAAATACCTGCTGGTTATTGACCCGAATGCGAAGAGGCGCGTTGTTCAACGTACCCAGAAATTCATTGCTGGAAATCAGATTGCCGCTGGTTGTCCATCCGGCTGTTCCACTGGTTCCACCGCCTCCGCTGACCGTTGCCGGTTGCCATTGGGAGCCATTCCATTGCAAAACCTGTCCGGTGCTGGGCGCCGTGTTAGCTACCGGATAGCCTCGAAGGGCAATTACCGTAGCGTTGGTCACTGGTCCAGTTAAGTCCCCGCCGGCGTTCTGGGTCGCACCTCCACCGATCGTTGCTGGCTGCCATTGCAAACCGCTCCACTGAAGCACCTGTCCAGTGCTGGGTGCAGCCGTTGCAATAGGACGTCCCTGCAATTGAGCAGCATTCCATAATGGTTGATCAGCCTGTGCTGAGATCGTCAGGTTTGTTGCTGAAGCACTGAGCGTGATTCCCGTTCCAGCCGTAAAGAGCGGGAATATGTTGCCAGTGGTCACGGTTTCTACCCATTGAGAGCGGAAGCTGTAGGGAGTAACGCCCAGCGGAATACGCGGGGATAGTTCGTTGCCGTTCCCAATTGTAATGCCCAGGTAGTATTGCTGCCGGAAGTCTAAGTTGAGCGCCGTATTCGAGCCCAACAGGACGGAAAACAGACCGTTCTGAACCGTTACATTTTGCGTTTCACTCCAGAGCGCAGTACCACCGGAACTGGTGGTGTACAGTTTGAAGGTCAGTTGATAGGTGCCGTCTGGAACAGCGACGTTGCCGCTTGTCGTGAGCATTCCTTGAAAGGGAATTTTCGAAGGAAAACTTTGCGACCACAGAGAAACAGTGCCCAGAATCAGCAGCAAAAACGTGTACCGTATCGTTCCTTTCATCGCGTCCCTCTTTGATTTGCATCACTTCCCTTTTTCATCCAACTGCAAAAATAGGTCGGGACAGAAGGCAGAGGTTGAGTCAAATCGGGCAATTTGTTGAACTCAACTGCGGGTG
The DNA here is from genome assembly GCA_026996895.1 of Candidatus Kapaibacterium sp. Classification (GTDB taxonomy): domain Bacteria; phylum Bacteroidota; class Ignavibacteria; order Kapaibacteriales; family WFXC01; genus WFXC01. Next base: position 23,239 of record JALWJX010000086.1, read on the forward strand.
ATCGCTGCAAGGTGCAGGAGCAGAGATGGAGAAGTCCCCACAAGTTCGCTGCGGCGTAGCGAAGCAGAAGATGAAAACAGCCGTTGACTTCTGGACACACCGTGCCAGGCGTGCTGGTTGCCGCGTTTGAGCGCGCCGACTGGGAGCGCCGACTTTCGTCGGTATCGTTACGAATGTGTAGGGGCGAAGCGGTGCTTTGCCCGATAGGCGACCACACCGGGTTGCCCCTACGGGTGTGCGTGGATAACAGGGCAATGCGCGCTGCAAAGCGTGCGTCCCCGGTAAATGCACGCTGAAGCGCGCGCTCCCGGCGAACCGGGAACGTCCACTGGGAGCGCCGAGCTTCGTCGGCAAAAATGCACACTGAAGTGTGTGCTCCCAGACACGCTTATGAGCGTGCGATCTCAATTGCTACGCTGGCGTTATTGCCACTTTGTGATGAAAAATGAGAGTGTAAAAGTCACTCTACAGGAAGTGTTGTCTCAAATCGCTCCATTTCAAAAGTCACCAGTTTCGGAACCAGTGATTCCAGTCCGATTTTTCGGAGGAGATAGGGAGGAAAGCTGCGGAACAGGAGGCGTATGCGGAGTTTGCAGGGTCCTTGCACGGTGGATGCAATGGGAATGCGGAAGTGGACCATACGAGTTTCAAAGGGTGGAATAGTCCGGTCATAGATCGCGTCTGCTTCCCAGAAAAAGGGAATTTCTTTGCCGTTCCGCAACGGAATTCCCCGGAAGACAATCAACTGAGAATCAAGCGGTAGAAGTCCTTGCTGAACGTACTCACTGTGATGAGTTCGAAGATCCCCGTGGGGGTCGGTATCTCCTGACAGGAAGATGGTGTCCCCAGTTGCCTGATCGATGAGCAAACATTCAAGCCACATCTGGCGCTCAAAAATGGATCCTGTTGGAATATTGTGGCCCGTGATGGTATTACTGAGCTCCACTCGCACAGAAAGGGTGGTGTTGCGTTGAATGAATTCGGGTGCAAAGACTGTCATTTTCAGAGCATACTGCAACAAATAGGACACGCGCTGGATCATTTCATCCCGTCCAGGGAAATCCACCAATGGTATGTCCACGCCTTCCATAATATGACTATGCACTCGTTCCCGCTCCGGACCATTGACAGCGACTTTTCCCGGTGAAGATTTCATATGGCACGTCTGACACTGGATGTTCCGTCCCGGATACACACTGTTCTGCCATTCAGTGAATGTCCGCTCAATAAAAAATCCTGCGGGAGTATGGAAGTCGTGACACGATTTGCATACGATGCTCTGATTATAGCGTTCGTCGTAGCGAGATTGGTGAAAATCATTGGGGACCGGATCGGGAATCGGTCCTCGATAGACAGAGTCAGCATAAAGGGCGATAACCCCCCGGGATGGTTTTGCATCGATGACCATTTTGTGGCAGGCGTCACACGTAATTCCTTCGTGAGCAATTGGCGGAAGCATAGCTTTGCCGCCTACCTCCATTTTTTCACCTAAAAGTGGTAAAAGTGGGCTATGGCATTCAATGCAGAATTGATCTAACAGTCCGGACGATCGTTGCCGACCGATGCTGTCCAGAGCAAAAAAGACTGGATCGACGAAAGCATAAGCGTGCATTGACATTTGCCACTCTCGATAGTGTTTCGGGTGGCATTCCTTGCACTGTTCGGCTGAAAGCAGCGTTCGGCGGTAGAGCGCAATGGAATCCTGGAATGATGGAGAGGATGGCGCCATCATTTGGTGGTCACACTGCGCAAGCAGCAGTCCCAGAATCAGAATGGCGGGAAGTCCAAGAATATACAAGATCTTATTCCGCATTGCGAACCAGGCGAAATCCAACATTAAATGTTTTCCGGAAAGGAGGTAATTTGAAAAAACGAGCAGACGCACGTAAGTAGTGGATCGGATCGGACCAGGAACCACCGCGAATAGTACGTGGAAGATCTTTCAGCGAGAGCGGTCCAGTCGGATCTGTGTCCGGAGATCGTTGATAGTAGGTTGCATCAGCAACATCCCACACCCATTCGGCAACATTGCCGTGCATATCATACAGTCCCCACGGGTTCGGGGCCTTCTGTCCAACAGGATGAGTCTGGAAGTCGGCGTTACCGCAGTACCACGCAATGGAATCCACCAGGGAAATATTTTCGCATTGGAGATAGGGATTATCCAGCGAGCCATTGGCAAAGTCTCCCATCCTACCAGCCCGGCACGCATATTCCCATTCTGCTTCGGTTGGGAGGCGATATCCATTGGCAGAAAAGTCGCACAGAATAGTATCACCACTGAAGCGATAGCACGGCGTTAAACCAGCGCGTAGACTGAGGCGATTGCAGAAATCGATCACTTCATACCAGCTTACCTGTTCCACCGGGCGATGGTCACCCTGGAACCACGACGGGTTGTATCCCATCAGTTGTTGCCATTGTTGCTGAGTAACTTCCGTTGTGGTGATCCAGAAGGGACGGGAAATGGTGACACGGTGAACTGGACGTTCTTCATATCGAAGGTCTGAGCCCATCCAGAAGCTGCCGGCAGGAATTCGCACCATTGAGAATTGCGGTAGTGTGCGGCGGATGTTTACATCGCGTGCTGCCGAGCCTAAAAGATCCTGGCTCCGATTGTCATAGACTCCGACCCATACCGTGAAGCTACCTTCCGCGGTAAATTGGTGGTATACGGTATCGGGTTGGCTCTGGATAGAAAATGTCCCGTCGCCAAAATCCCAGTAGATCCGAACGTTTGCCAGCCGACGGTTGCTATGCAGGACAAAAGCGTACAGGGTATCGGGAAAACCTTCGGTTCCGCCCAAAAGAGAGGTTCGAATTTCAAGTTGCAGGGGGATCTGGTCCGAGGGTGGAAGTGCGGTGTCTGTACACTGCAGGAGGAACACCAGCCCAAGAGGAAAAAAGATCCGCAACCAGCGCTGGCGAAATTGTCGCGTTGGAAAGTGGACTCGAGGGGAGTCGAACCCCCGACCTCCAGAGTGCGATTCTGGCGCTCTCCCAGCTGAGCTACGAGCCCACATTGAGAAAATACAAAGTTACAAAAAGTTGCCAAAATAACGGCATTCAATAAACGCCTTAGAAGTTCCCTTTATTTTACCGCACAAAGAGGGTCATTGAGGATGCCGATGCGACAGCGCGAGCTTTTTCGCCTTCTGGATCAGTTGACTGCAACCTCCGTACGGTCACCGGAAGATTTGCTCCGGTTCCTGGTGCAGCAAATTGTTGATCATCCCGATTTGCAGATTACAGGAGGGCGCATCTGGAAATTAGATCCTCCCAATCGACAGTATGTGTTGCTGTATCAATACGGCAATGTTCAGAAAATCCCCGAAGATTACGTACTGCCGCTGGCGCACTCCCGGAGCTTTCGAGAAATTGTGCAGCATCGAGTTGTGGTTCGCAAAGAAACCCATCAAACTCTCCGTCGTTCCGGTATTCATCTTTATTCAGCCGCTGGCGTTGGAAAATTGATCCGAATCGGAAAAGAAAAATTCTTTGAATATGTTCTGGCGTTTAACGCGCCGAAAATTGATCAGGAGTTTTACTTTTTGCTCAATGTCATTCGGAACATTGCCAATGTGCGATTGCGCGAACTGGAGGCACAGCAGGAACAGGAAATTATTGAGAAAGACCTGCGACAGGCACGGGAAATTCAAAAGAAGTTGCTGCCCGATCACGAAGCAACGTTTGCAGATTATGAAGTTTTTGGCATCTCTGTGCCTGATCGAGTCGTTGGTGGCGACTATTTTGACTATTTCCATCCTTCGGAAGATCCAGAAGATCGAATTGGCATTGTCATCAGCGATGCAGCCAGTAAGGGTTTGCCAGCAGCAATTCAGGCTCTTTATGTCGCCGGAGCGCTCCGGATGGGAGTTGCGTTTTATGCGAAAATGAGTGCCTTGATTGGCCGGCTGAATGATCTGCTCTGCCGAATGTTCCCTGATGAACGATTTGTCGCATTGTTTTACTGCGAGTTAACAGCTTCCAAAACAGGATTGGTTTTGTATGTCAATGCTGGACATACGCAACCGATTCACTACCGGGCACAGCATCGGAGGACAGAGTTGCTGGAAGTTACCGGTGGTGTTCTGGGAGTGGTGCCGAAGCAGCGATTCCAGGTGGAAAATATTAATATGCAGCCCGGCGATTTTCTGGTGATGTACACTGATGGGATCTCTGAAGCCCGGGATGCCCAGGGAAATTTTTTTGGAGAGGAGCGCATTCGGCAACTGGTGGAGCAGCATTCGCATCTTTCTGCCCGTGAAATGGCATACAGGATTCTGGAAGCAGTCCAGCAGTTTTCTGCTGGTGCTCGCTATACCGATGACCGTACGGTAGTGGTTGTGAAGCGAAAATTGAGGCAGTAGCAGAAGGGAGGATCTGCTTGGCTGCCCGTGGGAGGAGGTTGACTTGCTGACCCTTTATACTGGGAGCCTGTACTTTTGGATATACCTGAAGAGTGTATGTTTCAGCGTGTATTGCTGGGATCAGATGCTTCCGTGTGGATCATAATCTCCACAATGCCAACTAAGGTTGGCGCTCTCAGGTAACGCTCCCGCCTGGCAGCCATATGTATTTCCGGTAGTTGCTTGACCTTCAAACAAGGAAACACTCGAACACGGGTTCGGGTACGAACTTTGAGGGGATTGCTTTTACGCAAGGAAAAATGCTGAGAATTTTGTGCTTTTGAGAGAGGAGAGAGAGAAAAATAGCGAGTCCGGCTCCATTTCCTCGAACGTAAACGGACCTTGCACTTTTGAGAAGAAAAAGGAGCCTTCCTCCGCCAGAGCGGAGGCAGAGGAAAGCCCCCAGGTGGAGCAATGAAGCAATTTAAAATGTTTTCAATACGCTCCGGATGCGATCAAAGCCCTGGTCAATGGTGTCTCTGGTTACGTTGAGCGGAGGACGGAAGCGCATCGAGATTTCGCCGCACGGAAGCATCAGGACGTGATGGTCGAAAAGTTTCTGGCGGAACTGATCGCGTAGCTCTGTTGAGGGCAGATCAAAAGCGCAGAATAGACCCCGTCCCCGAACATTGCTGATCAGATGGGGAAACTCCTGTTGCAATGTCTCTAATTGCTTCAAGAGATACCGTCCCATTTTCCGGGCGTTTTGAACATATTTCTGTTCGGCAATGACTTCCAGGTATCGCGTTGCTCGGACCATATCGATCAGATTGCCGCCCCACGTGGAATTGATCCGGCTGGAAGTGTGGAAAACATTGGTTTCTATGTCATCGATTCGCTGTGTGGCTAAGATCCCACAGACCTGCATTTTTTTGCCAAAAACTAAAATGTCCGGGGTAACGCCCAACTGCTGGTATGCCCACCAGGTTCCGGTGATGCCAACACCCGTTTGAACCTCGTCAAAAATTAACAATGCCTCGTTTTCATCAGCCAGAGATCGGAGCTGTTGCAGGAATTCGGGGCGAAAATGATTGTCGCCACCTTCTCCCTGAATAGGTTCAATGATGATAGCAGCGATGTCATCTTTGTACTTGTGAAAAGCTTTTTTGATCTGTTCAATTGCTCGCTGTTCTTCTTTCTCTACCTGTGCAAGATTTTGGGGTGTCAGAGGAAATCGCACCGCAGGATTATGAATGCGGGGCCATTTGAATTTTGGAAAGTATTTCGTCTTTGTAGGATCAGTGTTCGTGAGCGATAAGGTGTATCCGGAACGGCCGTGGAAGGCACGCCGGAAATGGATCACCCGATGCCCTTTTTCCGTGCGATACCCTTTCTGGAAATTTTTCTGCACCTTCCAGTCAAATGCCGTTTTGAGAGCATTTTCTACCGCTAAGGCTCCACCTTCGATAAAAAAGGCATAGTGGAATGGCTTACGAACAGCAATGCGAAACAGCGTCTTGACAAAAGTTGCCATTGCTTCGGTGTACAGGTCCGAATTCGACGGTTTGTTCAGGGCTAATTCACCAATGTAGCGGATGAAATCATCCTCCAGAAGCTCCGGTGGGTTGAAACCTAACGGCATAGAGGCAAAACAGGTGAAGAAATCCAGGTATTCCGCACCAGTGAGGGCATCTACAATCGCATCCGGGCGACTGGCATAGAGATCGACCACGATTGGAAAACCATCGACCAGAATGTGTTTGCGGAGTTCTGGCAAAACCTTCGAGGCGGGTACCGCAAAACGTGAGTGATAGGAACTTTTTGTTTGAAATTTTTTCTTTTTCATTTTCTTAAGCCCTTTGTGAGACAGAATGTTCGAAGTCCAGATGAGAAAAATGAGAAAAAGATACAGATCCTCACGGGCAGAACCAGCGAGGATCGGAATTCAGCAAAACGGGTTGTCGTTCAGGAAAGGTCCGTTGTGTGGTAGAGATATGCTAGGAATTTTGCCAGCAGTAGCCGACAGGAAAGGAAAGCGCCGCCGCGAATAGTTCCTTTGTCGCTCAGCGCTATAGATGGTTTGATAGTTTGTACCCGCATCAGTTGCTTTGCTGTTGCTGTCTGTGCGAACAGAAAACGAGTAACCGAAAAGACTATTGAGTTGCGATATTTTGCTCCAGCTTTGCTGCAAGGAATGATTCGACGGCATCCAGAGCGATGCGTTCCTGCTGCGTTGTGTCTCGATCCCGAATCGTGACGGTCTGATCGTCAAGCGTTTGCCCGTCGATCGTGATGCAGAACGGAGTTCCAATTTCATCCTGTCGGCGGTATCGCTTTCCGATCGCTCCGCTTTCGTCATAGAACACTTTGAACCGGCGCTTCAGTTGCCGATAAAGGGACTGGGCAACTTCCGGCATCCCTTCTTTTTTGACCAGTGGAAATACAGCAGCTTTGATTGGAGCTAACCGCGGGTGGAGTCGAAGAACGACCCGCTTTTCCAGCTTCCCTTCGCTGGATGGTACTTCATCTTCATCGTAGGCGGCACAGAGGAACGCCATAAAAGAGCGAGTAGCTCCGGCAGAGGTTTCGACCACGTAAGGGATGTACCGTTCTCTGGTCACTGTATCGACGTATTCGAATTTTTTGCCGGAATATTCCTGGTGCCTGCGCAGGTCGTAATCGGTTCGGGAATGGATTCCTTCAATTTCACCCCAGCCGAAAGGGAAGTGGAATTCAATGTCCACGGCTGCTGCAGCATAATGGGCTAATTTTTGATGGGGCGTAATGCGGAGAAGCGATTCCGGCATTCCCAGGGACAAAAACCACTGGTATCGCTGTTCCTTCCAGTATTCAAACCATTCCATCTCAGTACCGGGCTTTACGAAGTACTGCATTTCCATCTGCTCGAACTCTCGAACCCGGTAGAGGAAATGCTTGGTGTTGATTTCGTTGCGAAAGGCTTTCCCGATTTGAGCAATTCCAAAAGGAATTTTTTGTCTCGTTGTGTCCAGCACGTTTTTGAAGTTCACATAAATTCCCTGGGCTGTTTCGGGACGAAGGTATACGATGCTGCTATCGTCTTCCACCGGACCGATGTAAGTTTTGAACATAAGGTTGAAGTGGCGGACCGGCGTCCAGTCGGTACTACCGCTAACAGGATCCGGGATCTGTTCCTGAACAATGATGGCATAGTAATCTTCGGGAGTTTCTGCTTGCGCCAGTTGTTGCTCAATGCGTTCTGCTTGATCGGTTTTTCCTTTTTTTCGAAGGCGTTCGATGTATTCTTCGATCAGCGTATCCGCACGATACCGCATTTTGCTTTGTCGATTGTCGATCATTGGGTCTGAAAAATGAGCCACGTGTCCGCTGGCTTCCCAGACGCGAGGATGCATCAGAATGGCGGCATCTAATCCCTCGATGTCTTCGCGGGAGACCATCGCCTCCCACCACGCATTTTTCAGATTGTTCAGCATCAGCACACCCATAGGACCAAAATCCCAGCACCCATTTAAGCCGCCATATACTTCAGAGGACTGAAAAACAAACCCTCGCCGCTTTGCTAAAGCCACAATCTGGTCTAAGGAAGCCATTCTGCTTGTCATCCCTTCCGTTCAACAAATCGTTTTGCAAATTTACAGCGCACAGGAAAAAGAGAGGCATAGTGGCAGGAGGTGGAGAACGTTCTGGAGATTGTGGGCACTAGTGGATTCGAACCACCGACCTCCCGCGTGTGAGGCGGGCGCTCTGGACCAACTGAGCTAAGTGCCCATCACTGAGAAGAGCGGGAGACGGGACTCGAACCCGCGACCCCAACCTTGGCAAGGTTGTGCTCTACCACTGAGCTACTCCCGCCTGATAAAGACAAATGGTTGTGACGTAAAACTTTGGCAGGGTATTGTGTAACCGTGTGCTGTGCTGGAAGCTCAGCGGGATGTCCGGCAAACGGGTCCCGGTTTAAACTGGCAGTTGCTGAAAGCGTTTTGCTGGAAGCACTGAGTTGCACTGGCTCCGTACCGGGAGCGCCGGCTCCAGTCGGTAAAGATGCGCGTAGGAAAACACCCCTGTTTTGCTCTGGGCAACTTGAAGGATTGTCTTGCCGAAATTAATCTTGTCAGATGGATGCTTATGGCAGGTACTGCTGTAAAGCGATGGTGTTCTCAAAAATTCTCGTATATTTGCCAACTGAAAGAACGTAGGAACAAATCAGAAAGGAAGAAACGTGGCAGATTTGTTTGAAAAATGTTACGCGTTTCGCCGGGCAGATGAAGTGAAAGCCATTGGGCTCTATCCATACTTTCACGTTGTTCAGGGTAATGAAGGACCGGTCGTCCAGATGGAAGGACGCAAGGTCGTTATGGCAGGGTCGAATAACTATCTGGGATTGACGACCCATCCGTATGTGCAGGAGAAAGCCATCGAGGCAATCAAAAAGTATGGTACCAGTTGCACTGGATCGCGGTATCTGACCGGAACAATTGATCTACACGTGGAATTGGAGGAGCGGTTAGCAAAGTTTATGGGATATGAAGCAGTGCTGCTCTTTAGCACGGGCTATCAGACGTCCTTAGGCACAATTTCGGGATTGGTGCAAAAAGGGGACTATGTGATTTCCGATAAAGAAAACCACGCCAGTATTATTAACGGGTGTATGCTGGCAAAAGGGGGATTTGCAGAGTTTGTCCGTTATAAGCACAACGATCCGGAGGATCTGGAAAAAGTCCTGTCACGGATTCCTGACAATGCTGGCAAGCTGGTCGTTACCGATGGCGTGTTTTCTGTCACAGGAGAAATTGTGGCATTGCCGGAAATTCTGGAAGTGACCAAAAAATATGGGGCGCGCATTCTGGTGGATGATGCCCACGCCGTGGGAGTCATTGGTGAGGGGGGACGAGGTACCGCCAGCCATTTTGGATTGACCAGTGAGCAGGTGGATATGACAATGGGGACTTTTTCCAAAACCTTTGCGTCGCTGGGAGGATTTGTCTGTGGACCGGAACGGGTGATCAACTACTTGAAGCACCATTCTCCAGCGTTGATTTTTAGCGCCAGTCCTACGCCTCCAAGTGTCGCCGCAGCTTTGGCGGCTCTGGACATCTTAGAACAACATCCAGAGTTGGTAGAAAAATTGCGTTCCAATGCGGAGTATGTTCGGCAGGGATTGAAGGCAATTGGCCTTCGCACTCTGGACTATCCAACGGCGATTGTGCCGGTCATTATTGGGGATGTTGAAAAAACCCTGGTAATGTGGAGAAAACTGTTTGATCACGGTGTTTTTGTCAATGCTTTTATTCCACCGGGTGTGCCACCGAATATGAGTATGTTGCGAACCAGTTATATGGCGACGCACGAAAAAGAACATCTGGATGCTATTATCGAAGCGTTCGAAGTCGTTGCGAAGGAAATGCATCTGGTACCTGCAACAGAATCATAATGGTGATGAGCCAGAGAAAAAGTTTTGGATATTTGCTGAAGAATGCGTAACTTTGGAAAACTGGAAAGTAGCAGTGACGATTGAGCAAGTTGTTGGGTATTGGATATTTGGCAAAAAAATTGTAAATTTGCTTTTCGCTCAGGTCGGCAGCAGCCTGAGCGGAAACAAATCCCCATCAGCACTGCACACCAAAGGTAAAAGTATCAAGAACGGTGGTTCTTTTTAGAGCCTTTGGTATAACTTTTGCATATTTTGAGTAACGCTTCCAGCAGAAACAGCAGAAAGCTGGAGAAGCGAAAGTAATGTTTTGTTATCTGCGACTTTTGTTATAAATTTGCAACTTCGGATTAGAAAAGAGTGGCAGGATGCAACAGCAGACAAGTCGAACAAACGGTGAAGGATGGGGTTATGGGAATTGATACGGCTTCTGTATCAAATCAATTAGCTTTTCGACCTGAGCAACCTTCCAGTCGAAACCAATCCGTGCTGCATGCAACCCCATTCCGGCACCAGGGGACTGTTCATTCCAGAACCTCGAAAAAAAATACAGAAATAGAAACAAAGGGAGTACAGGGTAAGATGACCGTATTGCAACGACTATGGGCACAATTGCTGAGAATCGTGGTCCAGGTATGGCAAGTCGTTGGTCGTGCCGCAGATGCTGTTGATCTCCGGATTATCGGGCGAGTTGCCACGGTAGCCTGTCTTGCGGGCGTGCTGTTGTATCCACAGGAGGGGTATGCTCAGACGATGATTCAGTGGATTGGTGGGGGAGGTGTAAAGAGTTGGACCGATCCTGCAAACTGGCAGGGTGGTAATGTGCCTGATAATGTGTCAGAAGGAGCATTGTTCCCGGCGGGATCTCCGGTTACAGTAATAAATGTTCCAACAACAACTATTGGGAAGTTACTTGTCGATGTAGGTGCCCAGGTGACCCTGGTTTCTACAGGAACGCTGACAGTAGGGAATGGTGGCTCAGGTGTGGATGTGATTGTAGCAGGCGGAGGAGAGTTAACGCTGAATATGGATATTCAGGTCAATAGTCCTGACCAGTTCCAGGTTCTGGCTTCTGGGGTGTTAAAGTTTGCTGGTTCGAAACAGGTGACAGGAACGGGAACCTTTATTCTGGACCCAGGAGGACATCTCTACATTTCGGCTACACAGGTGACAGGAGCTGCAGGGAATATCAATACCAATACTATTACGCTGGCGTCGGATGGACATTACTATTTCACTGGTACTGGGCAGAATACTACAGGATTGCCAGCAACAATTCAGGGAAGTATGACCGTACAAAGCGGATCGGATGTAACTTTGGCAACTTCGTATAATGTCAATGGTGGTATTATTCACGTGTATGGAACGATCATTTTTGATGCAAGCAATATTTTCAGTGGTGCTGGAGGTACCTTTAATCTGTACTCCGGAGCAACATTGGAAACAGCAAATCTTCAGGGAATCAGCAGTAGTGGTAGTACTGGGAGTGTGCAAACAGGAGCACGGAATTTTGATGGAGCTGCTCATTATGTCTACAATGGGGCTGCAGGACAGATCAGCGGGGATGGTCTGCCAACAACCATCAGTGGGAGTTTGACTGTTGATGTCAACGGAGTATGGCATTTGAGTACCTCACCAACCATTACGGGAGATTTCATAGTAACCAACGCCAATGCTGATATTGACGTGGATGATGAGACACTTACATTGTCCGGAGATGTTACCATTACTTCAGGTGCGGAGTTTACCGCCAGTACGCCAGATGCAGGAAGCATTATTGTAAATGGTAGCGGGGCGATTACAGGACAGATTGATTTTGTAGCTGGATCTATTCTCAATACGTTCCAATTGGACCGAAACGTGAATATTGCTGCATCGAACCTGACAATTGGTACTACTGGTACCTTGGCGCTTAATCAGGGAACCTTGGCGATTGGTTCGCCGCTAACGCTCTATGGGACAACGCTGACCTGCTCGGCAGGCGGTAAGTTGCGGGGATCTGCATCAGCGTGGGTTGAAGTTTTGCCCGGCGCTGCTGGCGATGTCTATTTGAATTTTGATGCAGGATATCAGACGCTCCACCATATTACGGTGAATCGGGCGGGACAGACCGTCTATTTGTGCAGTGATTTAACCTTGGCGAGTTCGGCAACGCAATTTGTGGCCGGAACATTTGATTTGAATGGCAATCATTTGACGATTAACAATAGTACTAACGCTTTTGATTTCACCGTTACCACTGCTACCTTTGCAGGAGATGCCAATTCGAATTTGACAATTAACTTTGCCAATGTCAATGATAATGTCAGCGTAAGCTTTGCAAATGCGGCTGCTACTATTGGTACGTTGACCCTTAATCTCAGTGGTGGTGCTGGTGCTTTGACGATTACGGGGGCAGCATTGTCCGTAACCAATTGTAATGTGACGGCAAATACTTATCAATTTGCCCTGGGAGATGGACTCAACTGGACGCTCCACAATACGTGGACAATCTGGGATAACGCTAACATTGCCACCAACGCCTCGCAAATCACCTATGGTCCAACATCGACGCTATGGTATGCAGGAAGTACTCAGCGTTTGACGACGCCGGAACTTGAGAATGCCGCTACGAATGCACCACACAATCTCTTTGTGGGCAATAGTGGAGGCGTGGTGCTGACTGCCGATTTGACTGGAGCAAAAGCCATTGATGGTAGCTTTACCGTTTCCGCTGGATATCTGGATCTGAATAGCTACGATCTGACGTTAAATGGTCCAATCACGCTGAGCGTGGCACAGCCATTTATAGGTGATCCGGCGTCGGATCTGACCATTGCCAATGCGGGTGCCATTTCGGGAACCTTTGCATTCCAGAGCAATCAGAACCTTGGAAACTTCACAATGAATCGTGCGGGGGAAATAGCGACCGTTGCTACTGTGACGGTCAACGGAACGTTGCTCAATGCGGCTGGAACGATCCATATCGCACCGAATCACTCGCTCGCAGTTGCAACCGGTGGAACTATTACGAATAGCGGTGGAAACTATAAAGGATCGGAAACGTCATCACTTTATATCTATGCCGCAACCATCAGCGGCGACTTTAACTTCATTGGACAGCATCTACTCAATTTGACAGTGAGCTCTGCATCACAGATTGTGACGGTCAATACGTTGACGTTGGCAACCAGCGGTACGCTCACTTTGAACGATGGAACGCTGAAGATCAAAGGAGGTGAAACTCTGCACATCTATGGTACTATTGCTACTTCAGGTACCGGATTTTTTGGTGGAACGTCCACTTCGACATTGATTTATTACCTTGGTGGATCTGCTTCTTTTGGTTTCAATCCTACGCTCAATGATTTGGAGGCGTTGGAGTTTCGTAATCACTTTAGTAATGTTGTGACTGTTACCTTGGATAATACGGTCAATATCTATGCGCAAGTGGTTGTAGAAGAAACAGGAAGCGGAAATGTAACATTAAATGGTGCGAACAATCTCAACTTCCAGAATAACACGGATTTCTACATCATCAATGATCCCACGATTAATGGAACGCCGACCTACGGTAGTGGCGTAGATCTGTGGTACCAGGGAACAGTGGCGCATACTACCGGTGGCGAGTGGGGTGCCGATCCGAATGGTAATGTGTATGTTGCGAATACTGGTGGCGTAACCCTGGGAGGTAATGCAACGTTGATCAGTGGGACGGTGTTTGTTACCAGTGGAACCGGGAACTTAGATCTCAACAATAATAATCTGGAACTGGGTGTCGGCGGTACGCTGGCGGAGACAACAGGATCGGTCGTTGTGAACACCGGTGGAAGTACCACCGCTACAGTGCATGCCGGTCCGTTGACCACGAATGCCACGCTTGATACACCGGGTCCAGCAGGATTAGGGATTGATTTTGGCAATAGTGGCTTGATCGGTCCCATCGAAATAGACCTGATTCCGGTATCAACAACCCTGAGTACATCGCCGTTGACAACCAGTATTGTTCGGATTTACAAGGTCAGTACAACTCAAACTAATGTGACGGCAAAGGTACGGATTAGCTATCTTTCTGATCACTTGAATGGACTGGATCCAAATACCTTAGTATTCTACACCAGTTCCGATGGGATTAACTGGACTGAGCGGCATTCGATAGATCTTGTTCGCGGAAGTTCCGGTGCCTACAGCTATGTAGAGGGGACGCTGACAGGATTGTTTGCCTCTCCGATGTACTTTACCTTAGGAACACCAGGTCCTGCCCATTCCTTAGCGTACTCGGTAACTTCTGCAACGGCAATCGAAGGCTTTAATGGCGGTGTGACAACCGGCATTGTGTCCGGGCAGCCGGTTACGGTTACCGTTGGAACCTTCAGCGTGGGTGGAAACCTTGTGGCGACCAATGCAACGACGACGTTGACGTTTTCTTACAGCGGTCCGGAAGCTCCGAATTTCCGGTTCAGAGTTGGGTCAAGCTTGCAGGCAACGCAAGATGTTACGTTGTACGCCGGTGCTTCTTCGACTACCAACTCTATCATCTTTGAGTACATTGGTACATCTGCACAGGCAACAACCGTGACGGTCGTAGTGTCCAATCCCTCCTTAGTGGCGACCTCCATCACGATCCAGGTTACGCCGACGCCAGCACGACATCTGGCATTTTCGACGACGGCATCAACAGCAACTAATGGATTTAACGGTGGAAACTTAACAGTTAATGAGAATTCTCCTGTTTCGGTAACCATTGGAACGTTTAGTGCTGAAGGATACCTACGCTCTACCAACGCGGATGTTACCATAACACTGACAAGTTCTGATCCTGCGGTAACGCTTAGAGCCAATGGCGGAGTGTTTGGCTCTACCACCACGATGACGATCGTAGCGAATACGTTCTCCAGTACGGCAAATATTGAATTTGATTACACTGGGGTTGCACCATCGGTTGTTATTACCCTTACGGCTTCGGCGGCCAGCAATGTGCTAACAGCAACTTCAATCAATGTGACCGTTGTTGGCAAGCCCGCTTCGATTATTGCCTATAGTACAACCAGCACAACAGGAACTGATGGAGTCCCATCGGGAACGGTGAATTCGGGCGTTGCCTTTACGGTGACGAATGGAACGTTCTCGGTCGATGGAGACCTGCGTGAAACGACAGCGAATTTGACGGTGAATTACAGTGTCACCGGACCGTTTATGATCTATGCAGGAGCGGTCGGGACGATTTATGCCAATACGGCAGTTACGAATCATTCCATCACGGTGGTCTATACAGGAACCGGAACGACAGCGGTCGTGACAACTCTGATAGCGACGGGTGCAAGTATTGGATCCACGACGCAAGCAACGATCACCGTCCAGCCGGATCCGGCAGTCCGGTTGGCATATTCGACCACCAGTTCTACGGGAATCAATGGATTCAACGGTGGATCACTCAGTGCGGACGAAGGTGTTGCCTTCCCGGTGACGGTCGGTTCGTGGAGCGCCTTTGGTCACCTGCGTGCTACAACAGCAAATACAACAGTAAATCTCACGGTGAGCAGCACGCTCTCGGGCGTGTCAATTGTGCCCAATACAACAACGTTGAATGCAGGTGCAACTCATACGACTGGCAACTTTACGCTCAATTATAGCGGTGCTGAAAATGATCCGTTCAATGTGATTGTCACAGCCGCCAGTGCTGTCTATCCATACAGCACCAGTGTCACGGTAAACTTTGATCCGAAGGAGCCAACGAAGCTGGCATTCAGTGTGAATAACGGGAATACCAGCGCTACCTCTGGATTTAACGGTGGAAACCTGACGGTGACCGAAGGAACTCCTGTACCAGTGACGGTCAGCTCCTTCAGCCCGGATGACTGGTTCCGTGAAACCTCGGCCAGTGTTAATGTAACAATCAGTGTCAATGCCGGGGTTCAGGTGCGACAATCGGGTGGTGTATGGGGAAGTAGTACTACCGCCCAGCTTGCAATCAACACGTATCAGGTGAGCTCCAATCTGGAATTCCGTTACTTCGGAACGCCTGCTAATACGGTTGCAACGGTTACGGCGTCGGCACCGGGATATCCTGTATCGACAACCATTTCGATTACGATTACTGGTCCGGCAGTGCGTCTGGCGTATAGTTCAACTTCCTCATTCGGTACGGATGGATTCGATACCTATCCAAACCCGATTATGGAAGATCAGCCGTTTACGGTGACCACTGGATCGTTCAGTATGTTTGGTGAGTTGCGCTCCACAACTGCCGATGCGGTCATTGCCTTTACCTATGGACCATCCGCAGTAATTAGTGCTGGATTCAGCGCAACGCCAGCGTCGACGACGCTGACCGCAGGCAATAACTATGTTGAAACGACAATGACCTTCGGTTACACTGGTCCAGCAACGATGGGAACCGTTACAGTAACAGCTTCTTCCGTAGGGAATTATCCATACGCTACAACATTAACAGTGCCTTTCTATGCGAAACCGGCAAGTGATCTGGCATGGGATGATACCAGTCCGAATGAGCGGGATGGGTTACCAGCAACTGCTATTTCCGGTACGCCATTTACCATTACCGCTGCTACCTTTAGTCCCGATGGTGATCTGCGGGCAACCAGTGCTAATACGACTGTAAATATTACTTCCAGCTATCCGGGCGTGACGGTATCGCCCAATTCCTTTGTCTTCCAGAAAGATGATCCCGACGCGATCACGACATTGAGCGTAACGTTGATCTATACAGAGTCTGCTTCCACAACGGTGACCCTCACATTGACAGGAGGAGGATTATCAACGCAGGCAACAATTACGGTGTACTCGTATCCATCCAAGCTGAAGGTTACCAGTGTGACACCGGCAACCATTTATAATCGTCAAACTTTCAATGTGAATGTTATTTCGGTGAACTCGGCTGATGTACAGGTTCCAGTGCCGGTGGATACGGATATTGAGTTGAGCTGGAATCATCCGGCGCTGACTAAGTTCAGTGGAAGTACCGTAGCAACGATTGCTGCGAATACGTCTGCCGCGACGATTACCCTGGCATTGGATAATGCCTGGTCTACCGATGTGACGACAACCTTTACCGTGTCGACCACCAGTGGACATAGTCTCAACTCAACCACAACGACGATTACTATCAAGGCAGCACCAATCAAGCTGGCATTTACCTCTATTACAACGCAGGTCATTCGCAATCAAACATTTAGTTTCGATTTCCAAACGTGGAATAGTGCTGATCTTCCAACCGGCGTAACGGCGGCAACGGTCGTTGGTGTCACTTCCAATACGGGAGTTACCATTGTGGGAGTTACAACAGCAAATCTGGCTGTTGGTAATCATAGCGGATCGATTACAAATATTAAGTTGACCTATGTCGGCAATTCTAATACTGTTGCAACACTTACGCTGGCAGTGCAGAGTGGCCCCGTATTAACGGCAACCAGTATCAACATTACAGTGCTGCCGTATGATCCGAATGCGCTGGCTAATGGAGTGGCACGATATGGATTCAAGACGGCATCACCGTCAGTCACCAATGCAACAGCGGGAGCAGTGCTGACGCGAAATGGTGTAGATCCGGTAGAAGTGCAATGTCTGGATACGTTCGGCAACGTGATCTTGACGTATAATGGCGATGTGTATATCACCATCGGCAGTGACGGAAGTGCATGTCCGGGTGATCCGAACACAGTACTGAAAGATTATTCGACAACCGCTACAGGTACTATTATCAAGTCGGCGGTGAACGGTGTTGCGACCTTTGCGACATTGCATATCGATGTTGGAGATATCGATGGAGTGCCGTATACTCTGTATGCATATCATCCCAGTAATCTGATTGCGCCAACGACCTCGACGCAGTTCCTGATCTTCTCGTCGACTGCTACCAGTATTGCTTTCTGGTCGCAACCACCAGCATCGACATCGGCAGGATTGGTATTCTCCGGAATGAAAGCGACCTGTGCAACCGGTGCAACTATTGAAAATACGGGTACCAACCTGGTGGTGCAGTTAGTGGATCAATATGGGAATCCAACCAGTGGTGTAACAACGGTTGTACAGTTGAGTATCTACTCGCAAAATGCAACACCGGGTAATCCTGATAATGTGCCTGGATACTTTGTCACTACCGGGACTGCCACACAGGCAACCTTGAGTGTGATAATGGATGCCGGAAGTGGACGAGCGACCTTTGCGAACGTCCGAATCAATCGAGCAGGAATCTATCGATTGAAAGCAGATGCAGGCTTGACCTATGGATCGGCGATTTCGAATGCCTTTGAGATTACGCCGACCACGGCGTCGACGCTGCGCTTTGTGTCGCAGCCAACAACTTCTGCTATTGGAAATGTGGTGCAGGGAACCAGTGCCTCGTATGGCAATGTCGTTGCGGTCGAAGCGCTGGATCAATGGGGGAACCGCGTAACAAATCAAAATATTGTGGTGAATCTGACCACAACGGCTGCACTGACGATCATCAACAATTCCGTTGGTACGGGTACCAGTGGCATTGCCATCTTTAGTGCAATGCGCATAACCAGCGGAGCCCCGGGCACTTATCAGCTCAAGGCAACCAGTAATTCTACTACGCTTCTTGCTGGATTCTCCGTCCATTCCGATCCGTTCGTTCTGCAAGGGGCTGCTGATCGGCTGGCGTTTAGTACGACCAGCTCAACAGGTATTGATGGCTTTAACGGTGGCAATACCACGGTCACTGGTCAGGTGCCATTCCCGGTGGACTTTGGCTTGTTCAATAATGCAGGGACGCTGACAGCAACAACCGCCAATACGACGGTCGCGCTATCGCTAACGATCACCGATCCCGGACTGAGTCTCTATGGCACTGGTGGACCGGGTAGTTCAACGGCAACAGTGGTGGCACAATATACTGCTACCGGCGCGACGCAGGCAACGATAAGCTGGACAGGCAGTACGAACACGACGGCGACCTTGACGTTGAGCGTCATTAGTGCTGGTACGGCATTGCAATCGACGTCGGTAACGTTGACGATCGAACCGAATAAGCCCGCCGATCGGCTGGCATTTAGTACATCGGCTGTCGGAACGGTGAATCCGTATGATCAGAGTGGTGTGAAAGCGTCGACGCCGCAGATTAGCCGGCAACCGTTTGTGGTGTACTTCCAGACGTTGAATCCAGATCTGTATCCGACAGCGACGACAGCAACGGGTACACAGGTGCAATTCAGCGTTGTCGGTAGCGGTGGCAATCCTGTGGCAGGGTTGACACTTGTTTCCCCAACCTCGCCAATTACTTTGAGCAATACAAACACCTTGTACAGTACGACGGTCACTATTGCGTGGGATCCGTCTGTTTGTAATCAAAATACGACTGCGACGTTGATTCTGTCGGTTTCCTCCGGTGGTTCGCTCCTTGAAACTCGAGCGACGATAACATTGAAGCCGTTTGATAATGTTGCAACGCAGCTTGACTTTATCCAGGATCCAAACAATATTACGGCTGGTGGTAATCTTGGTACGGTTAAGGTTGCAGTGAAGGATGCGTACGGGAATATTCGATGTGACTTTGTTGGAACGGTCAATATCAGCGTTGTAACCAGCTCCAGTCTGCTGGCAGCGTGTAATGATGGAATTCTGAGCGGAACGCTGAGCCAGCCGGTTGTAAATGGTGTTGCAACCTTTAATGATCTTTCGATGACTCGAGCGGGAACGTATTATCTGCGAGCAGAAGATAACGCGGCTGTGCTGACGCCTGCCACGTCGGCACTGTTTACGGTGTCGCCAGCGTCGGCAGTGAAGTTGGCATTCTATTCGCAGCCGCCATCGGTAACGACGGCAGGATATGTCTTCTCCAATATGGAAGCACGGTGTACCAATAACAATGCACTGATTGAGAATACTGGTACGAATTTGGTCGTTCAGTTCCAGGATCAGTATGGGAACCTGAATCCAGCGATCAATGGTAATGTGACGTTGAGTATCAATACCTACACACCAAATGTGGCAGGACTGTATAGTTCCAGCGGGACGATTAGTACCGTTCTGTCGCAGGGTGGAATTGCAACCTTTGCTAATGTCCGCTTGCTCAAAGCGGGAGTCTACACGTTGAGAGCTTCTGTTGGTGGATTGATCAGTGATGCGATTTCCAATAGCTTTACGGTGGTGCCAGATGTGCCAGCATACCTGAGCTTTATCCAGCAGCCGACGGATAATTACTGTGAAGGTGTCTTCTCCCCGGCACCGGTCGTGGCAGTGTGGGATCAGTGGGATAACCGTGCAACGAATGCGAATATCACGGAAGTTTATATCTACTCCACGACACCAGCGATGACAATTCTCCCGCCAACAACGGCGAGCTTCAATACGGGTGATGCAACCGCAACCTTTACCAATCTGCGGGTGAATGCGCCGTGGGGTTACTATCAACTCGAAGCACGAATTACGAATCCGTCATTGTTCGTCACGTCTGCTTCCTTCTTGCTGAGCACTTCGCCGATTGTTAGTGCGGCAAGCTTTACGGTGCAGCCGACAACCAGTTGTACGGGCGAAACAATGGCGCCGTTTGAGGTGACACTGTATGATAATTGCACGAACGTTTCGACAACAAACGGAACGGTGTACGCCGCTGCCAGTGGTGGAGCATTGCTCAATGGTAGTAGCCAGATAAGTGTGAATGCTGTCAATGGTGTAGCAGTCTTTAGCGGTGTGACCTTCACGGCTCCATTGGCAGGATATTATACCATTACTGCAACACATGCAAACATCTTAGGTGCAACCATCAGCACAACATCGGCGCCATTCCTGGTTGATGTGGCCCGTATTGCCTATACCAGTGCCCCGATCAGTTCCTGTACAATGGATAATCTTGTCTTTGAAGTGAGCTTCTATGATGCGTGCGATAATCCACTGGCATCGAGCGGAACTGTATATATCACTGTCACTGGGGCGGGTGGATATGGACCAGTAGTGTTTAGTGGAAGTACCGTTGCTTCGGTCAATGCGAAAGTGGACGTTTCTCTGATGGCAAGTACGTCGGGATGGTACACAGCAGTTGCAACCTTTGCGAACGTTGCTGGAACAGTCCTGACAACAACAGCAACCTTCTACATCAACGTTGAGCAGATAGCCTACAATGCGGCGCCGTCGACCAGTTGTGTTGGACCGGCGACGTTGAACTTTGGCGTGGACTTTCTGGATGCGTGTGGGATGCCGATTAATACGAGCGGGACGGTGAC
>JALWJX010000087.1 GCA_026996895.1 Candidatus Kapaibacterium sp.
CTCCCGCCGCTGGCGGTTGGGTAGAGTCGGAAGGTGAGTTGATAATTCCCATCGGGCACGACCACTCCACCACTGGTCGTTAACACCCCTTGAAAAGGAATCACTGTGAAAGGTGACGTCTGGGCTACAGCGCTTGCAACACTGAGAAAGTACAAGATCATAACGCCGTTTTTCCACCACTGTCGCATCGCTTTCCCCGCTTTGTTGTTTTTAACTTATTGCAATTTTAGCGGGAAATTTGTATGTTTGCTTAAGCATTTTAGATCGATTTGTTGAATTCATCCGATGCCTCGACAGAGAGCAAAGCAAGAATATGGCAAAACTGGCAGGATGCAGCAGGAGCACAGATAAAAGGTCGATGGAATGAAGCGTTCGCTGTACGAACTTTTCGCTGCCGCTTCCCCTGAGGATGTCAATCGCTTTCTTGCTACATTGCCATCGGGCACGAAGAAAGCCGAGATCGCTGCGTACATTGCGGAGCAGGTACGCAGGCGCAAACCATATTCTCACCGGCAGGCAGTTGCGAGCATCTACCGCATCCTGCCGCACGAACCACAATTCCGGAAACGTTACCAATCGTACTACCACATTTACAAAGAACTGGTTCGCGCCTTTATGCAATTTCTCCAGACAGCACACGCCGAAGGGGTCCCATCAGACCTTGCCTCAGATCTCCTGAGTCCCACAGAAATTCTCTACTACCGCGCTCGTGCTCTGGAGCAGAAGGGGCAACCGCAAGAAGCGTGGAAACTGCTCCAGCAGTTTTTCCGCAAACTCCAGCGGGAAAATCCTCCTCAGACTTCAGAGCTCCTGATCAGTGAAGCCTATCAACTGTACCTGGGTATTTACCTGAACACCATCTCTGGAGGCGGCATTGCCCACCCTCCCGAATTCTTTGATGCTACGCACAATGTCTTTGCAAAAGCGCTGCTCCACTGGCTGTGGGGTTTCATTGGACAGTGCGTTCTGGAACTGCGATTGCATCCTTCTGTTCAAACATTTCAACGGTGTCAGCAGCAACTCCAGTTTTTTGAACAACTCCCCCTGTTGCAGCCCTTCGCTCCTGTGCTCCAGCATTTCAAACTCACGCTCCAAAAATCCTATGCGCTGATCAGCTCCAATCAGGAATTTCTGGAACAGATTGATGCGCAACAGCGACAGTTGAACTATCTGGACAGCGCTTTCCAGCTTTCCTTTCTGGATTTTCTTCATCATTCCCCCGGTTACCAGTTGGAAACAGCAATGGATGCTATCGCAAATGACCAATTAGAAAAAGCCGCAACCATTCTGGAGCAGGCGCTATCAGTCCTTTCTTCCGATTCGCCACAGTTTCCTTACTTTACCGCCCATCTGTTGCGGGTGTACTTTGCTCTGGGCAATGATCAACGCATACCAACACTGATTCAGCAATTGGCTCGATGGGCAACAAACAACGAACACCGCTTTTACCAGAGCTTAGCCGCTGTTCTGGAGGTGCAGTTCGCACTTGGACAATCTCACCTTCCACTTTCCTATCAGGCGATGCTGGACCGGATCCATACGATTGAGCAGGAAACCGGCGATATTATCAACTTGATGAGTGCCTATCGCACCAGGGCGCAAATCTACTACCGTTTCCAGAAACTGGACCAGCTTACCTATCTGGTCGAACGCCTGCGGCAACGCCGGTTCAAACAACTCCATCCACGGATCATCCGCTCTTTTATTCGCCTTCTGTATTACGCCCTGCACTGCAAGCTGTTTGCCCTGCCAGTATACAAAACCCGGCTCCGCCGGTTATGGCAAACTTTCCGCCGAATCCGTCCCGGCGAACGCATTGCCAAAGCCTACCTCATCCGCTGGGTTGAGCAATTCGTACCTGAAGTGCAGGCTTAGGTCGTCACCAACGGGCAACGAAGCGTACTGAAACAATTCTGACCCGCTATGAGCGGAGACACCCTTTTCCAATCCAGACCGCTGATCGGGATGATCCATCTACCTGCTTTGCCGGGCGAACCAGGCAATACCCACACGATGGAAGAGTTACGACGATACGCGCTGGAGCAAGCCTCCATTCTGGAAGCAGCAAGTTTCAATGGCGTGTTGCTAGAAAACTTCGGCGATGCTCCATTCTATCCCGATACCGTTCCCCCACATATCACCGCTGCGATGGCAGTCATTGCCAGTGCAATCCGGTCACAATTTCCGCATTTGCTGCTGGGCATCAATATCCTCCGCAATGCCACGGCTGAAGCACTGGCAGTTGCACACATCACCGGCGCAGACTTCATCCGTATCAATGTCCATACCGGCGCTGCCATCACAGACCAGGGCATTTTACAGGGCAAGGCATATCGAACAATCCGCTACCGCCAGCAGTTGAATAGTACGGTCGCCCTGTGGGCAGATCTCAATGTGAAGCACGCTGCCCCGCTGCGAGACCGCCCGCTCCTCACTGTAGCGGAAGAAATGGTTGAACGGGGGAAAGCCAATGCGTTGATTCTCACCGGTCCAGCAACCGGCACTGCTCCAGATGCTGCTCTCTTTCGACAGCTCAAAACGCACCTTCCACAAATTCCGCTCATTATTGGGAGTGGAGCCACGCCTGATCTTCTTCAGACGCTCGCCCCTTTCTTCGACGGCTGCATTGTCGGTACCGCAATCAAGGTCGGTGGCTCTACAGCCGCACCCATCGATCCGGAAAAAGCGCACGCCTTTGCCGCCACCTACCATTCCTTGCAGCAAAATTCGTAGATTTGCAACGGCGGAAACAGAAAAACACAGGAAAAAATGGCAACAGTTTCAGCTCTGTTTCTTCAGGACGCCCGGCAACTATGGGACGCTGGCTCCCGCGATGAAGCAATTCAACTCCTGAAAGAAGGATTGCAAATCTATCCAGAGTATGTGACCGCTTACGTCGTGCTGGCGCAATTTTACAAGGAGCAACATCGGTTAGATGAAGCAGCCGCTATCGCAGATGCAGCGCGCCAGCGATTTCCCCGCGATCCGCAGGTACTCAGCCTCTATCAGGAAATCCTCGTTGCCCGACTTGCCGACCACGCTCAGGCTGAAGAAGCAACGATCGAGACTTTTGCTGAACCCACTCCTGCACCGGCATCCACCGGAGAAACACCCAGCGAGCCAGAGAGCGCAACACACCAACTCTCAGAACCAGAAGAAGCGACAGAAGAAGCACTACCCCAAGAAGAAGAAACCATCCACGAAACACCCGTGGACATTTCTGAACCACTCTCCTCAACGCCGGTCGAATCCCAGGCGGTGGGAACAGCGCAGGCGGACGATGCAGGCACAGATACGACCACAGCAGCAAGTCCAGGATCACTCGAAGCAGGCGAAAAAACAGAACCAGGTGCATCGGAGCCAACCCTACCAGTGGAAAGCGAAGCATCATCAGCCGAATCTTCCCCGCTGCCCACCACACCCGCAGCTTCGTCCGAAGAAGCGGCTGTTGATGCTGCATTGACGGAAGCATCTTCTCCACAAGAAACATCATTTTCTGAAATTCCTGCGCAA
>JALWJX010000088.1:0-9437 GCA_026996895.1 Candidatus Kapaibacterium sp.
TGATTTGCTCAATGCGTTCTTGCACCCGTTGGGTGACCAGATTCGAATTTTCGCCTTTGAGCATCATCACGATGCCAATAACAATCTCGCCCTTCCCATTGTAAGTAACAGCGCCGTAGCGGGGTGGATACACATACCGGACTTCACCAATGTCGCGGATGAGGATAGGAACGCCATTGCGTTCTGTAATAACGATATTTTCAATGTCTGACAGCGTTGAAACCGTTCCTAAGCCGCGGATAAAGTACATATTGTGGTGTTTTTCAATGTAGCTTCCACCGGTATTGGCATTGTTCTGCTCCAGTGCTTCAAAAATTTCTGGCAGGGTAACTCCCAGACTGAGCATACGCTGGGGATTGACTGCAACTTCGTATTGTTTTAAATACCCACCCCAGCCATTGATTTCGATGACACCGGGAATGCCAGCCAGATTTCGGCGGACGATCCAGTCGTTAATCGTTCGAAGATCCATCAGGGAATAAACGGTATCATATCCTGGAGCCGGTCGCAGGAGGTATTGGTAAATTTCTCCCAATCCGGTCGAAATCGGCGCCATTTCAGGATTGCCGAAACTTTGTGGAATCTCTTCCTGCACCGTTTGTAATTGTTCCATCACCAACTGTCGAGCCAGGTAGGTGTCCATATCATCTTCAAAGACAACGGTGATAACAGAGAGCCCAAACCGTGAGATTGATCGAATTTCGATCACCCCCGGCAAGTTCGCCATTGCTATTTCAATGGGAAAGGTGATGTATTGCTCAATTTCGGGGGGTGCTAAAACCGGTGCACGAGTGATAATCTGCACCTGATTATTGGTAATGTCCGGGACCGCATCGAGGGGAAGTCGCGAAGCAGACTCAATGCCCCATACGATAATGCCCAGTACAAAGATGCTGATAACGAATTTGTTACGTACCGAAAATCCAATGATCCGGTCGATCATTGTTTGTCCTCTTACTTGTGAAACAAAAAGGGAAAATCAGTGTGTCCGTGAGCCGGACACGCAAATCAGATGTGGAGAAAAGTTTACGTGAGAGGACAGAATCGAGGAGGATGCCACCACGGGAAGTTGAAAGTAAAAGTGGATGCTGTGGGAAAACAAGATAGCATAGCGCAGGATCTGACTGCAAAATCAGCAGTAAAGCATTGCACAGAAGCGATGGCGATACTGCAACACTGGCAGTCGCAGAATGGAGAGCAGGTTTCTAAATTCCATAAATCATTCGTTGAAGTGTCGGTTTGTTGGAAACTCATTACGTGGTTTGTTCCGTGAACGGTATCGGTACACGGTAGAGCTACCTCGAAAAAAATCAGCGATAGCAGTATAGCTGCAATTATTCGCACTTTTCTCCTGCTTTGAAGTTTGTTCCTTCACAAATAGAAAGCGCATTAACGGAACAATAGGAGGAAGATTGCAAGTGAATACCTCAATCGCCTGGCAGCTAAGAATTGAGCTACTGAGATTTAAAGTGCAGGATTAGGAGGAAAAGCGCCAGCAGAAAACATAGGCAGGGTACCGAGCACCTTGAATATAGAAAGTCGAAACAGAAGCGGATTTCGGTAACAGTGTGAATGGAGTTGTTGTTGACGTAAGTTTAAGAGAAATTCGTCTTAAACACTGAAACCCGATGAATCATCGGGAAAATTGTGCAATAGCAAAAGGAGTAGAGCGATGAAAGGCGTAAAGTCAACAATGACTCGCTTTGCCGCTTTTGCACCCCGAGTTTTCTGGTATTTTGTTGCCGGAATTATCGGGATATGGAATATGGTCTTCCAGGCGCAGTCGCCGGAATGGATCGTATGGAAGCAAGGTGATCAGGGCTTTCAGAATGAAGCGCTTAGTAGTGTTGTCATTTCGCCTACCGATGAGGTCTGGGTTGGAAGTGCCGGTGGTGTTGGCTTGTTCAATGGAACGCAGTGGATCTGGTATACTCAGGGAAACTCCGGGTTGCCTGACAATGCAGTTCTTTCCGTAGCTGTTGACCGATCAGGTCACAAGTGGTTCGGAATGTGGTCAGGTGGCGTTGCCCGATTTGATGGGCTTCACTGGACGGTGTACAACAAAGACAATGCGCCGTTGTTGAACAACTGGATCGCAACAATTGCTATTGATTCCTTGGGCAAAATCTGGCTTGGCGGATGGGGCGTCGGCATTGCCCGATTTGATGGTGTCAATTGGACCGTTTATCATAAAGACAACTCAGCGTTACCAGAAAACGACGTGAACGATATTGCCGTTGATCCTCGGAATCACGTTTGGGCGGGAACGCGGTTTTCCGGAGCGGTGGAATTTGACGGAAGCACCTGGACGGTATACAACACCGGAAATTCGGGTATCCCGGATAATTATATGGTCAGGGTTGTAGCCGTTGATCCGCAGGGAGCGGTGTGGTTTGGTACTGAACTCAGGGGGGTGGCAAAGTTTGATGGAAGTACGTGGACAGCGTATAACACCGAGAATTCCGGATTGCCGGATAATAATGTGACAGCGATCGCTTTCGATCATCAGGGGAATGCGTGGATTGGTACGCCCAAGGGGCTGGCAAAATTCGACGGGAATCAGTGGATCGTTTATACTGCGGAAAATTCGCCCCTCCCAACCAATGAAATCAGTGATGTGTTTGTCGATCGGTGGGATAATAAATGGATTGCAACCCACAGCGGATTAGCCGTGTATCGAGAGGGAGGGGTTATTATTACCGACATAGCAGAACAGCAATCGAGGTCCTGTCAGGCTGCTGTTTCAGTAGACCCTCGCTTTCGGGCACTAATACTCACGGTTGAAATTGAGAAACCAGTGTCGATCCGCTTGCAACTTTATAATCTCCAGGGACAAAAGGTTCATCAGTTCAGCGCGCAGGAACATTTTCAGGGACGTTATCATTTTACCATTCCGATTAGCACGCTACCATCCGGTGTGTACGGATACCGGCTCCAGATCGGAACACAGGGGTTTTCTGGAGTGATTCCGCTGGTGCGATAGGCAGTGTTGACTGCATAAGGATCGGAATCATATTGCTCCTTCAGGAAGTTTGGCGTAATTCCGCAGGGGAAAGGGGGGTATTTCGTGTTATGGAGGTGGTGGCATCGTTGCTTGTAGTTTCCCCATTCGCTGGAGTAAGGCGTGGATACCGATAAAAAGGAGATTCGGCGAGTGCTTCCAGGGCAGATCCGGGAGCAGTTGCTGAAGCAAAGAGGCATCACCGCCAGTCAGATAAACGGGTGCTGGAGTATCGGGAGAAGCGATCAGGTGTTGTAGTTCTCCGATCAAGTGCCTGAGGGCGCCGGCAGTCCCATAGAGAACGCCTGCTTGAATGGCAGTGGTAGGATTGGTACCATAGGGAGTTGGGGGAATCTGAGCAGAGACGCCGGGTAGTTGAGCCGTGCGGTGGTGCAGACATTCCAGTTGGAGATGGATTCCGGGCAGGATCGCACCTCCAACACATTGGAACGCTGCGTCGGCTGCTGTCAATGTGATTGCTGTGCCAGCACCAACGGCAATGGCAGGAGCGCCACTCAGCGTCACCGCTCCTGCCAGTTGGAGCATCCGATCAATTCCCATACCGGATACCTTCGACCAACGGATTGGTGAATGCGTTGCTACCATTTCTGGCGAAAGGATCAGCAGTGGCAGTGAGTGTTGCCGGCATTGCTGCTCCAATTCGAGCGTGTGGTGTGGAACAACGGAAGCAAGGGCAATCAGAGAGGGAGACAATCGTGTTAAATGATCGCATACTACTACTGCCCATTGTTCTGTGTAGGCAATGGTTGTGGTATGATCAGGTGGATACCAGATTTTAGCCGTCGTATTGCCAAGATCGATCAGGGCATACTGCACGGAATGTTCACCTGCCATTGCTACTTACTTACTGATGAGCATCCGCTTGGGTTTTGGGGAGAAAATCAATGCGGATTTGCTGATCTTTGCGAAGAACGGTGCGAGCGAAGCGCTCGACGTCTGCTTTTTGAATCTCTTGAATTCTGGATGGAAGCTCGAAACACTTTGTCGGATCATTGAAGAACAGGGCGTAATGGGCAAGCATTTCGGCAATAGCGTGAAGATTTTCGAAGCGGGAGAGCATAGCCGTACGAAGCTGATTCTTTGCTTTGACCAGTTCCCGTTCTTCAATGCCCGTCTGGAGTAAATGCTCTAATTGTTCCCAGATCGCATCGACCAATTGTTGAGCCGTTGTGGTGGTATCCCGCGCGATAGCGTAGATGGTGAACAGCGAGCTCAATTCGCGATCATCAATGTAGGCGCCCACTTCGGAGACCAATTGTTGTTCATAGCGCAGGGTTTTGACCAGACGAGAGCTCAAACCGTCAGCTAAAATCGCTGCCAGAAGTTCGCCGGCGTAGAGGGTAGAATCCCGGAATCCGGGACAATGGAATTGAAGAAAAACGGCATCGGTAGCAATGTTGTCATAAATCTGTGTGTATTGGTTCACCTGTCGGCATTCCGGGGAAAAATCGGGGTGCTCTGGCTCCGCTTTGGATTGAATGTCACCAAAGTATCGTTCTACTTCCTGAAGCGTCGTTGAGGGATCAATATTGCCCGTGATTACCAGACAGGCGTTATTGGGACCGTAGAATGTGTCGTGGAATCGCAGGACTTCCTCCATAGAAGCGTTGCGGATGTGCTCTGGATCTCCGTAGGGATCCCAGCTATAGGGGCAACCGGCGCGATATGCCAGTTTTGCGCTGGTTTCACCAAATTTGCCGAACGGGCGATTCTCAACGTTTTCCTTAATCTCTTGCAGCACAACATTGATCTGCGTTTGCAGTTTTTCCGGGGTAATTTCCAGTGCCCGCATTCGGTCAGCTTCTAACCAGAGTCCCAGGCGGAGTTGCTCCGCCGGTAGCAGCATAAAGTATACCGTTTTGTCGTAGGTGGTGTACGCATTGTTGTCTCCACCAGCCAGGGAGCAGTAATAGTCGAACTTGCCGGGTGGAACATTGGCGGAGCCCTGGAACATCAGGTGTTCAAAGAGATGCGTAAAGCCCATGTTATGAACCGGCTCGTCTTTGGAGCCAACGTGATAGGCAACGACAATGGTGACCGCAGAGGACTGTGGCCTGGGTAGCAGGACAACCCGTAGTCCGTTCGAGAGCGTTGTATCGACGATACTGGCACGAAGAACGTCCAGCGATTGGGCGCTTGCAACTGTTTCCATCCCGATCCAGAGCATTATGAAACGAACGATGACCCGTGTGGATAATCCGATCCGCATTTATCGCAGCGTTTGCTCCAATATTGTTTTTGCATCCGTTCTGGCATCCCGATATTTGACGATCACCGGCGTGTAAACAGCAAGCTGATGTTGGCGGGCAAAGGGCGACTGAAGCGGACGTGAGCCGGCAACAACCACGGCATTCGGTGGAATTTCCAGCGGCTGCTGGTCGGAGCCACGTAAAATCCGCTGCTGCACCGTATCGTAGACTGGGGTGGAATTGGTCAGCAAAACACCGGAGGCGATCACAGCTCGGCGGTGCACGCGCACCCCTTCGAAGACGCCGGAAAGTGCTCCGATAAAGACATCATCTTCGATGATGACCGGCTGGGCATTCGGTGGTTCTAAAACCCCGCCAATCTGGACACCGGCACTCAGGTGTACCCGTTTCCCAATCTGGGCACAGGTACCAACCAGGACGTGAGAATCGACCATCGTTTCTTCATCCACGTAAGCCCCAATGTTGATGTACATTGGCGGCATACAGATAACGCCGGGTGCAACATAGGCACCGGAGCGAATCGCAGATCCACCGGGAACGATACGGACACGGTCCTGGAGGGAGAAGGAGTGCAACGGCAACGTATGTTTGTCGAAAAAGTGGAAGGGCGACTGTGGCGGCGTGCGGTCTGTGAGTACTCCGTAGCGGAAGCAGAGTAAGATGCCTTTTTTAACCCACGAATGTACGTACCAGTTGCCCTGATCATCTGGTTCTGCAGCACGAATAATGCCCTGGTTGAGTGCTTCCAGAAAATCGGCAAGAAGCGATTCCACATCCGGTGAAGAGGGTGCATCCTTGGCGTCGAAAAGTGCCGTTATGCGGGTCCGTAATCTTTCCACAAATGCTGCCCGTTCAGTTTGCATCAGTGGTTTTATGGCTGAACGACAAACAGAAACTGGCGGGTTGTCATCTCCGGGGAGGAAACGTACAATAGGTACACACCGGGCGTAACTTCACCAAGATCAATCGGAACAGATGATCCAGCAAGCGGAACGGTGACAGTGCGCCGGAATATTCGTTGCCCAGCAGTGGTGAAAACTTCGATCGTGTATTGCCCGGCACGCGGAATCTTTAAGGTGAGTTGCTTGCTCACAGGGTTCGGTGAAAGGACCCACTGAGCTTCGGTATCGCTGGGCACGTTTGTGGGTTGCGCCTGGATGGTGAAGCGATCGCTGACAACCGATAACTTGCTGTTGCGAAGTCGAACCCGCGCTTGCGTGGTTGGCGTATTGGGAACTTGCACAACGAAGCGTTTCTGTCGTGCTTTGACGCCCAGCTTCAGTCGCTTCCACGAAGTGCCATCATCCGTGCTTAATTCAATACGGATGAAAGAAAGAAACCCGGCGTCCCACCGGATAGTATCCTGTTGTCCGGCAATCCAGACCGTCTGGGCGTTGGGTTCTAAGATGGAAAGGTAGGGCGTTCCGATGCGGAAAGGATAGCGATTGGTGTCTGCGACCTGAGGATGGTGGGGATCGTAAATGCGCAGAAAGCCGGTGTTCGTAGGGACATCGGGAATCGACCACGGATAGTATCCACTGTTGGGAATGTTCGTAGCAACAGTACTCCAGCTTTGCATACTGTCAGCAGAAAATTCAATGCTGACTGTGTCCAGCAGTAGACTGTTCCACAGCAGGGTGTAGGGATCGCCGATTGCCAGTTCAGCGCTATCCAGAAGTGATAGCCACTGCACAGCAGGACGAATGAGTTGCAGAGGAGC
Organism: Candidatus Kapaibacterium sp.; assembly: GCA_026996895.1. Lineage (GTDB taxonomy): Bacteria > Bacteroidota > Ignavibacteria > Kapaibacteriales > WFXC01 > WFXC01. Next base: position 6,953 of record JALWJX010000088.1, read on the forward strand.
TGAGGTGTCTGCTATTTGCGGCATAGCGCTGGCTGCGATGCGGATATAAATGACGCTGTCGGTCAGCGCTTCCGGGATAGTCCACTCATACTGCCGCTGATCAGCATTAACTGTGGCAATACGGTGCCACGATTGCATTTTATGATCTGCATACTCCAGAATCACCTTTGCGGTTTTAGCAGCCGTCCAGTTGATTTGCAGGGGTTCCAGGATAGAGATAGTTTGACCCCCGACAGGGTCCAGGAGAGAAACAAACGGAAGCTGGGGAGTTCGAAGGCACGTTGTAGCATTCTCCACAACCGCTTGCCGAAGCACCGTTGCAACGCGGGGAGAAAACCAGAGGCGTACGCCCTGAGAATTGATCAGATGGCAATAGCTCATAATGCTGCCCTCGCTGGGACGCGGTTTGATGGGAGAGCGAAAGCAGGCATCTGCTACGGGAGGCGTCCCATCTTTGGTAACACACGTGTCCAGCGGTGGATTCCACCAGCAGTCGTGTGTGTGCCGCGCCCGGAAGTTGTGTCCCATTTCGTGTGCCACAACCATTACGTCCCATACGTAACGGGTGACGGGAAAGCGGGCGCCACCATCAATAGCACTGACACTGAAATTCCATTGAGGATCGCAGAGGTGATCCCGCCAGGCGATACCGCCAACGCCCCCGCCCCGGCGAGCAGTGAGTAAGTGCGTGATAGCACGGTCAACGTTCAAATGGTGCGTTCGCCAGTATTGTGTCAGTTGTTGCAAAAGCTGAGGAACATTCCCGTCAGCGGTGTACGGATCTTCGCCCGCTCCTTCAGTCCAGATCCGCATCCACGTGATTTGCAACGCCACGTTAACTTCTTTTTCATATAGTCGGCTAACGCTCTGGAGCAATGCTCCAACATATCGGGCAATTTTGAGCGTGTCCTTGCTCATCCGCCGGTAAAAGTCCGAATCTGTTTCAATTGCAATGGGAGCGATGAAAAGATCGGAGAAGTCGACTGCTGCCAGCGATGTAGGATCCAGAAGGGCGTCTTTCATCGGATCAGTAGGAGGAACGTAGCAGCGGAATTCCAGTTGCGCACCAGCCGGGATTGCAAAAGGCGTATAGGAATGGGCAGTGGCGCCAGCCGCTGGCGCAGGAGCAAAGAGCCAGTTGCCAAATCGGGGACTTTCTACCAGTGTAAAAAGCCAGTTGCCCGTTTGAATCATCAGGACATCGGAATGCGGATCGCCTACTATTGAGCCAGCGAATACCTGCATTGCTGGAGCAGGCATAGAGCGTATTTTACCATCCTTTCCGACGACCTGGATCTGGAGTCCCGGCACAAAAACACTGCGATGGGGGCGTACAGAAAGCGTAATGGTCGATTGATCTGGTGCCGGAAAACCTTCTATGGTGATCGATGGCGTTGCAGCGTTAATCTGCCACCGGGAAGGATCAAATTGCCACGCTCTGGTCTGTGATTGAAGAGAACGATCAGGCATCAGAAATTGCGATGCCGGAATGGTTTTTCCGAATCCGGGATAGAAGCTGCTTATGCTGAGCGCAATTGCGACCCAGATTGCCGGGCGTTGTAACAAAGAGAAGAATCGCATCGGGTGCTTTCCGGTTGTTTTAACAAACATCGTTACTGAACTTTTATAATCGGGAACGTTTTCAGATCGTTACCGGTGCGAAGGTAAAGGTAGTAGCTACCGGCGCTCAGCGTGTGCAACGATAAATTGACGGAATGGGCACCGCGCGGCAAAGTACCCAGTGAGCGCGTCAGCACTCGCCGTCCCAGTGCGTCTGAAATTTCAACAGTAACCGGTGCTGTGTGGAGCAGCCGGAAAGAGAGCGTCAGGTTTTCCCGCACCGGGTTCGGCGCAATAGTAACGCCCAGCAGCGGCTGAGATGCTTCCGCTACAGTCGTGGCATTATCAATGCGAATGTCGTCAATGTACCATCCGTCGTCATTTCGGATTGCATTGGTAATCAGAATAAAACGGAGGTAAAGAGTATCGCCTGCAAAAGCAGAGAGGTCACGATGTTCTTCCAGCCATTGCGCTTCGGCGATCGTGCTGTCGAATTTATCCGGAGCGCGATTCCGATCTGTTCCCATCAGTGGAATCCAGGATTTGCCGAAGTCATTCGACACATAGACCATTCCCACATCTCCCACTGGATCAATCAGGGAAATGTGCGCAAAGCTCAATGTGGTATTCGGCGGCGTGACAATGAAGGGGGCAAAGATCAGCTCCGAGCGTTCCCGGCGACCGTAGTTGCCATCGGGGGAATCTGTAATGCAGTTCGGCGGGGAGAGCGCTTTGATCGAGGTTAATCCCCAGTTTCCGTTTGTGTAGTATGGTGTTAAGGATGGTCCATCGAAATTCTCGGCAAATTGCGTCAAAGGAGCACCTGCGTAAGAGAAGACCGCAGGAGTAAGCCAGCTTTCGGTCAACTGGTCACCCCGCTTGCCAACAGCCGAGAGTTTAAACCAGTAGAATTGTTCGGTTGGTA
>JALWJX010000088.1:9447-14092 GCA_026996895.1 Candidatus Kapaibacterium sp.
ATCAAGCACAACCGAAGCAGGTGCTCCAGCCGTCCATTGAAGCTGCGCAGCGTCCAGAGTTTCCAGCAACCAGGAGGAGTCTTGCTGCGGATCGTATTGATAGATCCGAATCTGTGCAAAATCATAGAATTCCGTGCTGTCAATGTGGTATTGGGGATTGACCCATTGTAGCAAGACGCCGTTGTCGTGGGGCTTCGCTACGACATTCGTTGGAGGGAAGGGTTGCAGCGCGCCCCCGGCTGTTACATCGACGGAAACGATTGCACTTTGAAATCCTTCTGGAATAGTGACCCATACGTTGTAGCTGTAGGGATGACCATCGACCGCCTGGGTATCCACATACTGTTCGACGCCCGGTGGCACCATTGCCAGTTGGACAACCTCTTTAGTTATACCATCATAGCGGGAAATATGGATAGTGAAAGTGTCCAGGGGACTTCCGATAATGTTGACGGTGGGATCTTCCCATTGCAACGTGATTGTGTTCGGTTCGGTAATAGAGGGAAAAGCTTGAAGATTGGACACTGGTTTGGGAGCTAAGGAAACGATATTTGTGTACACGTCCAGGGAGTAATAGTTGTAGTCGGCATTGGGATCGGGGAACCAATAGCACGGATAAAACGTCCCGCCGTATGCGGTGATGCCGGTATAATCACCCCAGTAATAGTTACCAGCCTGTCCCTGGAAGGAGACATCGTTAGGATCATCCAGATAGGCAGTGTACGGAGTAAGCCGGATATGTCGAAACGTTTGTCCCCCATCTTCAGAAAGCGCTAAGATTGCGTCGACGCCTTTGTTGTTAGGATCATTTTCGGAACTGTAATACAGTATGGCAACAATGCCAGTTTTGGGATCGACGGCAATAGCGGGGAAGAAGACATCTGTACCAATGGTGTTGTTATCAACACGAATGGAGGATGCCCAGGTTTTGCCTCCGTCGTCGGAATAGGTCAAAAAGATGCCTTCGGGACCGTCAAACTCCTGTTTCCCGGATTGGACGACATAGACGCGCCCGTGGAATTTATTGGAGAAATCGACTGCGGCGGCGGGGTAAGAGCTCACTCGCAGGTTTTGCTTGTCGGGGAGTACGTAGCGATTGGACTGGCTATGTCGTTGCCCTGTCGTATAGACCGTTTGTGCAATGCGCTTTGCACCCCAGGTTGCTCCGCCATCGGTCGAGACTCGGACCATTGCGTGGGTTTGTCCCAGCGATGTCTGACTGCGCCAGAATACATAGAGGCGTCCGTCGGGTGCGACCACTGGAACGGGCGATTGAAAACTTCCCGAAGAATGTAGCCGTTTTGGTACCGACCAGCTTTCACCATCGTCTGTAGAGCGGACGAAGTAGATTCCACTTTGTCCTGCTCCAAAGCGGGTCCACACGATGTAAATGTTGTCCTTGTGCGGAGAATTTGGAGAAATGTCGATGGTCATCAAGTATTTGTCATCGAAGGGACCAGCATCGATATTCAGGGTGACTGGTTCCAGCAGTTCCCACGAGGCACCACCGTCGGTAGATCGACAAACAAAAATGCCATTATCTTCAAACTGCCCCTGTTGAGAAGAAATCTGAGTGAATCCGAAGGAGTAATACGCCCAGCCTTTGGTGTTGAAAGCCACACAGGGATCGAAGTTTGTGGCGTGGAATGGAACCTCGATATATTCTCCTGCCACCGTTGGAAGTTGTGCTTGCTGCCAGGTAAACCCGCCATCGGTGGAATAGAAAGCAAACATATGGTAGGGACCGCTCATCCCTCGACCGTCATTGGCACCAGCGATCAGATTCTGGGGGTTGACTGGATTGTACGTGATCCACGTTTCCGACTGGTCATATTGGTATGGTGAAACATTGATCCACGGAATGCCGTCCTGAGTCAGGGTCGATAGAATGGTAGAGCGAAACGTTTTTGCTTCCGGAGGATATTTCGTGGGATAGAGGCGGGCGATGCCGACAGGTTTCCGGATTGAAGGTTGCGTCTGCTGCCACTGTGCCTGCGGATCATAGGGGAAAGTGGGCCACCGCATTGCGTCGTATTGTGCCCATCCGAACGCTGCAATGGCAAGCCAGAGAAAAATCGATAAACTCCATCGACTAAGGTTGCGCATCGGAGCGAATCCTTGATTTTATGGCACTTAAAATTCGTTGATTGACCGTTTCAATATCGGCGTTGCCGTCAATAGTAATGACCGGTATGGTGGAATGCTCCTGATAGTACTGAAGCAAAGGTGCTGTTTCTTTGTGATAAACCTCCAGTCGGTGTCGGATGATATCCGGTCGGTCATCTTTGCGTCCCCGCTTGACCAGACGGTCGATAATGACGTCTTCAGGAACTACTAAATTAATGACCGCAGTCACCGACATTCCCAGATCACTCAGAATTTTTTCCAATGCCTGTGCCTGTGCGATCGTGCGGGGAAAGCCATCCAGCACAACGCCCGATCGGTATTGCGGTTTCTGCAGTTCTTCAGCGACAATTTGCGACACCAGTTCGTCGGGTACCAGTGCCCCGGATTCTACGTAGCGCTGCACCTGCTTGCCAACGGCTGTTTGATTGGCAATGGCTGTGCGAAAAGCATCGCCAGTAGAAAGATGGGCAATACCAAGCTTTTCTGCTAAGATTTGCGCTTGTGTGCCTTTGCCGACGCCCGGAGCACCGAACAGCACTAATACCAGCGGTGCTGTATAATCCCTGCGTTCACCGGTTGCTTCCATCAATTCTTCCTGCCTTTGTTCATAGGGCTTTTTGCATCGATGCAAAGCTACAATTATACGACAAAAGTGGAAAATACAAGGGTAAACGCAGAGGCAGGAAGGAAAATTGAAGCAATTCCATTTTCTATGAGACGTTTCCTGCTGTTGGTGAGCTAAGCCCGTAAGCATTGTATATGAAGTGGCATTGCTACACGGGGCATCAAGAAATGAAGGGGACGAACGCAGCAGCATGCAACAGACGCTGAAAACGGCGGTAAGCGAGTTTGATATTGATCTGGCGGCGTTTGACTATCCATTGCCGGAAACGGCAATTGCGCAATTTCCGCTCAAACAGCGGGATGCCAGCAAATTGCTGGTTGCTGATCCCAATAGCCAGCAGATCGTTCACGACCGGTTTCGCCATATTGACCGTTATATTCCTGCTGGCGCTTTGCTGGTGCGCAATGTCAGCAAAGTTATTCCTGCACGACTTTTCTTTCGCAAGCCCACTGGCGGCAAAGTGGAAATTTTCTGTCTGGAACCGCTCTCTCCCCGCACTATGGATCCCTCGGTGGCACTGTCTACGGTACGCCGAAGTCGGTGGCGATGCCTGATTCGAGGCAGGCACGTTGTTCCTGGCAGTGTATTACGGATGGACCAGCCTGTCGCGGTGGAGGCACGAGTGCTGGACCGCAGCGGGAGAGAAGCGACGGTGGAATTTCAATGGGAAGCACCTGTAAAGTTTGGAGAAATTTTGCAGCGGGTAGGACATATGCCCATTCCGCCCTATTTACGGCGAGAAGATCAGCCGCTGGATCGGCAGCGGTATCAAACCATTTACGCGACAGCAGCAGGATCAGTAGCAGCTCCTACTGCAGGACTCCACTTTACACGGCGAGTATTGCAGCGATTGCAACAAAAAGGCGTAGCAATAGCGGATGTAGTGCTCCACGTCGGTGCTGGCACATTTTTACCGATTCGATCAGAGCGAGTAACCGACCACCAGATGCATTGGGAACAGGGGGCGATATCAATCCAGACCCTGGAGCAATTGCGGCAGGCATTACGGAGCCATCGCCCCATCATTGCGGTGGGAACGACAACCTTGCGCCTGCTGGAGTCTCTGTACTGGGTTGGAACACTACTTCTCGATGATTCACTGATGGCCGAATCCTTGATAGTTTCCCAGCAATTACCGTATGAATATCCGTCGCCAGTGGATGCACAGGAAGCGCTGGCAGCGATCGTGGCGTATTTGCAAAACCGAAACTGGACAACATTGCACTTTCAGACACAATTGTTTGTGCTCCCCGGATACCGATTTCGTTTTGTCCAGGGATTGGTAACTAATTTCCATCAACCACGAAGCACTTTGTTGCTCTTAGTCGCTGCTTTCGTCGGTCCATTCTGGCGAACCATCTATCAGGAAGCGCTCCAGCAGCAATACCGATTCCTGAGTTACGGCGATAGTTCGCTATTGTGGCGGTTGCAGGAAAGCGGGGTAGAAAGGACGCGGGGAAAGGAGAAGATCAGGTGATGGAGGGACGCGCCGGATCGTCTGGAGCAGTCGTGGGGAAACAGAGAGAGGCTGAATATGGGGAGGAAGATAAACCTTGGGTCGCAACATTCCGATGTGTTGGGAAAGAACTCTCTGTAGCGGAAGCGTTATTTGAACAGCTAAAGGGGTGTGGAGGAATTTTTCAATGAAATGAATTCCGCCGCGAACGGTCAGTTGCACCAGACGGGGACGGATATGGTAGTGCCCCTGAGGAACGCCGGGCGTTGACACCGGAAGATCCCACAGGGAGTATTCTGCCAGAAGCTGGATATCGAGCGCAATCCGTGCAGTTGCCGGTGTAACGGACAGGTAGTACGGTGGAGCGGTGCTGAGTGGCAACGTGAGGGAAACAGGTTCTGAAAGTCCGGAGAAATGGACGGGTGGAAGACGCCAGA
>JALWJX010000089.1 GCA_026996895.1 Candidatus Kapaibacterium sp.
GTCTGGATCAGGATGCACGCAAAACAGTGGTGACGATCTTTGAGATTCCAGCTCAATAGTTGTAGCGTGCACGCCACCGGGATCCTGACGAAGTGTCAAACACCGGAAAACGGAAGGGGGATTGACCGGAAACTCTGCTAATCCAGAGGGATTCCACACCGAAATGGAGTATTTCGGTGGAAGCGTCGGCTTTCGCCGGCACGAACTGGGAGCGCCGACTTTAGTCGGCATGCACTTTAAAACGTGCGTTTGCAATGGATGCACACTGAAGTGTGCGCTCCCAGTAAATCGGAGGCACTGACCAGGAGCGCCGACTTTCGTCGGCAAAGAAAATGCACGCTGAAGCTGCGCTCCCGGTAGCCTTGCCACTTTTCGAGAGGGAGAGGAAAGCATAGAGAGAAGATTCTTGAGTGTCCGCTCCCTGTCAGCCCTTTTCCGCTGGCATCGACCGGGAGACTACGTGTGGAGGAATGCTAAGGCTTTTTCGTACTCCTGCTGAATTTCCTGCCGGAGGGTGCTTTCTTCAGAGGTGAGCTGGTGTTCTAAATCCAGCACTGTCAGGAGCGGATCGGGAATGTAGAGTGCTGGATGGCGCACTTCTGCTGCCCACTGCTTGCGGTCGAGTTTCGCCGCTGCCCACTCTGCCAGTGCTGTGATTACGGTTAGCGGTTGGTCTAACTGATGGGCGATCTGGTTGGGAGCGATTACGGGCGGAAGTTCGACCGGCTTGGGATAGTGGTGATGCTGTTCGATAGCGGTTGCCAGCGTCTCTGGCAGGTTCCACCGCTGTGCCAGCCAGCCGCCGACTTCTGCGTGGGTTGTTTCGAAGACGGCAAATTCCGCGTCGGGTAAAGGCAGGAGGCGGATCTTTTGCAGGGATCGCACCCGCTGGTATTCCGCCGGCGATGCTGAGATCAGTAGCAGAATGCCAATATCGTGCATCAGAGCGGTGACAAACGCTTCGCCAGCAACGCGATAGCCCAGGTATCGGGCAAAGACGCGGGCAGCAGCACCGCAGAAAACGGAGTACTGCCAGAATTGATACGTGTCCAGCAGTGAAGAGCTGAACCGCGACACAAAGCGCTGAATCAGAAAGGTGAGAATAATTTCTTTGATCGTGTCGAAGCCCAGCAGCACAATTGCCAGTTCGATCGTGGAGATTTGTCGGGGAAATCCATAGAATGGGGAGTTAGCAACCTGAAGCAGGCGAGCTGCTAAGGTCTGATCCTGCTCGATAATCGCACCCAACTGTCCTGCGGTCACATTCGGCAGTTCGATCATCTCCAGCGCTTTTGCCGCAACGGGCGAAACCGACGGCAGTTGCTGGATACGGGACAGTCGAAGTACCAGGTCCGATTTCATAAGGAAAATCGCTTTGTAATTTTCTCGCGAAGGGTCTTCAGAATAGCAGAATGCAACTGGGACACGCGACTTTCGGTAATGCCCAGGATCTCACCGATTTCCTTGAAGGTGAGTTCTTCGTAGTAGTACAGCGTCATAATCAGCCGCTGTCGTTCGGGCAGGGTTTCCAGCAGTTTGACTACGTATTCCAGCATCTCTTTGCGCTCCAGTTCCTGCTGCGGGGTTGGAAGATAGGAAGGCAGCGATGCCAGCGGATTGGTGCTTTCCCCTTCTTCCCCTTCTTCCGACCACGTGGGATCGTAATAAGAAGCCGCATAGGAGGCAGCCGCTGCGGCTCGCAGGTACTCCTGATATTCCTCATCGCTCAGGTTCAGATACTCTCGAATTTCCTCCGAAGACACTTCCCGTTTGTACTTCTGCCGTAACTCTTCAGCAGCGTGGAGATATTCCTGCGATCGCTTCCGTGCCGTTCGGGAGAGCCAGTCGTACCGACGTACTTCGTCCAGAATTTTTCCTCGAATGCGGGGAATGGCAAAGGTTTCAAATTTGACATCTCGATTGGGATCGAACCGTTCGATTGCTTCGTTCAATCCCAGCAGTCCGAACTGGAGATAATCTTCGTATGCTAAGATCGGATTTGGTGGCAGGTTCAAATTGTTCAGCACGTAGCGGATTAAGCCCAAGTACTGAAACAGAAGCCGGTGCCGGATCTCATCCGTCCGGTTCTGCTGATACTCCTGCCACAACCGCTCGACTTCTTCCGGTTCTAAAGGAGGAGGATACTTCCGCATTGCTCATTTTCACCCTTTACTTCGACTCCTTACCTTCCGTTTGCTCTTCATCTTCTTCAAAAATCCATTTTTCTTCTTCCAGATCCTGCAATTCTTTCTGGAGTTCCAATTGTGTTTGCAGAAATTCCCGCTGCTGCTGCTCTAAGCGTTGAAACTCTTCCTGCATTTTTTGCTCCCGCAGCCGGACGCCAATGGTAACGATCACCCATAGTGCCAATCCGCCCAGAAAGCTCAGCAGGGTAAAAGCTAAGAAGGCACGGAAGAAGGCAGCTAAAATCTCGAAGCCGGAGAAAATGACCAGCCAGAGAAAGAGCAGCGAGGCGATCAGCAGGTTGACCAACAGCAGCAGTTTGATGGGATAGTCTGCTCGAATAACGATCTCCTGTTGTTCATCCCCGTTTTTTTTCTTCTTTTTTGCCATTATGCTGCTGTTGTCGGTTTTTCCACAGATTCAATGAAACGGAAAAGGGTCTGGCTAAGTTGTAAGATCGCCTGCGTGCTGGCAGCAAATGGATCGAATTGCAGCAGTAGTGTCTGGTTCAGGATCGAACGTCGCACTGTGCGGTCGTAGGGAACGAACCCGATCATCGGGATATGGAGATTCAAAAAGCGCTGGGTCGCAGCGTTGAGCGTCTGCTCTGTCTGCCGGGCATCTTCAGGATCTACGACCATATTCACCAGCAACGTTGGTAGCGGGAGCGATTGCTGCTGGACCAGGTATTTCAGTAACCCGTACGTGTCCACGATGGCAGTTGGTTCATCGGTTGTGATCAGCAAAAGCAGACGCGACAATGGGAGAACCGTCAGGAGTTCCGGCGTGATACCAGATGCCGTGTCAATGACGATGATTTTGTGGCGTCGCGCCTGCTGCATCGACCGTACGATGTCCCGGAGGATCTCCAGATCCGGTTTTTCTGCACCCGGCAACCCGGCAAGCAGGTCGAGCTGGGGAGAGACGGAATGCAGCAATTGTTCTGGCGTATGGTGTTGCGGATCGTATTGGTGGAGTCGCAACGGAGGGTCAGCAGCAAAAAGGACGTGGAGCGTTGGAGCGTGCAGGTTTGCATCCACCAGAAGCACCGGATGATGGTTGTGGGCAAGGGCTGCACTTAAATTCGCGGCAATAACACTCTTGCCAACGCCGCCTTTGCCGCTGGCAAGCAGGATGGTGAAAGGAAGGGTATGATCAGGCGTTTGTGCCATCGGTCTGCTCCATCTGATTCTGCATTCTGTGTTCTAAGGATTGCCGGGCGTAGGCAAACAGCAATTCCCGGCTGGCAATGCGGAAATCGTGCGGAATTTCACTTCCTGTGGAGGCAAATGCCAGTGGGAGGCGGATTTTAGACAGGAACGAAAGGAGGCTGCCGAAGGCAAAGGTTTCATCGAGCTTGGTCACTGCGCCATACGACGGATGGAACGGCTGGCTGTACTGCCAGATGGTGAGCGTATGGGATAGGGGCAAATACGCCGGGATCACCAGAATCGTTGCAGTTGGCTGAGCTGCTTCGTAAAAGCCCAGCAGTTCCCGCCGATGGGTTTCATCTGCCAGATTCCAGCCGGGTGTGTCGATCAACACGACCGGGGTTGCTGGCGGCGTTTCGGTGAGATATTGATGCATTTCCTGAGCGGTGTAAAACTTTGCGTACGGCAGCTTGAAAAGTTCGGCAGTCACATCGAGTAATGCGCTGCCATCAACTTTGTAAGTATCAGTGGTCAGTAAAGTTGTCCCGATGTGATGGCGTTGCAGCCAGGCAGTCAATTTGGCGATAAACGAGGATTTCCCCGATCCGCTGGGACCGATGAAGAAGAGGCGCTGAGCAGTAGCATTGAAAAGCCATCCCGGATCGGCAAACAAACATCGATCCAGAATGGCGTTCAATATTCTGGAAATGTTCTGCTCGGCTGGATCGTGCAAAAGATCGGCAAAGCGTGATTGCATAATCGGGCGCAAAACGTCCGGTGCATAGCCATCTGCTAAAAAAATGCTCCACAGAGTTTCCAGTTGAGGCGGGAGAGGAAACAGTGCCTGCGATGGGTCCAGCGGCAATGGGGGTGAGAAAGCAGCGCCGGAAGTGGCTTCAACAGCAGCAGCAGTCGGTTCGGGAGATGGAGGGGGTATTGACAGGCGCTGTTGCGTTCGCAACTGTTCAACCAATTGCTCAACGTACTTCTGCACTTCGGGATTGATGCGGATCGTGTGGGCTGGTGGTTGTTCATCGACACCGGCTGTGATCTCGATGTACGCACTCCCATCTTTGTGAATGGTCCGGCTTGAGAGCACAACCGCCGAATCGCCCAGCTCCCGCTTCATCTGCACCATCGCATCCTGCAGTGATTGCCCTATGTATTTGCGTATCTTCATCGCTTCGGCAAATATACGAAAGTTCGGACGGTTCACCGGGTTGTGCTATGCTTCCAAAACAATGAAAAGGAGGAGACGTTTTTTACCTCCTGAAACGTAGAATGGTTAACAGAGATGTGCGATGGGGCATTCAAAAGCAGTGCGATGGGTGGGGAGTGGGTTTCTGGTGCTTCTCTTACTCCTGTGGCAGTGTCGAGATCGGTCTGAAACTGAACCGGCGAATAGTCTGCCGGCAATTCGAGCAGATACGGGAAAGCCCGGCGGCTCGTTGGCAGTACCTGTCCTGACCGCTGTCCAGCTTCAGGAAGTATTGCCAGATACTTTTCCGGATGCAGAAGGGGCACCGCCAGTGATCGGGCGATCGCAGGGACAGCGATATGAGCAACTGATTGTACACCGGGAATTTTACTTCCGCAACAAGGGCTATCTGAGTATCACCATCACCGATTACGGCGATCGTTCTGAATTCTTAGCTGTGTATCCGCATTTTTTTGAGCAGGCGGCACAGGTGGATCCGAAGACCTGGCGACTGACGCGGCAGGAGGGGGAATTGCAGCGACTGCTGGTGTGGACACACGACCGATTTGCAGTGGAAATTGAAGGGAAGAAAGTGCCGCTGTTCATTCCCGAGTTGTGGAAAGTGTATGAGTCGATCGCACGGAATCTGGACACCGTGATGCGGACAATCGGAGGGTCAACCCCTTGAGGTGGTGGTATCGGTTGTCGTATGAAGGGCGTCTGGCGGGCGTGCTCATTGCCCTGTTTCTGCTCCCTCTGATCGGCACGCTGGGTTATATGTTCATCGAAGGATGGGACTGGTTCGATGCGTTTTATATGACGGTGATCACCATTACCACGATCGGGTACAAAGAAGTGCACCCTTTGTCGCCCGCAGGTCGAATCTTCACCGTCGTATTCGTCTTTTTTGGCGTCGGAACTGCCCTGTATGCACTGAATGTTCTGGCACAAACGTTGTTGCAAACACAGCGGTTTTTGCAACGAGTGAGTTTGCGGAAAGTGATGCGGCTATCGAATCATTACATCATTTGCGGCGGTGGGCGAACCGGAACCCGAATCGCCGGTGAATTGCAGCGGCTGGGCAAACCGTACGTGCTGATTGAAAAGGAGGAAGCGGCGGTGCAGCAGCTTCGGCAACAGGGGTTTCTGGCAATTGAAGGCGATGCCACGCAGGAGGAGGTATTGAAAATGGCGAACATTGAAAAAGCGGCTGGACTGGTGACCGTGCTGCCGCACGATGCGGACAATGTATTTGTCGTCCTGACCGCCAAAGGCTTAAATCCCCGGCTGCATATCGTTGCCCGTGCGGAGTATGCCAGTGCGGAAGCGCGGTTGAAGCGCGCTGGCGCCGATATGGTGGTGTCGCCTTACGAGATCGGAGCAGTTCGCCTGGCATACCTACTGCTGCAAAAATCGTTGATTGACACCTTCGAGCTGGTAACCAAACAGATCGTGATGGATGTCCACGTTCAAGAGGTACAGATCACTGCCGATCATCCTTTCGTGGGCAAAACGCTCCGGGAGCTGGACTTGACCAATCGCTATCGGGTCATTGTGCTGGCAATGAAGTTGCCAGATGAACGCATCGAGTTCCCGCCCGATCCGAACGTTGAACTCCAGCAGGGAGCAACACTGATCATTGCGGGCACAGAACCGCAGATTCGGCGATTGGAGCAGGAGTGTGAACAACAAGTGGAGTTACCCTGATGACGGATAAGGAAAAGCTGGAACTGTTGATTGCTTTGCGACAGGCGTTCCGCGCCGCTCGACCGGATTTGAACCTGCCGCCGGCGGGACATTCGCCATCGCAGCTTCCATCCTCCCGGCGGGAGCAATTGCGACAGCAACTGATTCAGCGGAAAAAGGAATCGCTGGAGCAGACAGCGAAGAAGCATCCGGAAACCATCGCAAAAGTCATTCGCAAACTGCTGGAGCAGTCCAAAAAACGACGGTCGTAGGAATGCCGACAGGAACGATGGGCAAAGTAGTGCTTCGTCCGCGACGCAAGCGCAAAAAGGTGGAGTTGCGTGATCCCGTACTGGAGCAGGTGGCGGCGTTAGCGGAAGCAGAAGGGATCGAACTGTATGTGGTGGGCGGCTATGTGCGGGATTACTTCCTTGGCAAGAAAGACCGACGGGAAATCGATTTTACCGTCATTGGCGATGCGCTCAGCTTTGCAAAGCTTGTGGCACGCCACTTCCGCTCCAAAGCGGTGATCTACGAACGCTTCCGCACCGCTATGGTGCCGGTTGGTAAGGAATATCGACTCGAATTTGTAGGAACGCGCCGGGAGCAATATGTTCCGGATTCCCGGAAACCGATTGTGACCGAAGGCACGCTGGTCGATGATCTGGAGCGTCGGGATTTTACGATCAATGCTATTGCCATTGCCGTCACCGGCTCGGAAAAAGGGAAGGTGATCGATCTGTTCGGAGGCTTGCAGGATCTATCGAAGAAAATTCTTCGAACGCCCAAAGATCCACTGGTAACATTCGATGAAGATCCGCTCCGTATGATGCGCGCTGCACGCTTTGCTGCTCAATTGCAATTTTCGGTGGATCCGGCGATTGTGGATGCGATGAAGCGGCTGGCAGAGCGCATTACGATTGTGTCGCAGGAGCGGATCACTGACGAGTTTCTGAAAATTCTCCAGGCGCCGAAGCCCAGCATTGGGTTGAAATTGCTCTATACCACCGGCTTGCTCCAGTTCATTTTCCCCGAACTGGCAGCGCTGGCAGGCGTAGAGGTGTATCAGGTCGGGCAGCAGGAATATGCGCATAAGGATGTGTTCTTCCATACGTTGCAGGTGGTGGACAATGTGGCTGAAAAATCGGAGAATCTCTGGCTGCGATTTGCCGCACTGGTTCACGACATCGGCAAGGCAAAAACGAAACGGTTCATCGAGGGGAAAGGCTGGACGTTCTACGGGCACGAAGAGGTTGGTGCGCGAATGCTGCGCCGCATTTTCCGCACCCTGAAATTGCCGATGGATCATCTGGAATACGTGCAGAAGCTGGTGCGCCTGCACCACCGACCAATGGCGTTAGTGCAGGAGGAAGTAACAGATTCGGCAATTCGCCGGCTGATCGTGCAAGCAGGTGATGCTCTGGAAGATCTGTTTCTCCTCTGCCGGGCGGATATTACCAGCAAAAATCCGCATATTGTGCGGAAGTATCTGGCAAATTACGATCGGGTGTATCAGCGGGTGCTGGAAGTTCGGGAAAAGGACAAACTGCGGGCGTTTCAGTCACCCGTTCGGGGCGATGAGCTGATCGCTATCACCGGGTTCGATCCATCGCCAGCGATTGGATTTCTCAAGAAAAAGATCGAGGACGCCATTCTGGATGGCATCATTCCCAATGACTACGAGGCAGCAAAAGCGTACCTGTTAGAGCATCTGGACGAATGGAAGCAGGAGATCGAAGCCAGAGGGATTCCAACCACCCGACCGAAGCGGCGGGAGCGGAGCGAGGCATCGAAGTGAGGTCGCAGGCAACGCTGGTAACCATCGTGTTTCACCGACTGCTTCTGTGCATCGTTGCGGGAGTTGTGGTGCTGCTTGGCGGGCAGTGCGCAGCTCCTTCAGGTTCTATGGAGGGAGACGGTGTGAACCTTTTTGGTTCGGCACACCGTAGCAGCGACTATTCAGGATTTGTCGATGCTTTCCGCACCGGCTTTTTTATCCCGCACAAGCTGGAGGCATCGGAAAGTTATCGGGTGCAGGCAGGGCAGGGGATGGTGCAACCACCACTGCCAGTTGGACGATCGGTGTATCTGGTGCGGGCAGATGGAACTATCCTGAAGGTTGAAGATGATCGAATCGTCTGGCAGCACCGCTTTCCTGAGCGGATTGCTGTGCCGCTGGTTGCTGACGGCAGCGGCCGGGTCTACGGCATCACCGCGCAGGGAACTGTTTTTGCGCTCGACGCAGATGGCACGGTACGATGGCGGTATAGCCTGCAATCGCCGGAGCAGGCAGGCTGGTACGGCGTGCCGCTGATCTGGAAGAACCGCCTTGTTGTCCATTCGTATGGGGGTACTATTGTGGCTCTCACCTTAGAGGGAAAACTCGTCTGGGAGCACCACTTTGCGCCGGGCCTGCTACCGCTTGCTGCTGCTGATTCGACTGGCAATGTGTATGCAGTTATCACTGCCCGGCAGTATGGTGCTACTGATACGGTGGTTTGTGTCGATACGACAGGAGTGATTCGGTGGAAAACACCGCTATCCCGGACACGGGCTTTGAAAATGGTCGCCACCTCAAACCGGAATGTTTACGTTGCCGGGGTTTCGGTCGACGGAAAAAATCGGATCCCACGGCTGTGGGTGGTTGCTGCTACCGAGGGAGCGGTGAAGGATTCTGTGCGGCTGCCAGCAACGCCGCGCGGGTTTGCGGTGAGCGGTGATAGCCTGCTCGTGGTTGCTGGCTATGAAAGCCGGTTGGGGAAGGTGTATTCAATCGTTGCGGCTTACCAGGGAACCACGTTGCGCTGGAAACGCTCGATCGAAGGAAAGGTGGACATTCCTCCATTGCTGGCACGCGACAATATTGCCGTGATCACCCATTTTGATCTTCACAGTGCGGTCGTGGTGTTCGACCGCGCAACAGGCAAGATTCTGGAATATGCGTCGCTGGACGAGTTGCCGCTGCTCCATCTGCTGCCGATGGTGAGCAGCAATGGGAATGTGCTTCTGGCAATGCGGGAAAAAAACGGCTGGATTGAAGTAGGAGAACCGGCAATCTATCGGATTCTGCCATATTGAGACCATTCCCGAAGCTGGGAGCACCGTTGCCAGGCAACGCAACCTCATTTTGTGGCAGTGCATCTATTCCCCCGCTTGCGTAACGAAGAAAGAAGCTGACCGGGAGCGCCGACTTTCGTCGGCAAAAAATAGAAGGAGGCACTGACGTAAATGTGTAGGGGCGACCGGCCGGTCGCCCCTACGGGATGGGCAGACGCGCAGATCTGTCCCTACTGGAAGCGCCGGCTTTCGTCGGCAAAGAACGATGCACACAGAAGCGTGCGTCCCCAGCGGACTGGGATCGCCGACTTTAGTCGGCAAGAAATGGAAACTGCACACTTCAGTCGGCAAAAGACGAGGTACCCGAAAATGTGCTCTTCCGTAGAATGTCTATACAATCACTCCGGGATGGAGCCGGAATCGCAATTTTTTCGTCGCACAATCGTGTTTTTGACCGCACCCTTAGCTCAGTTGGTAGAGCAGCGGACTCTTAATCCGCGGGTCGGGGGTTCGAGTCCCCCAGGGTGCACGACAGAATTTCCGCTTTCCTCCCCAGAGCGTGTTTCCTCAGTGTGCTTCCTGCGGTCATCAGCAGCCATTCAGCCAATTGCCAGTGTGTTTTCTTGCAATGTTCGATTGTCAGCCGAAACGCCGGCTTTTGTCGGGAAAGAAAATGCACACCTAAGAGTGTGCGTTCCCAGCGGACTGAAAGCGCTGGCTTTAGCCGGCAAAAAATAGAAGGAGGCACTGACGTAAATGTGTAGGGGCGACCGGCCGGTCGCCCCTACGGGTGTGGGTGATGGCGACCAGCCGGGTTGCGCTGACTGGGAGCGCCGACTTCAGTCGGCAAGGAACGATGCACACTAAAGTGTGCGTTCCCGGTTGGGATGCACCGGCGTTGCGCCCGCCTGGCATTTCTCTGCTTGCGCAAGCGAGTGTTCGCAAGCAATTGCGTGTCAGCTTCTCAGGGCTAAACCGGAGACCGCATACGGATTTTGAGAGCAGGCAGATGCTCAGAAAAATGGGTAGAGCAGAAGGAAGCGAACACCGGATCGGCTGAATTCCACTGCTGGCGAAGGCAACTTGACGTAGTTCAGGGTTTGCCAGAGCCACCCAAAGAAAGATTTCGGTGGTGTGTACAATTGCAGAAGGTTATAATCCAGTCCCACGATGATCCGGCGTTCAGGGCGGTATCCATTTTCCGGACGTCCGACGTTGCGGGCGGCATAACCGATGGCAAGGTTGAGCCATTTCGGATACCACTGCTGCCAGGTTTTGGGCAGAATGGGGAAAACATCGAACGACAGCCAGATAGTTGTCCCGTTGTAGTCATCCACAATGGCGGTTGGATGGTCAGTGGGACGCTCACCAATCCAGCGAGGCGGGAAATACTGCCATTTCGGTGTGACGTGCTGCAATGCTGGCAGCAGTGTTTGAGAATAGAAGAACAGCACACCGAGCGTATTGGAGGCAAAATCCGACGGGCTAAATCCCCAGTTCGTAGCGAAGCCATCCTGCACCTCCACGTAGCCCTGATAGAGCCATCCCATTACCGCACCGACGGCAAAGGCAGTGCGATACTGAATGCCACTTGCCATCAGTGCTTCGGAGAAGAGGTAAGAGAGGAAGTAGCCACCAAAAAAATGTCCGGCTTTATCCGCCTGCTTCGCATAGTCCCAATCATCCTGAAAGTGGAACGGTCCCCGCTGATCTTTCCACCACGCATTCCGCTGCAAATAGTCCAGACCAACGAACAACCCGGCGTATCCAATGCCAACGCCGACCAATGGTCCCCACCGGATCTGGGTGGAGCACGGCGGCGCTGTTCCAGTGATCGTTGTTCGCGGAACACCGCCGTACGTAAGCGGTTGCGCCTGAAGCAAAGCGACAATCAAGAATGCACCAATGAGGACGAGCCATCGAGTTTGCATACTGGCTGATGCCAATTGTGGATCCTTACACTGTTTCGACTGAGACTTCAACGGAAATCACCTCTTTGGGAATCAGGGTCGGGAAAAACGCAACGACTTCAGTCGGCTTTGGACGACCACCAGAAAATCCGGTTGCTCCCGGCGGTCCAGTGAGAATCAACGGCGCAATTTCTTTGCCGAATCGCTCTACCGCAGCGCGATCGTGCGAGCGTACGCCGATCCGGAGCATCACTTCGTTCGGTTCGATAGCTTTTGCCAGAAGACCGTGGCAGGCATTATATCCCACAAATTCGGTTCGGATTTCCTCGAACTCCAGTCCCAGCATTTTCAACCGTTCCCGGATGATGCGATCCGCCGCTTTTGCCCGTTCCAGCGCTTTCGGTGCCGGATAGGTCAGAGTTCCCACCGCAATGTATCCGTCCGCATAGCTGGCAGAGACTTTGTAGTAAGGCGTGGCAGGTTTGCCACGAATCCCGGAGACACGAACGCGATCGTTGCCCAGATCTTCCAGTTGAATGGTCGTGAAGTCTGCAACGCAGTCTGGCGTGATGTATTCCCGCGGATCACCGATTTCGTACACCAGTTGCTCTGCCACTGTTTCGCGGGTCACGGCGCCGCCGGTGTTGGGATGCTTGGTGACAACGAAAGTGCCATCGGGTGAAGCTTCCACAATTGGGAAACCGACGTTGACCAGATCCAGAGATTCCCAATCACCCAGGAAATTGCCGCCGGTCGCCTGCGCGCCGCACTCCATAATGTGTCCGGCTACGGTGCCGGCTGCCAGCTTATCCCAGTCATCGGGTTGCCAGCCGAATTCGTAAATCATCGGCGCCAGCGTCAATCCCGTGTCGGTCGTGCGTCCGGTAATGACAATGTCCGCTCCCTGCTGCAGGGCTTCAACGATTGGGAAAGCGCCCAGATATACGTTGGCACTCAGCAGCCGATCTCGAATTTCCCGGATAGGCTGCCCTGTCTCCATATGCCGCATTTCATAGCCTGCCTCAATGAGCTCATCAATTCGGTCAAGGATGTCATCGCCCAGCACAATTCCAATTTTCAGTCCGGAGACTCCCAGTTCCCGGGCAACCTGCGCAATAGCATCACGGGCAGCAAGCGGGTTTACGCCGCCGCCATTGGTGATCAGCTTGATGTTCCGCTCTTTAAGATCCGGCAGGATCATCCGGCACACTTCCACCAGATCGCGAGCATATCCCCATTGCGGATTCCGCATTTTCTGCTTTTGCAGAATCGACATCGTCACTTCTGCCAGATAGTCCATCACCAGATAGTCAATGGGACCACCGGTAACCTGTTGTCGTGGAGCTTCCAGCCAGTCTCCCCAGAACCCCTGTCCTGATGCAATACGGATGACCCGATCCATTCACTGCTATCCCGTTTTTTGGTACATTTGCGAAAAAACAAAATTACAACCCATCTTCGATGCGACAAGAGCTTGCTCCATTGCCCACTGCTCCGTCACCAGCATTCTGGTATCGAATAGGCTGGTTGCTGCTATTGACGATTTTCCTGAGCTATCTCTTTGTTGCCCAACTGCTTTTCCTGCTGTTTCCGACTTTTCTGCTGTTTGCCAATGCTGGGGGACAGTTGCTGGGAATGTGGTTGCCATCCCTCCTTATCATTCGCCGCTTGCCGCCATCGTACCGGCAGGTGGCGTACCGATCACCGCCTTCGGATGCTGCTTTCTGGGGATGGGCAGCGGTCGGTTTTGGTGCCCTGCTGGCGTTAACGGTTGCATTGCCAACGGTTGTCCTGCTGCTTTTGCCTGACTCTGTTGTGCCCTGGTTTCAGCAGCAGTTGCAGCGCAGTCTGGAGCGCTATCAGGATCTGATGGGCGATGCCTCCCGATTTTCTCTGCTGCTCGCAGCCGCTGTGGTCCCCGCACTTTCAGAAGAAACACTGTTCCGCGGCATATTTTTGAATACGCTCCGAATTCGACACTCCTTCTGGGTGAGCATTACGGTGAGCGCAGTCATTTTTGCCGTCGTGCATTTTGATCCTGCCCACCTGCTGGAGTTGTTCCTGCTGGGAAGCTATCTGGCATTGCTGGCGCTGGTAAGCCGCTCTTTGTGGGTGCCCATCGTGTTCCATTTGCTGAACAACGGACTGGCGTTGCTGACTTTTGCTTCAATGCAACCTTTTGGGAGCGTCGATCCGCTGCCGATCGAGTGGTGGCTCCCTCTTACCACTGGCGGCGTCGCTGGGCTCAGCCTTGCTGTCCGACAGTTGCTTTGCTGGCAACGCCATATGAATATTGGTGATGCTGCTCCTTTGCCCGCAGTGCCCGAACCACACCCTCCGGCTTCAGCGCCGGAACAGGAAGAAAGCAGGCAGGGAGACGGCACATCTGGAGCGATGGCTGAGTGACATTGAAGGCCGATTATCAACCGGACTGTTTATGGGCAATGGAGAGTGCTGCACTGCTGGTCTGTACCCCGCCGTGCATCTGGGTAGAGCCTGAAAGGATGTTTTTCTGTGGAATTTTCTGAAGAGGGGAAAACAAAATTTTGCCCGGCGCTCTGCGTATTTGCACCACTAATTAACAAGCGCAGAGCCAGAGTGAATGTCACAAACCATACTGGTCACCGGTGGCGCTGGATTTATCGGCAGCAATTTTATCCGGTACGTATTACAGCACGATCCTGACGTCCAGATTGTCAACGTCGATGCGCTGACCTATGCGGGCAATCTTGCCAATCTGGAAGATG
>JALWJX010000090.1 GCA_026996895.1 Candidatus Kapaibacterium sp.
AAGCAGATCCGGTGCAAATCGCCAGCTTCCTCAGTAAAGAGCATCCTCAAATTGTTGCCTTAATTCTCTCCCACCTTCCCGCAGATCAAACAGCAGCTATTTTAGAAGAATTCGACGATGAGTTTCGTGCCGACGTCATTATGCGCATCGCTACGATGGGGAAGGTTTCTCCCCACTTGATCGAACAAATCGAGCAGGTTGTCGAACGAGTTGCTGAAGCCACATTGTCTCAAAGCGCAGCGGTTCAGGGAGGCTCGGAAGTTGTCGCCAGCATCCTCAATCGAATGAGCTCTTCGCAAACAAAAATGATTATGGATTACATCGCCTCTAAAAACCCCCAACTGGCAGACGAAATCAGCAAGAAAATGTTCCTGTTTGAAGATATCGTGCTCATCGATGATCGGGGTGTTCAACGCATTCTCCGGGAGGTGGACAAGAAGGATCTGGCACTGGCACTCAAAGTCGCCAGCGAAAAAGTCAAGGAGAAAATTTTCAAGAATATGTCGGAGCGGGCTGCACAAACGATCAAGGAAGAGCTGGAGTTTATGGGGCCAGTCCGCCTGAAAGATGTGGAAGCAGCGCAAGCCCGTATCGTTGAAATTATCAAGCAATTAGAAGAGCGTGAAGAAATTACCATCAGTGGCCGCGGTGGCGCTGAAGAAGTGTTTGTCTAAACAGTAATGAGCCTATGCCAGTTCGAGTTCGAGTACCGGTCAAAGCCCGAAATATCACGATTTATCGGGAAGAGGCAGCACCTGAAACGATTCCTTATGAATTTGAATCTTTCGATTCAGAACCCGAAGAGTCAGTAAATCCTCCTCCGGAAATCCCTCCTGAACCATCCACCGTGACCTTAACAGAAGAAGAACTAAAGGCACAGCTCAAAGCGGCATACGACCAGGGATTTAATGATGGGCGCGAAGTCGCCAGTCGTACGTTCCAGCGAGAGTTGCAAGCAGCAGAAGAACATATTCGCTCTGTCGACCAGCTTCTTCTTTCCATCCAACAGCAATTCCAGAAACTCCAATCCGAGTTGGAAAAAGCTGTTGCAGACTTAGCTATTGTCATTGCGGAAACTATTTTGCAGGAAAAATTGCAGGAAGAACAAATTCAGCTCATCATTCGACAAATCCAGGCAGTTTTCCGTGAATTTCCTGTCTTTGAGGAGCTTACGATCCGACTCAACCCTCAGGACATTGAGGCATTGCAACAGGCACAGTCGCAACTTTTTGCCCCGGGCGAAGTGCGGAACATCACGCTGATCCCTGACGAACGCATTGAACGCGGTGGCTGCATTATTGAAACGCCGCTGGGTGCCATCGACGCACAACTCTCCACGCAATTAGCACAAATCCGGCAGCGGCTGCAACAGGCAGTAACAACTTAAGAAGGAGCTGCGATGGACCGTTCTTCATCATCGCCGCCGGAATTCAATGCAGAAACAGTAGTCCGGAAATATCGCGCTTTCCTGCCAACCGGACCTGCTTTTCGCGCCATCGGCAAAGTAACCAAAGTTGTCGGATTAGTCCTTGAAAGCGAAGGACCTCCTGCCTCCATCGGAGAAGTATGTATCCTCACCGATAAATCTGGCAAAGAAATCGGAAAAGCAGAAGTTGTTGGATTCCAGGACAATCGCATTCTCTCAATGGTCCTGGGTGATACAACAGAAATTGCGCCGGAGACCAAAATTGCAGCCACGGGAACAAAGCTGCAGGTTGGCGTTGGCGAGGGATTACTGGGACGCATTCTGAATGGCTTAGGAGAGCCAATAGATGGCAAGCCAATGCCACCCATAGAGACCTACCGCAGTATTTATGCTCCTCCCCCCAATCCCATTCTTCGGCAACGGATTCGGCAGGTTTTTGCCACCGGCATTAAAGCCATTGATGGTCTACTCACCCTGGGCAAAGGGCAACGGATAGGAATTTTCTCCGGTTCGGGGGTGGGAAAATCGGTGCTGATGGGAATGATCGCCCGCAATGCAGCCGCAGATGTCAACGTGATCGGATTGATCGGCGAGCGGGGACGCGAGGTTCGGGAATTCATCGAGCGAGATCTGGGTGCTGAGGGATTAGCCCGATCCGTGCTGGTTGTTGCAACCAGTGACCAACCGCCTTTGCTTCGAATTAAAGCGGCTTTCGTCGCTACCACTATCGCTGAATTCTATCGCGACCTGGGACTGGATGTGTTGCTGATGATTGACTCCGTCACCCGCTTTGCAATGGCGCAGCGGGAAGTCGGCTTAGCCATTGGAGAACCGCCAACAACCAAAGGTTACACACCTTCTGTGTTCGCTTTACTTCCCAAACTGATGGAGCGGGCAGGCACTAGTGACCGGGGAACAATCACCGGATTATATACCGTACTGGTGGAAGGCGACGATCTCAACGAACCAATTTCAGACGCTGCTCGCGGCATTCTTGACGGGCACATCGTGCTCTCGCGAAAATTAGCAACCCGTGGACATTATCCCGCTATCGACATTCTGGAAAGCGTCAGCCGCATTATGCCGGACATCGCTTCTCCGCCTCACCTGCAAGCGGCACAACGGATCAAAGAATGGTGGTCGCGCTACCAGGAAGCAGAAGATCTGCTAAGTGTGGGCGCCTACAAACCAGGACAAAATCCTGATCTGGATATAGCAGTGCAAAAAAAATCCGCCATCGAACAATTCCTCCGGCAACAAATAAACGAAAGCTTTTCCTTCGATCAGACCATCCAGGCCCTTCTCCAATTAGCCCAGAATGCTTAAGTTTGCAGTGAAAGCTCCGATAGATATGGAAAAACGCAATGGCGAAAAAGTTCCAGTTCCGGCTGGCGACCTTATTGAAAATCCGAACCCACGAAGTTGATCGTCTCCAGCGTGAATTGGCTGCTATTTTACAACGCAAAGCCGAAGTGGAACACCAACTATTGCTCCACCGTCAGCGCCTGGAAACAGAAGCCGGTCAATTTGAAAAACACCGCCCTCATTCCATCCACGAACTGGAAACACGATGGCACTATCTGCGCCGGCTCCAGATGGAACTGGATACCCTGGAGCAGCATTATCAGTACCTCGTGGATCAGGAAACATACTGCCGCCAGCAACTCACGGCAGCGCTCCAGCGGCAGCGCAGTCTGGAAAAGCTCAAAGAACGGAAACAGCAGGAATATCAACACCTGCTCCAGCAGCAGGAACAGAAACAAATGGACGAGATCAGCCAGCGACGACACTCGCACAATAAATCCAAAGAGTAATGAGCCCGCGGCTGGTCATCGGCTTGATCATTTTCTTCTCCTTCAGCTTCGTAGCGCTGCTGGGAGGATTAATCTGGGTTATGCAGCACCATCCAGAATACCTTGGACTTCCCCGCCCTGTGCAGGACTCAACACAGGTGGTGGATACGCTCGTGCTGATGCAGCAAAAAATCGATTCACTCCAGCAGGCACTCCAGCATCAGCAGGATTCCCTGTTAGCTCTGATCGCCGCCTGTCAGGACACCACTGCCCGGTTGCGCTCCCAGAAAGACAGTCTCAACACTATCATCCTCACCTACCAACAGCAGGATTCTCTCCGGCAACTGCAGCAGTTATTTCAGGCTGATTCTTTGATCTTAGCGACCAAAAGGCGATTTGCGCAAATCTACAATCAGGCAAATCCTGAAGATGTTGCTAAAATTCTGGCGAATTTGGACGATAAAGATGCTGCAGAGATCTTGCTGCTAATGGATCAAAAACAGGCAGCAAAGGTCTTAGGGGCAATGGACCCCGAACGTGCCGCCAGAATTCTGGCACTTAGCACGACGCTTCCATAACAGCAAACAGGATGTATGATCTGCAGGATGCAGAAGGGTGAGCATTAAAACGTTCCATTCCTGGCTCGTTGCACGGGGTGTGTCCCAGCCATCTGGAGCACCGAAAGGGCGGAGAGTATTTGCTGCCCCAACTGCTTTTCAATCTCTGCTCCAGAAGAAACTCCGTCAGCGTTCTATTGCTGATTCTTCTCGACAACCAGTTGCTCGCAAGTTCCATACGCCTGCTGCCACCACCGCTCCTTCTCTACCTCCTCTTCAATCCCCGTCGACCTCCACGCCCAACGGTGACCGTCCAGCGAACGCCCCTTCAGTGCCACCAGCATCCGCAAGCACCGATACATCCCCGTCGCTTCCAGCGAACACCAACCAATTGGGCAATCAAACCCATACCAGAGTTTCTGATACATCGCACCGCCTTGCTCCCAGGATCCAACCCAATGGTACTGCCCCTCTTCTTTCTGTGTCACCGCAGGATTCTGTCACCACGGTACCGAAACATCGTTCGCCGCAGGACATCCAGGATCATCCATCGACGGCTACTCCGTTCCCATCCGCTCCGTCGCCACGGAACCCGCACCAGACAGCAGATAGATCTTCAAACTCCCTGCCTCCTTCCTCATATTCACTGCTGGATTCACCTCCATCTTCAACGTCCAGCGTTATTCCCGCTCATTCTCCAAAACTCGAAACAGCACCTACGACTATCAGCGCAGCACCTGATGTTGCTCCTTCTTTCCCTGTCCCCACCGATCTTTTGTATCCCCCCATCGACGGATCGGAACTGCAAAAACGCTTCGCATCGCCGGATCATACCCTGACGCTGTCCCAGAAGTCGCTGGATCAAACGTTGTTGATAGCCCTGACTCGCACCGTCCCGATCGGTGTCCGGGCAACGGTAGCTGCCAGCGCAATGCCAGTGCAGTATGCTGCACCGGGATCATCACCCCACCGATGGAGTTTTTCCTTACCCCTTGCATCGCCGACTTTTCCCTCTACGCAGCGCTGGCGTCCATTGAGGGATTTACTGCATCTGCTTCAGCGCTACCAGGCAACGAACATAGAAGTTTTATTTGTGAATCCGGTCTCTCAGCGCACAATTCTCGTGCAGGCACCATCGGTGTCGCAGATCGCGCAAATCCTCCAATCGCTTCCGCCCACCGACGCTCCAACGTCATTTTCGCCGACATTATCGTCAGCATCACCATCTTTCCGACTTTATCGATCGCTGCAACCAAACTTTGCAGGATCACCTCACACTTCCATCTTTCCCCAATCTCCTGCCGTGCTCCAGCATCCTGCCGCCTACCTTTCGGCAATGTCCAGTTTTCACACTGCGCCACTCCACCGTCTCGCCTTTTCATCGCGACCGCTAACCGCGCTCCACTTTCCCCGATGGCACCAACCAACAGCTTCCGGAACACCACGCGAACGGACTTTACCAACAAAAAGACTCATTCAGCAGCAGCAACCAGCATTTTTCTCCACCGTACCAGCACGGCAACGACCGATTATTCAGGCTGCATATAGAGAAAACCTTAGTCGACGACATTCTTTGCAGCGTTTCAAGAGCATCTTCTTTCAACGATCCAGCAATCGAATACCTCGTTTCCATTTCCGGGCACCTCTATCCCCAGAACCCCGGCGCGCAAACTATATCCAGACATCAGAAGAATCCCGACAGCGTTCTTCCTCGCAATTTTCCATTCTTCAGCCTCAACCTTCCCCATTCCCTGCGGCGTCCCGAAAGTCGTCAATAGCAAAGCGCTTGGCTCGACAGCGGAGCACATCAGGATTACCCACGGTTCGCACTCCTGCTACCCCGTCTCTCAACCACAATCATCATTTGTTCAGCATACGGAAAGCCTCCTACAACCACGCTCGCACCGAGCTATACTTCCGCCATAAAACCCCCGAAGCCTTGCGCTCCTCCCCACGTCCTGTACTGCAACAACGTCACCAGCCATATCTGGGCCCAGCTTCGCCACCATCGATCCAGGCTAAACAGCTTCCCGCTATTTCGGCAACATCGGCGATCCCCACACTGCACCAGAAAACGCGCCAGCAGCGTCATCTTCCGCTTCCTTCTGTATCCAATGCACTCTCCAGACATCCTCGTTTCTCCTACAGATCGACCGCCCCACGCCACAGAGTCCCAAAGCTTCAACCATCTATAGCACGGAACACAGAGCCACCCCGCGCACACCAGCGGCAGGAACAACAGAATACCAGCTCAACTCAGCCTCTCACAGGCTCTTTCCATCCCCCAGGCGCTGCCCGCCAGCAAGCACCCGCTGAGCAGTTTCCTCTTCGCCACCTTCTGATAACCTCACAGCTTCCATCTCCGGGCAGCCCAGCACGCCACTATGGAACAAAAGATCTTCCGGCAATTTTCCGACACTCTTCATCCACTGTCCCCGCTATCCAGCACCGGGCACAGCGGCAGGATTCCCGAACCCGTGCTGCGCACCGTCTGCAGACACCGAAACGTTTAGACTTCGCAGCAGAAACCGGGCAAAAACTTCGCTCCAGCCATCTACTTCCCTTATCCAGGCTACAAACTCTCGGTACGCGAAGGCTTTCTTCCAGGGCGACAGCGCCAGAACCTGCTTCCCGCTCGCAAGCTGGACAATCTCCTTTCTTGACCACCACCACGCGAAACAATCGCCCTGACCACAGAAATCAGGTACTCGCTGGTCGCAAAGAAGCAGCAATCCCTGTCAAACGCCATCAATTCCTCCCAGCTTCTCCAAAGACTCCAGTGAAAAACGCTGCATCTCCGTCACCAACCTTCGGGCAGCCAGATAATCCCTCTTTGGACCCAGCTCCCAACGTCAGCACACCGGCAGCTACGATTGTTCCCTCCACAAGACGATCTTATCCGCTCTACACTCACCAGCGGGGACACCACCACCCTGCCATTCTCTCCCGACAACCACTGTACCAACAGCAAAGGGTCAGATTATCACCAGAACCACTCCCAACGGCTATAGAGGAACAACCCAATGCTTCCAATGGGAAAGCACAGCGAACCCACTTTTCCTCTATCAAAACACCCCCAGCACGGCACCTGCAGCGTTCCCCAGCGCAACGGCATATAGAACCACCCTTGCACACTCCGCGACCGTCCGGGGCTAATGTCCAGCGACAATTTCGAGTCTCCATATCTTCTCAAAATCAGGCTCGTTTCTACCGGCATAACGGAAAAAATCTTCTGGACACTCATCCAACATTTCTTAGAGAGACTCCACTCATTGTTCGACACACTCAGGGCAACATTCAGCACAGCAAAGCACCTTTCAGCGGCACACCCGCATCCCGAATCTGGACACAATCACCTGTTTCAATATCCTCTGGGCATTTACCGCTGGCGTCTCTGCAATCTTCGGCATCTGGACCATCTGTAGTAGCGCGTTCTTTCATCCCCGTTTCCAAACGCTACTCCGCTCCAATCCAATTCACCCAGCAAGCGGACAAAGCAAGATCGAGACACTACAAGCGTCCAGGTGCGCCAGGCATCACCGATGGTTCCAAACACCCGATCACTCTTTCTGGTGTTCGAACAACCGCCAGCGAACCCCCATTGCATCCTGCACCAATCCGGCGCAGGCAACCACCATTTTCCCACTTGCTGCCCAGCTTCAAGAAACAACCATACGCTCCCTCTCCGGACACTCTGGAATCATCGTCCACACGTCGTATCCCTATTCGCCCGGTATCAAGCTCATTAAAGAAGCTCCTTTCACACGCTACCTCCGAACGAATACAGCCACCTTCCACTCAGATCCTCAATCCTGCCACACGTTCTCATCCAACTATTTCGCTAAAGAATGTTACCCAATCTCATACACCTCCACCATCTGTGTCCTCTCCCCAATCTGAGACAGATGGCGCTCAGCAATCTCCGGTTGACAACCGTATTCCACCACGCTGGAACCGTCCAAAGATTCGTTCGCAAACTGGGCAAAAGCCTTCCCAATCGCTGCTCCAAACGGATCAGGCGTTTTGGACCCAAAACCGTTCGCATAGCACGCAATACGCTCCATTGCCACAGAACATCCCCTCGCATTTTATCCGGAGCATCATTGCTACGCAGCGTTCCAACACCGCGACACACCATCCACATCTGCAGCGCAACGCTGCTCAACCTGCCCTCGCCCGGACCACCGCTCAACTCCACCTTTTATCGTCAGAGCAGCACGCAACATCTCATCCTCTGTCCACTCACAGCCCATCCCTCGAAACGACGAAGCAGCAAAAAAACCAGCAAAGCTCCGCATCAGATTTTCAGAAATTTTCCCGAATACAGGGAAAGAAAGTCAAGAAGCCTCTTGTTATGCTTTACAGAACGACCTCCCATCATCTTCGCTTTCCATCAGCGGCAACTATTGCTGCAATAAGTCGTCTTTCTTCTCACCCTCGACCTGTTTTGAACCATCGTCCGGCAGCCTTACCGTCCCAACTCTTACAGCAGCGAAGTGTCCCCCGCACACCAAAGCCCCCGCGGCTGCTAAACGGCTCTTTGGAGCTATCGGCTACACCATTGCGCTATGCTCAGTCCCGACAACCTCAATCCCCGCTCGCTGACTACAGCCGGACTCGGCACATTTCCAGAAACGGAGCAGAAAAGGCATCTATTCGTCAAGTGCCCCTATCCCAGGCTTCTCCTGAGAGTAGCAGCTTGCTCCAGCGCTCCTCTCACACTCTACACCACTCCCTTACTGCAGCTTTTCCCCGGCTGCACCAACCGGAGCAAACACTGTCCACAAAGATAACTCGCTCTCTTGTTTCACCTTCGCTCCGACCGCACCACCAGGTGCTCCTTCGTTCCACGCCGACATCCTCAGTTTCCAGCGCTGGCGTACAGCAAAATTCGCACGCTCCGTTGGCACCAGTAGCTTCCCTCTTAGGTAAGCAACACGACGTGAGCACAGCCACCCTGGATGCTACCTCGCGGCAACCAGCGCTGTCAGAGAAAGCAGCTATTATCCCAACTCTGCGAACTTCCACCGCACCTTTTTCCAGAGGTGCAACACTACAAACGCGGCTACGTTCAACTCCCGGTAGCGAAAGGGGATTGCCAACATTCCCCACGTATGCGCCGGATAATGGACAACACCTGCACTCCAATAGGGTAACCACAGATAAGATCACCACTCCCTCCATCTCGGACAGTAAACAACGCCTGCGTCCCAACAGGGATGCCCACACTGGAAAAGCTTTGCAACACTCCCGGCAACCACTCACTTCTTCAGTCGCTCAGGCACCGAAACAGGCGAAGGGTGCGGTCCCATCCTCCATTCCGAAAACGGTACTATATCAAAACAAAGCTGGCAACATTCAAAAATCTTCGTATCGCCGCTCTGCTTCAATGGCAACGCTACGCAAAACGGCGATCGGCATACGCAAGCAGACCACTTTCCGCGTAGCACGGCAGGTTGGCACAATGCAGCAATCTCTCATCACCGATCGCTCTTTCCGTCAGACCACCGGAACGCAACTCGGTGCACTGCATTTACCAACTTCTGCAGCACAGAACAGAGCAGAGAACGAAATGCGACCACTGCCCAGCACTTCGCCGCTGGAACCGCTCTCACCCTCGCCGGGGCTATCGTCACCAACTGGCTCTACACCTTCTGCGTCACCCAGCCCTTCTATCCATCAGCTCACAATCCAGTCACCGGCGGCAACGATCAGCTACCGTCCACCGACCGTCACCACTGCATCCTCCGCCCAGACTGCAATGCACATTGCCCCATCTACCCCTGTTCTTTCTGTCAGCTCCCCATCCATTACCATCACCGATCCTTCCACAACTATGAGTAAAAAGCCGGCTGAGGGAACACAGCAGGAAAAACTGCATTCTTCGCCATCTTCACCAGCCGACACCCCCGTAACTTCGACCGTTATGACCTCACCACCTTCGCCCTCGATCCGGACACCGAACTCGCCGTATCCAAAGCACTTCCCTGCAACCGCTCCCCGCTCGGCTCAACGATCTCACCGGGAAAGCAATGCCAATTCGCAGGGTAACCACCAGCAGGCTTCCCACTCTTTCCAGCGGCAACACAATGCTGCTGGCGTCATACCACCTTCGATAACCAGTTCCTTCGCTGAAGCCTCGGAAACGGCTCTACAGGATCCACCCTTACAGCTCACCGAAGATCTTTCACCGATAGATGGCGCATCCCGAACCCGCACGGTGGCACATACTGGCGAATCTTTGCCGGGTACTTCAATGCCAGCTTCTGCACCATCCTTCCTCGTTCGTATGCCAATGGCGCAACTGCCCTCAATACTGGCTGCTTTTATCGCTGGAGCGAAGCAGCGGAATATTCCCACATCCCGCGTCCGGTTCACGCTTCAGCCAGAAAATCTGGGAAGTGTCGACATTGCGATCACCATCACCGGCAATCGAGTAACGCTCCGAATGTTTGTCGAGAAATCAAGCGTCAAAGAAACATTTGAAAAGCGTCTTCCTTTGCTGCGGGAAGCGCTGGCGACCCATCGTCTCTCTTTGCAAGATGTCACGGTACAGGTGGCGACAGATGACCACCGAACTATCTTGGAACATTCTTTGCAGCAGCAGATGGGACACTCAGGGAATCAGCAGTATGAATCCCAGCGCGAATATCTGGAAATGTTGTCAACATTATACGAACTGAGTCAACAGGTGGACCAAGAGGTATAGACCAATGGCAGAAGCAATCAACCGAACGCAGACAACCGCTCCCAATGCGAATCTAACGCCTCCACAACGCAATGAACGGCAACTGGGCAAAGAAGAATTTCTCAAGCTGCTGACCGCTCAACTGCGCCTCCAGAATCCCTTAGAGCCAATGAACAATGAGCAGTTTGTCGCCCAGCTTGCCCAATTTTCACAGGTCGAGCAATTAGTCACGATGAAAAATCTCTTAGAGCAGCAAATCCAGACAAATCTTGTGCTGAGCCAATCCATCACCAATCTTTCGGCTGCTTCCCTCATCGGCAAACTCGCTACGGTCGAAAGCGCCCGCATTGGCTGGAATGGCTCACCGACCAGCATTGGTTATCAGCTTGCCTTGCCGGCAAAATCCGTTACGGTCCGCATCAAAGACAGCAGCGGCACCGTCGTCCGCACTTTTTCCCAGGGTAGTCAGCCATCTGGAACCTACTGGCTCACCTGGGATGGACGGGACGACAATGGCAATATCCTGCCTCAAGGAACTTACACTGTCGACATTGAAGCCAGAGCAGGAGATAATAGTCCGATTCAGACAACGATTTTCTCCAGAGGAACCATCGAAGCCGTCCGTTTTGGAGAAAATGGAGCACAACTCCGCATCAACGGAGCCGAGTACGCTTTAGGCGAAATTGTCGAAATTACAGCTCCGGCATAGCTATTCCGTAATTTCTCCTCCTCACCACAGCTTTCTTGCTCTTTTTGAGCTCCTTGCTTTGTGCTGTTCTACGTGGCGCAATACTTCCCCGGAAACAACAAATGCTTGGCGTCTGGCTCCTGTCATTCTGCTTCTCAGTGTCCGAACGTCCGCTTATCTCCCGCTTTATGCCTGCTGGCATTGCCATTACTTCTACCCCGTTGGCTGCTTGCAATGCAATGCACCGGCGAAATGTCGTATCTTTGCGGCTTTGTAGAACTTTGCAATGGAAACCGATGAAAGTTCTGGTTACAGGCGCAACGGGATTTGTCGGCAGCCATTTAGTTGATCTGCTTTTGGAACGTGGGTACGCGGTCCGCTGTTTGGTTCGGAAAACCAGCAATCTCCAATGGTTAGCAAACAAACCGGTGGAATTGGTAGAAGGATCGCTGCAAGATGTGCAGAGCTTGGAACAAGCAGTTCAGGGAATTGAAGGAGTTTTCCACATTGCAGGGGTGATTGCTGCGCGCTCCGAGCGGGGATATTTTGAAGCAAACCAGAAAGGAACACGCAATTTGCTGCAAGCAGTGCTGCGCTACAATCCGACCATCCAGCGTTTTCTCCATATGAGCAGCTTAGCAGCCGTTGGTCCCGCCCCTTCTCTGGATCAACCGGTCATCGAAGACACCCCTCCACATCCCATTACTGCTTACGGGCGCAGCAAAGCGGCAGCGGAACGGGAGGTCCTTGCGGTGCAGGATCAACTTCCCGTGACCATCATCCGCCCACCAGCCGTGTATGGACCCCGCGATGCAGCACTGGTTGCCCTCTTCCAGACAATTGTTCGAGGCATTGTCCCCCTCATTGGGCTCAAAGAAAAGTACGTCAGCCTCGTTCACGTAGCTGATCTGGTCCGTGGAACGCTCTTAGCTTTCGAGTCCCCGAAGGCTGCTGGCGAAATCTTCTTTATTTCCTCCGAACGTTTTTACACCTGGGAAGAAGTGGGAACGACCGTCATCCGCGCTGCCGGGAAACGACGGTATTTTAAGGTCAAGATTCCGCACGCTCTGGTACTCACCATCGCCGGGTTCTCCGAGTTCCTGGGTCGCTTTTCAACGAAACCACCGGTGTTCAATCTGGATAAAGGGCGGGACTTCATTCAGCCATACTGGATCTGCTCCGTCGACAAAGCAAAACGCCTACTGGGCTACCGGCAGGAAGTAGAAATCGATCAGGGCGTCCCGGAAACGTTGCAATGGTACATCGAACAAGGATGGATTACCGCCTGAACTTATGCGACGTTTTTCTTTGACCGGCTGCCTTCTGGTGCTCCTGGTCCTCCTGGCAGGATTCGCTACACTGGGATATTTCCTGCTTCGCCAGACACTTCCCCGGTACACAACGACGCTCTCTTTCCCGAATCTTTCCGATACCGTTCTGGTCGTTCGGGATCAATACGGCATTCCGGCTGTTTTTGGTAATTCCGAACCGGATGTGTTCTTCGCTCTGGGTTATCTCCACGCTCAAGATCGACTGTGGCAGATGGATCTCTTCCGCCGATTCGGTAAAGGGGCACTGGCGGAAATCCTGGGCAAAGACTTTGTACCGGTTGACTATACAATGCGGCTGTTGCAGCTTCCTGTGCTTGCCAGTAAACTGGTGCAGCAGTTGCCACTGGCAACGCGCCAGGCACTGGAAGCATACGCATCCGGCGTGAATGCATTTATCCGTACTGCAACACTGCCGCTGGAATTTTCGCTGCTTCGCTACTCTCCCGACCCCTGGTCTGTTCTGGATTGCCTCGTCCTGGCTCGCCTGATGGCGTGGGAGTTGAACCTTTCGTACTGGACGGATCTTGCCTTCGGCGCCATTGCCGATACGCTGGGTATTGATCGGGCAATGCAACTTTTCCCTCCTCTTCCTTCCGATACACTTCCCACGATCGTCGATCGCCCTCTCAACTGGTACTCCAACGACTCCCTGCAATCTACACCGTTTCGTTCTCTGTTTACTCCACTTTCCCGCCTCCTGAATCCTCACCGCCCGTCTACTGCACTCTTTTTCCAGACCGCTGCTGGTAGCAATTCGTGGGCAATCAAGTCGCAAGATCGGATTTTTCTTTCCAGCGACCCTCATCTGACCTATTTCCTCCCCCCTCGCTGGTACGCCGTGCAATTGATTGCTCCCTCCTTGCACGTCGCCGGATTGACGATTCCGGGTCTACCCTTCGTCATCGTTGGGCGCAATGAAGCAATTGCCTGGGGAATGACCAATATGATGGCTGACGATTGTGACTTCTTTGTAGAACGTCTGGACTCCACCGGAAAATTTTATTTTGCAACACCTTCGCACAAACGTCCGTTGAACGTTCGCTATGACACGATCAGGGTTCGGAATGCCGATCCCCTGGTTGTACGCATTGCTTCTACCCGCCACGGACCCATTATCACCCCGCACCACCTGATCACTGTGCTCGCCATACTGGGCGACACGCTCCGGTTTGCTGAACGCTTTCTCCATCAGTATGCGCTGGCAATCCAGTGGACAGGATTTGAACTTACCGACGAAGCAACGGCTTTCTACAAACTTCAGAAAGCACAGAATTGGGAGGAATTCCTTCGGGCTCTCGAGACTTATGGAAGTCCTGCGCTGTACCTCACTTATGCCGATACCAGTGGCAATCTGGGCATTGTTCCCG
>JALWJX010000091.1 GCA_026996895.1 Candidatus Kapaibacterium sp.
CAATTGAGCAGGTATTTGCTCTGCTTGCTCCAGCAGGGCGCGCGCGAAGGCGATTTTTTCTTCTTCCAGAATGGATTTCCCGATTTCTTTGCCCAAAGCTTTGAAGAATGTAAAAGCCATACCACCGCCGATGAGGAGCTGATCGCATCGGCGGAGAAACCGCTCGATGAGTTCAATTTTCCCGCTGATTTTTGCGCCGCCGAAAATAGCGACAAAAGGATGAGCGGGATTGTCCACTGCTTCTTTCAGATAGCGGATTTCTTTAAGCAACAGATAGCCAGCCCCCTTGACATCCATCAACTGGGGAACTCCGACGGTGCTGGCGTGAGCACGATGGGCGGTGCCGAAAGCATCGTTGATATAGACGGTCCCCAGAGACGCTAAAGTCTGCGCAAATTTCGGATCGTTCGCTTCTTCTCCGGGATAGAACCGGAGGTTTTCTAACAGGACGACTTCGCCATAGTCGATGTGATCGATGGCTGCTTTGACCGTTTCCCCAATGCAATCAGGAATAAAATTGACGGAGGTTCGGAGCAGTTTGGAAAGGTAGCTGGCGACCGGTTCCAGTGAAAATTCGGGCTTGCGTTGTCCTTTCGGACGTCCCAGATGGGACATAAGGACTGCTTTCCCCCCTTCGCTGAGGACTTTTTGGATGGTCGGCAAAGCAGCTCGGATGCGGAGATCATCGGTGATCTCGCGATTTTCATTCATTGGCACATTGAAGTCGACTCGAATCAGCACGGTTTCCTGCTTCAGGGGTAATTCATCGATCGAGCGGATCATCTGGTAAGGCTCCTATTGTGCTGGAGTGAGGGAAGCAAGTTTCAAAACTAAATCCACGATACGGTTGGCATAGCCCCATTCATTATCGTACCAACCAAGGACTTTGACCAGATTCCCCTGAACCTTCGTTGAGAGGGCGTCGAAAATGCAGGAATGGGGATTCCCCACGATGTCTGAAGAAACCAGAGGATCTTCGGAGTATTCCAGAATGTTCGCTAAGGAAGTTTCAGCAGCTTCTTTGAAAGCAGCATTAATTTCTTCAATCGAAGCGGGTTTCTGCAACACTGCTGTCAGGTCGGTAATAGATCCATCAGCGACCGGAACGCGCAGCGCAAAGCCATCCAGTTTGCCCTGAAGTTCCGGCATTACCAATCCCACCGCTTTTGCGGCGCCAGTGGTTGTGGGAATGATATTTACCGCTGCAGCCCGTGCTCGACGCAGATCTTTGTGTGGCAGATCCAGAATGCGTTGATCGTTAGTGTAAGCGTGGACGGTGAGCATAAAGCCGGTTTCGATGCCGAAGTTGTCGTGGAGCACCTTGACCATTGGTGCCAGACAATTGGTTGTGCAGGAAGCATTGGAAATGATTTTTTCATTTCCGGTAAGAATGTGGTCATTGACACCGAGCACCACCGTTGCATCCACGGGATCTTTGGCTGGAGCGGTAAGTACCACTTTTTTTGCCCCCATTTTGAGATGCTCTTCGCAAGCAGCGCGGGTTCGAT
The DNA here is from genome assembly GCA_026996895.1 of Candidatus Kapaibacterium sp. Taxonomy (GTDB): domain Bacteria; phylum Bacteroidota; class Ignavibacteria; order Kapaibacteriales; family WFXC01; genus WFXC01. Next base: position 1,509 of record JALWJX010000091.1, read on the forward strand.
GGACGCCTGTTGCTTCAATGACAATGTCGATGTTGTCCCAATCCCACTGAATGTCGCTGATATTTTTAGAAGCAGAAATCGGAATGCGCTGATCGTTGACCACAAGGAAATTCTGATCGGAAGCGACGGTGCCAGCGAATTTACCGTGGACAGAATCAAATTTCAGCAGATGAGCCAGGGTTGCGGCATCGGTCAAATCGTTGATACCGACGATGTGCAGGGACGACTCCGTGATAGCTCGCCGAAAGACCAGACGCCCAATTCTCCCAAAGCCGTTAATTGCGATCCGAATCGCCATTCCAGTTGCCCTTCCGGGTTGTTTCTGATTGGTTTGAAAATTGCAAAATTACAAAACTCTTGTGAACAAGGATGTCAATGAGATGAAAGAAGCGGGAGTAATGGATGGGATTCTCTGAAAGAGTTTGGCTACCATCGAAAAATTTCCTAAATTTAAAGTCCTTTAAAAAAGGCTTTTTCGGGTCGTTTGTTTAACAACTAAGGGAATTCTGATGGCAAAGAAAAAAGCGGCAGGGCGCTCGAGGAAAGCATCGAAGAAAGCGGCACCGAAGCGAGCACAGCAAGTAACGACGACAGCAGAAATTGAATCGGTGTTGCGTGAGCAGCGGGTCTTTGAAGCTTCGGAAGAGTTCAAAAAACGTGCGCATTTGAGCTCGTTCACAAAACTCAAAAGACTCCGCCGAGAAGCGGAAAAAGATCCGGTGGCATTTTGGGAAAGGCAGGCGGAAGCGTTAGATTGGTTCCGGAAGTGGGATCGGGCTTTTGAGTGGAAGTATCCATTTGTTCGCTGGTTCATTGGTGGGCAGTTAAACGCTTCGTATCAGTGTCTGGATCGGCACATTACTACCTGGCGGCGGAATAAAGCTGCAATTGTATGGGAGGGCGAGCCGGGTGATCAGCGTATTTTGACGTATGATGCTTTGTATAATGAGGTCAACAAGTTCGCCAATGTTTTGAAATCCTTAGGAATCAAGCGGCGAGATGTGGTGGCTATTTATATGGGAATGGTTCCCGAGGCGGTTATTGCGATGCTGGCGTGTGCCCGAATTGGGGCAACACACAACGTGGTCTTTGGAGGATTTTCAGCCGAAGCGCTGCGGGAGCGGATTAACGATTCAAAAGCAAAGCTGGTGATTACTCAGGATGCTGCGTGGCGGCGAGGGAATGAAGTGCGGCTGAAAGATGCTGTGGATGAGGCGTTAAAGAAAGCACCGACGGTGAAAAATGTCATTGTGTACCGCCGTACCGGTACGGAAATCAATATGAAGATGGGACGTGATCACTGGTGGCACGAGCTGATGGAAGGAGCATCGCCGGTGTGTAAACCAGAGCGGTTATCCAGTGAGCATCCGTTGTTTATTCTCTATACCAGTGGCTCGACTGGCAAGCCGAAAGGGGTGCTGCATACAACTGGTGGGTATATGACCCAGGTAACGTATACCACCAAGATGGTTTTCGATCTGCACGATGATGATCTGTACTGGTGTACTGCGGATATTGGGTGGGTAACAGGACACAGCTACATTGTGTACGGTCCACTGGCAAATGGTGCCACCGTCTTGATGTACGAAGGAGCGCCAAACTATCCGGCACCCGATCGATTCTGGGATATTGTGGAGCGACATCGAGTCACCATTTTCTACACTGCGCCAACGGCGATCCGGGCATTTATGCGGTGGGGCGAGAGCTATCCACGAAAGCACGATCTCTCTTCTTTGCGGTTATTGGGAACCGTTGGAGAACCGATCAATCCGGAAGCGTGGATGTGGTATTACACTGTTATTGGCGGCAAGCGATGTCCGATTGTGGATACGTGGTGGCAGACTGAGACGGGTGCGATTATGATTTCGCCGCTGCCGGGTGCAACCCCGCTGAAACCGGGAAGTGCGACTTTGCCTTTGCCGGGAATTCTGGCGGATGTAGTTCGGAGTGATGGTACCTCCTGCAAAGCGAATGAAGGGGGATATCTGGTAGTCAAACACCCGTGGCCCTCAATGTTCCGCACGCTGTTTGGTGATCCCAAGCGGTATAAGGAAGTGTACTGGAGCAAGTTCCCGCCAACGAAGGATCGAAATGGCTACTACTTCACCGGTGACGGTGCGCGGAAAGATGAAGATGGGTACTTCTGGATTATGGGACGGATCGATGATGTGGTCAATGTCAGCGGGCACCGGCTTGGTACAGCCGAGGTAGAAAGCGCGTTGGTATCGCATCCATCAGTTGCTGAAGCGGCGGTAGTTGCCCGTCCGGATGAAATCAAAGGTAATGCCCTGGTAGCTTTCGTAGTGCTGAAAGCCGGGGTCAAAGAAACGGAAAAACTCCGACAGGAACTTCGGGAGCACGTTGGCAAAGAAATTGGACCGATTGCCAAACCCGATGAAATCCGATTTACTGATGCATTGCCCAAAACGCGAAGTGGGAAAATTATGCGGCGACTGCTGCGGGAAATTGTAACCAGTGGCGTCATTCGCGGCGATATTACGACCCTGGAAGATAAGGCGGTGATCGAGCGATTACGTCAGCAGTTGGGCGAAGAAAGCTAAGGCGCAGAGCGCAGGCGGCAGATGGGGGAATTCCTGGCATTCCAGGAATTCTCCCTTTTCCCTGATAAGTGGCAGCACTCAACTTATTCTCACGCCACCAGCACTGGCATTTGGTCGCACACCTGTGGAGGCAACCCGGCTGGTTGCCCAATTCTCACGCTATCAGCATTGACACTTTGGTTCCCCTGTTTCCTGATGAGCATCAACACTGAAAGCTGATTATCCTGCTGGTTTGCCGAAAATGACGATGAAGAGGAGGATTAGGGCAAGGACAAAGAATGCAATGGCACGGCCAGAAAGCTTCTGGTATCTGGCAAAAATCATAGCGATCAGGACCTGGAGGAGATAATACAGTGCAAAAGCGCGGGAAGCGTGGGTGATAATCTCAAAGATGTTGGCGCTCCACACCAAAGCGCTTCCAATCAGGGTAACCATCAGATAGCCAGTTTTGAAGGAGATAGTGCCGTGTGTTTCTACGCTGAGGAGTCCTCCCGACCCAATGGTATCTGCGACGGCAGCGCTGAACTGGCTCATAACTGCACCCAGGATCAAAAGATACGGCAGGACGATGGAAGCGTAACGGGATAGCTGAATAATGGCGGTTTCATCAATGCTCTGAAAATTGAGGTGATAGAGCAGCGGGGTAATAAGCGCCACAAAGACAATGTAAATGATCCCGGAAATGATCTGCGCTGTCCGCATACTCTGTACCCGCTCCTGAATGGAGTACATCCCTTTTAAGTACTTGGAAGTTTCAAAGCCCTGGACAACCAGAAGAATTCCTCCCAGGATTTCTAAGGTTGTCCAGGAAAACGCTTTTGTGTGCATCGGGAAGTGGGGATGGTGGAGGTCGTAGAAAAACAATCCAAGCAATAAGGTTGCAATAATCCCTAATTTCGTTGCCACGGAATATTCTTCCAGGAATTCCAGTTGCTGCAATCCACGAAGGTAGCCGACAATGCCAATCGTAAGCAGGACTGTGGTCGTCAAAACATTTTCCAGCAGTTCATTTTTGTATCCAATACCCTCGAAAACAAAGGATGCAAGCAAGCGGAGATAAAAGGCGACAGAGACAATGTAGGCAAAGGAGAGGATGAGATTGGAAAATCGCTCTAATTCTCTGATCAATTTTGTCCATCGCAGGTGAGGATCCGAAGGTTGTTCCAGGAAAGGTTCCACGAATTGGATATTGAAGCGGATAGCAGCTCCGATGGTATACGCCAGCAGCACAATGCCAGCCATTGCGATGAGTGCATAGCTTCCTACGGAGAAATACAGGAGGGGAGCGACAACTAAGAATCCACTGCCAATGATGGAGGCTAAGGGAGTAACGACCGCTCGCCAGAAGCGATTGTGAATCAGGCGGGGATGTAACAGCAACGCAACGCTACCAAAAGCGACAAGGATGAGGATGACATCAAAGAGGCTCATAGGAGCAATTGCAATAGTACCAGTTGCCTTTTTATGGATCAAACTGCGTTGTTGTCAAAGTCGAGACCCTGCACCTGTCAATGCTGTTAAGTTATCAGTTAAGCCGGAGTTCCCGGAATCTCGCGAACTCCAACGATATTGAAGCGCCGGCTAATGAAAGCGCTGTCGGTAAAGGTTGCGTTCCCTGCTGGATTGCCACCGCTGCCGTGGTAATCTGTGAAGGCGGTCGACTGATTGATCCAGATGAAGCCAGTGAAGTTGATTCCCAGCGGCGTTTTGCCCCGCAGTGCAATATTCGCAATCGCTTCCTGTTTCTTGCTTTCGTCCGTAGTATACACCAGACTGGACAAAGCTCCATTCAATTGGGCACTTCGAGTAACAGCTTCAACGGCTGCCTGGTACGAAGGTGCCGGGATCAAAAAATTGATCGGTCCAAACCATTCGTGTTCGTAAATGTCCGTTGCACCGAACGGTGCTTTCAACAACAGGGGCGTTGCGGTGCGAGCATCGGGAAACTGTGGCATTTCCAGCGGGTGGGAATCTCGAAGGATGGGAAGTTGCAATGACCGCGCCTTTTCGATTCGCTTCAGCGTTGCAGGAGATTGGATAGCGCCTAAGGTCCCTGGTCCCATTTTGGGATTTTCCAGCAGAGCGTTGAGCCGCTCAATAAGTCGCTGAGCGATCGCATCGAAATCCAATACGCCCTCCGGAGTAGCAACACCCGTGTCGGGAATAAAAATATTTTGCGGTGCAGTGCACATCTGTCCGCTGTAGAGAGCGATGCTGAAAGCAATATTATCCAGCACGGCGTCCAGGTTAGCGACGCTGTCAAGGATGATGGCATTGACGCCGGATTTTTCCATAAAAGTTTCTTTCTTGTACGGAAGAACTGCCTGTTCAATTTTGTTGCCAACGGTCGTGCTACCAGTAAAGTCGATCAATGCTACAGCAGGATGCAGGACCAATTCCATTGTGCGTGGCTGTTCACTGCTGTCCACTGCCAACTGGATAATGTGAGGATCCAGTTGGAGATCTGCGAAGGTCTGCTGCAAGCTGGCAACAAGGATCGCAATAGGGAGGACGGCTTTCGGATGCGGTTTGACAATCACCGGATTGCCAGTGATAAGGTTTGCAAAGATCCCCGGTGTGGAGTTCCAGACAGGGAAAGTGCTACAGCCAATCACCACACCGACACCTTTCGGCAATGCGTAGTAGGATTTGTTGGCAACAATCTGGAATTTTCCCATCGGTTTTTCCCACCGTACGGTCGATGGGATGTGCGAAAGTTCGATAACGCCCATCGCAATGGCTTCTAAGGCTCGATCAAAGGCGTGGGGACCAGAAGCCTGGAAAGCCATTACAAACCCCTGTCCCGTGGTGTGCATTGTTGCGTAGGCAATTTCAAAAAAATGTTTACTGGCACACTCTAAGGCTTCGATGAGGATAGCCGCTCGCGTCTCTGCTGAGAGTGATTGCCACTGTTGTGCGGCGGATTGAAGATTGGCGATCAGGCGCTCTGTCGAAGTCTGGGGATAAAGAACGTTGAGCGCAAAGCCGTAGGGAGATTCTTCTTCTCCAATCCAGTGATCCTCGGAATGTTGTAGCAGATCGGTGAATTTCGAGTTGAGCCGCTGCTCGAATGCTTTTTGACCTTCGGCGTTAGCTGTTTCCCCATAGATCTTGCCGCTGGGAACTTCATTCCAGTGGGCGTAGAAATGTCGTTGCAATTGTGCCTGTATCGCCGCCTGTAACGTGTTTTGATGCCGATCAACCAATTCCTGGTAGCCCATTCACGCTGAATCCTGTATTGTTACACTTTAAACTTTTGCCGAAGCCGAAGCCAGAAAAGCAGCATTGCAATAGCAGCCAGCACCAGAATGAGTGCAGCGATGCGGAACCAGAAACGGAAGGACTCCGGTGTGAAAAAAGAGAACAGGAAGAAAACAATAGCGGCTGCTACATTGCCAATCACTGTAATGAACACACCTGTTTGGTACTGCTGCACGACTTTGTTCTTTGATTTTTGTTCCATTGATTCTGCGCTGTCCCGTTTCTCCAACAGCAAAGATAGCGAATCTCGGATGAACACGAAATTACGTATGCAGAAAAATTTCCCTGTCGTGAGTTCAACACTGGGGTGTTCGTGACCATAGCCTGCACTTTCACGGAAGCATCGCTACCGGCGTCCGTGTACTGCAGGAGTCGGCGCGGTGTTGGTCCTGGACCTGCACTCTGTAAAGGTTACAGCGTTAGATCCATTACCTGGGCAACACGTTCCCACAACGCCGTATCGGGATTTTTGACACCCGGATCGATCGTTTTCATCGTTCGGGCAGCGATCAGCAGTAGTGCCCCTGCAATTTCCGGAAGCATTTGCTCAACGTCCACACTGAGTTCCCGTTCTAACGGAGGATACGTTGCCAGATGCTCCAGGATGGGTTGCAGCTCGATTTCTTCTTCATACTTTTTGAACTCTTTGATGCTTTCCAGAAATCCCATGGTGAGTGGAAGATCTGGTGGCATCACGACGTCACGCCCGTTGTAGCTGGCATTCCGGACACCAACGATCAGCAGGTCATTGAGTTTTTTGCCCAGCAGATCCGTAACGCGTTTGACATCGCTTTTGTCAATGTTGAGTCCTGCAACCCGGCGAAGAAGTTCTTCCAGTCGACGAGCACCAAATAATGCAGCCATTAAAAAAATCCGTTTTGTGAAACATTGCTTTTTGCAAAGGGAATAAAACGGGTGATGCTCACAGAGATTGGTCTCGATCCTGCTGATGGGACTGAATGGTATCGATCAGCATCTGCTGCAGAAAGGTGCGAATTTTTTCCCTGGGACCTACCAGTAACAATTGATCGCCCGGCTGCAACGCTGTGTCAGCGGAGGGGATGGTGTAGGGGTGATTGGGGCGAGCGATGCCGACGGCCAGGATACCAAATTGCTTCGATAGATCCAGTTCCTGTAAGGTTTTTCCAGCCAGTGGAGATTCGGAGGTAATGTTCAGCGTATGTAAGCTCATATCCGGCGATGATATTGCTGCTGGTGAGACAGGAGCAACAGAGGGTGCCGCTTGCTGGTACGTAGCCTGTCGGAGTTGCTCCCGGAACTGTAAGAAGCCACTGTCTTCTAAAAGGTACGCTTTCAGGATTTGTGAGAACATTGTTGTTCCAGTTTCCAGCTCATCACAGATCACTTCCGTAGCACCAGCGCTGTAGAGCAGGGTCATTTGAGAGGCGAACAGGGATCGTGCAATGATGGGAATGTCAGGGTGAAGTTTGCGAACGGAGCGAATGATGGTCACGGCGTCGGTTGCCTGTGGGAACGTCAGCGCGATAATTCGTGCGCGGGATAGCCCGGCTTTTTCCAGAAGATGGATGTTACTGGCATCACCAAATAAAATGTTCGTCCCTTTTTGCTTTTCCTGCTGGACAGTGGTGTAGTTTGCCTCAATGACCAGATAGGGAATTTTTGCAGTGATTGCCGCCTGCGCCACCGCGCGTCCTACAATGCCGAATCCCACGATGATGATGTGGTTTTGTAGCTCCAGCGGTTGTTCCTCCTGATCCTCCAGTGGTGCAGGTGCAAGATCTGGTTGCACCCAGCGCTGCATCCACCGCTCGATGGCTGGAAGGGCAGTGGCAAGGAAGGGGGTGAGGATCATACTGAAGATCACGATGCTGATGAGAAAGTTATGCAATGTTGCTGGAAGTGTCGCAGCGGTTTGAATGCTTTCCAGCAAAACCAGAGAGAATTCTCCTACCTGAGCGAGTAGAATCCCGACCAGGGCGGCAAATCGAATGGGAACTTTGAGGAAGAGCAGGACGCCAGTCAGGATCCCCGCTTTGATCAGCATCAGTATCAGCGTGGCAGCGGCAATTGTCAGGAGATGGTCGACGAGAAAGTGCAGGTCGATTGCCAGTCCAACGGAGACGAAAAAGAAATTAGCAAAGACGGAGTGGAAGGGGGAAAGGTGTCCTATTGCTTCGATGTTGAAATCCGATTCTGAAATGCTCAAGCCAGCCACGAAAGCACCCAGGGCTAAGGAAAGCCCGATAGCGTGTGTGAACCATCCGATGCCGAAACACAGCGTGATCAGCAACAGGAGGAGGGTTTCGCGCGAAGTGTGTTGCAGTACTTTGTGCAAGAGCCAGGGGATAACTTTGATACTCACCAGCATCAGTCCGATCAGAAACACCAGACTTTGTCCTAAGGTAAGCAGTGTTGTTGTGGATACGCGAGCACTGAGGAGTGTTGGGAGGAGAAACATTAGCGCTACGGCGACAAGATCCTGGAAAATCAGGATACCAGTGGCAATTCGACCGTAGAACGTTGTCAGCATCCCCTGCGATTGCAGCAAATTCAAGACCAGCGCCGTGCTGCTAAGGGCGAAAGCGGCAGTAATGGCAATGCCGGTGAAAGGGTTAGAAATCGGGAAGAAGTACAAAACAGGGAGGAGCGCCAGCGTCGAAAAGCCCCATTGCAATAAGCCTCCCATCAGCGTGAACCGGCGCATACGCCAGAAGGTTTTGAGGGAAAATTCAATGCCGATGGTAAACAGGAGGAGCACAATGCCGATCTCACCTAAAATTTTGATGTTCTCCGCGTGGGTAATGATTTTCAGCCCATACGGACCAATGAGCATACCAGCGGCAATAAAGGCTAAGATGGGATGAAATTTCAGCCGGGCGAAGGGGAGCATAATCAGGATGCTCACCACCCAGATCAAAGCGATATCAATAAAGAGGCGTTCCATAAGCAGTTGGCAGCAGAGATGCTGCTTAATATTTTAGACAAACATTTTTGGGCTCTGTAAAGAATCGCAGCGCTTCGTAGCCGCCTTCTCTTCCAACACCGGAATCTTTCATCCCGCCAAAAGGAGTACGGAGATCCCGAAGCATCCAGCAGTTCACCCAGACGATGCCGCTTTGCAGCGTGCGGCTCACTCGCAAAGCACGTTGCAGGTCGCGCGTCCAGACGGAAGCTGCTAATCCGTAGCGGACGCTGTTGGCGTATTCCAGAACTTCTTCTTCCGTTTCAAATGGCATCAGTGTTGCAACCGGTCCAAAGATTTCTTCCTGATTCGTGCGGCAAAGAGGGGAGAGGCGGTCAAAGACCGTTGGGGCAATGAACCAGCCATTTTTGCAGCGTCCTTTGAGTTTCACGGGGTGACCACCAGTGAGCAGACGCCCGCCTTCAATTTTTGCCAGTTCGATGTAGGAGAGAATTTTTTCAAAGTGCTGCTTTGAGATGACCGCTCCCACTTTCGTTGTAGGTTTGAGCGGATCGCCAACGGTCAGCTTCTGCGTTGCTTCGACAAAATCTTTCCGGAATCGATTGTAGATGCGGCGCTCGATAAAAATGCGGGAGCCGCACAGGCAGATCTGTCCCTGGTTCGAGAAAGCGGAGCGGATGGCGGTCTGGAGTGCCTGTTCGTAGTCAGCATCGGCAAAGACGATGAAGGGATTTTTACCACCGAGTTCCAGCGAGAGCTTTTTGAACATTGGAGCAGCAATGCGGGCAATTTCAGCGCCCGTTCGGGTGCCACCCGTGAAGGAAATGGCAGGAATAGCAGGATGGGCAACGATGGCGCTACCAATGGTTTTGCCTTCGCCGTGCAGAATGTTCAGCACGCCCGGCGGCAATCCCGCTTTTTGACAGATTTTCCCCAGCAGAAATGCGGTCATCGGCGTAATCTCGGACGGTTTGCCAATAACGCAATTCCCTGCTGCTAACGCCGGTGCAATCTTCCAGGTGAACAGATACAGTGGCAAATTCCACGGAGAGATACAGCCCGCGATGCCAACCGGTTGACGTAGCGTGACATTCAGCGCAGTTTCAGGCATTTCATAAGATTCCGATGCAAAACCTTCCAGAATGTGAGCAAAAAATCGGAAGTTCCGGGCAGCGCGGGGAATATCGATGGTTCGAGCTAAGGTAATGGGTTTGCCGGTATCGATGGATTCCGCTTCGGCGAAAGTATCTAAGTGTTGTTCGATCAAATCTCCGATTCGGGCTAAGATAGCAGCGCGCTGTTCCAGCGGCGTTGCCGCCCATTGCGGCAATGCTTTGTTTGCTGCTTCTACCGCCCGTTCTAAGTCGTGCGCATCGGAGTTGGGCACGAGGGAGTACACTTTGCCAGTTGCCGGTTCGATATTTTCCAGATATTCCCGGGAATGCGGTGCCACGAATTTTCCGCCGATGAAGTTTTTCAGTTTTTCCATATTTCGTTTTGCGTTTTATGACACAACCATTACAGACATCGCATTCGCCCACCGTCGACGTGGAGACTGACACCGGTGATATAGCTGGCAGCATCGGAGGCGAGGAAGAGGACGGCTGCGGCAATTTCCCGTGGTTCCGCAAATCGTCCCATCGGAATTTCCGATAGCAGTTGCTGGCGAATGTCCTGAACCGACTTTCCAGTTTGCTGTGCCTTGTTTTCGATCAACTGTCGCAATCGCTGCGTGTCCGTTGCTCCCGGCAACACGTTGTTGACGGTGATATTCCACGGTGCTACTTCTCGCGACAGGGTCTTCGCCCAACTGGCGACAGCACCCCGAATCGTGTTGCTCACGCCCAGACCGGGAATGGGTTCGCGAACCGAGGTGGAGATAATGTTGATGATGCGACCAAAGCGCTGGCGTTGCATATGGGGGAGCACCAGTTGCACAATGGTCTGATTTGCCAGCAGGTGTTGCCGGAAAGCGCGGAGAAAAGCCTCTTGAGAACTTTCGATCACCAGTCCCGGCGGCGGACCTCCGGAGTTGTTCACCACAATGTCAACCGGATGTTCAGGAAGATAGCTCTGGAGCGTTGTCGCAACGGCGTCAGTATCCTGGAAATCTGCTACCAGCACGTGGTGCTGCTGGGAGTGAGTGGTAGGCAGTGTTTCCAGTGCCTGCTGCAATCGCTCGGCATTGCGTGCGAACAGCGTGACGTGGGCGCCGTGTTCAGCGAACAGAACGGCAGTAGCATAGCCAATTCCCTGCGAGCTACCGCATACCAACGCCCGTTTTCCAGCAAAATCCAGATTGAGCATCGCTTCCTCTGCACCTTTCCCACACTTCCTGCTCCAAATAGCAATTTACGAAAAGTGGCGTACATAGGGGTTCCTGAGCCAGGCTGAGGAAAGGAGAGCGTCGGCTTGAGTCGGCAAAGAAATGCACCCTAAAGGGTGCGCTCCCAGTAACTGGAGCGCCGGCTTTAGCCGGCAAGAAATGCACACGGAAGGGTGCGCTCTCGGACACACGAAGGTGTGCATTCCCGGTGGATGTCCGCGGCAATCTGCACTCCCGCCACACCATCTGAAACTTCCTTCTCACCCTTGCTCATTGTTTGGTTGTTTCCAGAGAAATTGGTATACTTGCCTCCGAAAAACAAACAGGTGTGCGCAATGTAGCCAGAACGGTCGGGTGCCCATCCTAATGCGGTGCTTGAATTGTGCATATCCGGTAATGCTTCACCGTGCCTGCTTTTGCCGCTTCCTGTATGCTGTTGTGTCCGATTGCGAAAGCGCAAGAGATTGTGAGGTAGCAACAGACAGAGCCGATAGAGGTTTGTTCAACAACAAAAGGACAGTCCGATGCGGCAATATATAGCAGGGATCATTGGGGTGATGTGTTTGGTGTTCTCAGCTTACTCGCAGTGGACCACGGATTGGGAGACCCAGTATGTTCCCAATGTTGTACCAGAGCGGTGGAAGAAAACCAGCCGGATGTTTGTGGATTCCGTTTATCGATATTACATCCCCGGTAAACATGTGGTCGCCATTACTTTCACCGGTCAGGATACAGCATTCCTGGCGTTTTCCAATCTGAGCAGTGTTGTCACGGTTCTTCGGACGGCCGATTATGGGCGGACCTGGGATTCGGTGTTGATGATCGAGCGGCATTTGCGAGATCCGGAGAAGTTCATTGCAATGGATTGGGAGCAGCAGAGCCGACGGCTGTATGTGTTGATCGATCCGGTGTTGTGGTGGACTGAGGATCTGGGGCAAACCTGGCAAAACGTGGATTTGTCGAAGTGGTTTCAATGGGAAGGGAAGGTCGTGACAGTTGCATCCTATGACATTGAGATGATGAACGCACAGGAAGGCGTCGTGCCGGTCGTGATTTTGTGGAAGGATACGGTTGAAGGGACAGAAGGGGCAGTCCCATATTTGCTGG
>JALWJX010000092.1:0-1129 GCA_026996895.1 Candidatus Kapaibacterium sp.
TTCCGAAATATCGCAAAAGTTGAAGATCTGCGACAGCGGATCATTTTTACGGCACTGGTGCTTGTAGTTGTTCGGATCGGTGCTCATATTACGTTGCCCGGCGTGGACGTTGCGGCGTTGAAAGCAGCAGCCGGGACAGCAAGTTCTGATACGCTCTTTGGGCTGTTTGACCTTTTCGTTGGCGGTGCTTTTTCCAACGCAGCAGTTTTTGCCTTGGGCATTATGCCGTACATTACCGCTTCGATTATCCTCCAACTGGCAGGCGTAGTCTTCCCGCAGGTGCAGAAACTGCAACGCGAGGGCGAAGAAGGACGGCGGAAGCTGAATCAGTGGACGCGGGTAGGAACCGTTTTTATCTCTGCTTTGCAAGCGTGGGGAGTCAGCATTAAAATTGCCAGTATGCAGGGACCAGGGGGGATTCCTGTCGTACCAGAACATGGATTTCTGTTTACAGTGACAGCCGTGGTGTTGATGACGGCAGGAACAGTGTTCTTAATGTGGCTCGGTGAACAAATTACCGAGCGTGGAATAGGGAATGGAATCTCGCTGATTATCTTTATCGGTATTATTGCGCAGTTCCCGATAGCATTGCTGCAAGAGTACCAGTTAATTCAGGCGGGGTCGCGCTTGCTGATTGTCGATTTGATTTTGCTGGGGTTGTTGGTTGGGATTATTGCAGCGATTGTACTGGTAACTCTGGGTGTCCGGAAGATCCCGGTCCAGTATGCAAAGCGGATCGTGGGACAAAAAGTGTACGGAGGTACAACGCAATACCTGCCGCTGCGAGTGAATACGGCAGGGGTGATGCCCATCATCTTTGCCCAGGCGATTATGTTCATTCCCAACACGATCATTACCTTTTTCCCGGAAGCCCCGTGGGCAAATTTTGTGGCGCAAATCTGGAGTGATCAATCTTTCTTCTATGGATTTGCGTATGCCGTCATTGTTGTTCTATTTACGTACTTCTACACAGCAATTGTTTTTAATCCTCAGGAAGTTGCCGATACATTGAAACGGCAGGGAGGATTTATTCCCGGCGTGCGTCCCGGACGACAAACAGCGGAATATATCGATCGGATTTTGACTCGCATTACATTTCCCGGATCCCTCTTTTTAGCGGTCGTTGCAA
>JALWJX010000092.1:1139-13445 GCA_026996895.1 Candidatus Kapaibacterium sp.
TTGCAATTCTTCCGGTATTTGTGAGCAATGTGCTGGGCGTTTCTTCGTTATTTGCTTCTTTCTTTGGCGGGACCAGTTTGCTGATTATCGTCGGTGTGGCGCTGGATACCCTGCAACAAATTGAGTCGCATCTGGTGATGCGGCATTATGAAGGCTTTATGCGAAGCGGCAAATTGCGTGGACGTGTCGGCATAGGAGGCTTTTAACCAGGGAGCAATGGAAGCGGTAGCCGTGCATACAACAACGGAGCTTCATTTGCTGGAAGCAGCCTGTCGAGTGGTGGCGGGTACCTTTGAGGTAGTTGCAAAGTATATCGAGCCGGGGCGCGAAACCCGAGAGCTGGATCAAATTGCAGAAGACTATATCCGCTCGCAGGGAGCAGAGCCAGCGTTCAAAGGGTATCGGGTTGGAAATCTGGTGTATCCCTATACGTTGTGCATTTCGGTCAATGATGCCGTGGTGCACGGATTGCCTGGCCCGTATCGATTGCAGGAGGGAGATATTGTCTCTATCGACTGCGGATGCAAAAAGGATGGATACTACGGGGATGCAGCTTATACATTCGCAGTTGGCGAGATTTCCGAAGAAAAACGGCAGCTATTGGCGGTGACGGAAGCGGCTCTATGGAAAGGCATTGCGCAGGCGGTGAGTCGAAACAAAGTGTATCACATTTCTCGTGCCATTCAGGAGTACGTGGAAGCGCATGGATTCTCCGTTGTTCGGGAGTTGGTGGGACACGGGATTGGACGGCGGTTGCACGATGATCCACCGATTCCGAACTTTGTTCCGCCGCTGCTCCATCGATCGCAATTTCCCAATGTGAAGTTGCGAGCTGGACAGGCACTGGCGATTGAGCCGATGGTGAATGCTGGTGCACCCGATGTGAAGACCGATCCTGATGGGTGGACGATACGGACGGTTGATGGAAAACCCTCGGCGCATTTTGAGCATACGGTGGTCGTGCAGGATAAAGAGCCGCTGGTATTGACGTTGTGGACATAAGCATACACTATTGGGATGCCAAAACAAGATTTAATCCGGGTTGATGGCGTTGTGGAAGAAACCCTGCCAAATGCACAATTTATTGTGCGATTGGAAAATGGGCACAAGGTGTTAGCACATTTATCGGGAAAGATGCGGATGCACTACATCAAAATTATCAAGGGAGACAAGGTGGCGGTCGAATTGTCACCCTATGATTTGAGCAAGGGTCGGATAGTGTATCGGTACAAATAAACAGGATGCAGCAATGAAAGTTCGGGCATCAGTAAAGAAGCGGAGCGCTGATGATAAGATCGTTCGCCGCAAAGGGCGGTTGTACGTGATTAACAAGAAAAATCCGAAACATAAGCAACGACAGGGGTAAAACAATAGAGGAGCAGAACCTTGGCACGGATTGCAGGAGTTGATTTGCCGAAAAACAAGCCCGTGTGGATCGGGTTGACGTATATCTACGGTATTGGCAAAAGCAGCGCCATTGATATTCTCCAGAAAGCACAGGTCGAGCCGCAGAAGCGAGTCAAGGACTTAAACGAGCAGGAAGTTGCGCGAATTCGTAATGTTATTCAGGAAGAGTATCGGGTCGAAGGGCAGTTGCGCAGTTTGGTCCAGATGAACATTAAGCGGCTCATCGATATTGGGTGCTACCGCGGTATTCGCCATCGAATGGGGTTGCCCGTTCGAGGACAGCGGACGCGGACGAATGCCCGAACCCGTAAAGGAAAGCGGAAAACGGTAGCCGGGAAGAAGAAAGCGCCGGGTAAGAAGTAGAATTTGTGTCATAGAAATTTTGCAGGAGTATGGCGAAGCAGCGAAAAAAGACAAAGAAAAAGGTCGTAACGGACATTTATGGAAAGGTACATATTCTGTCGACCTACAACAACACGCATGTTACGATCACAGATGTGTACGGCAATACCTTGACCTGGGCAACCGCAGGGCGAGTGGGATTCCGGGGAACCAAGAAAAGCACACCTTTCGCAGCGCAGTTGGCGGCCGAGCGTGCCGCAAAGGAAGCGTATGAAATGGGGTTGCGGAAAGTGGAGGTGTACGTCAAGGGTCCAGGTCCAGGTAGAGAAGCCGCCATTCGGGCGCTGGCACAGGCAGGACTCCAGATCACTGCCATTATAGATCGTACGCCGATTCCTCACAATGGGTGCCGTCCACCGAAGCGACGACGCGTCTGATCCCGATAAGCAAATTGGGGATGTTTCACTAAAAAGAGCAAAACAGGAAATGATGGTAGAAATGACGAAACCCGATAAACTGGTGATCGATCCAGAATCAACGTATGATCACGGTATCTTTGTGCTGGAACCGCTGGAGCAGGGCTACGGTGTAACGTTGGGAAATGCGATGCGCCGGGTGTTGCTCTCTTCTATTCCAGGGACTGCTATCATCGGTGTGCGTATTTCCGGAGTTCAGCACGAATTCCAGACAATTCCCGGTGTTGCGGAAGATGTGGTGGAAATTGTGTTAAATTTGAAGGGTGTCCGGCTTCGACTGATCGATCCGGAAATTCAGAAAGTTGCCTTTAAACTCTGGGGACCGCACGAATTTATTGCGCAGGACATCGAAAAAGTGACACCACTGGTGCGAGTGACCAATCCGAACCATCATATCGCAACCCTGGCGGAAGATGCGAATTTTGAGATTGAACTCTACTTCGGAACGGGTCGGGGATACGTACCAGCGGAAGAGCAGCAGATTGAGGGACCTGACATCATTGCGATTGATGCCATTTTTTCGCCGATCACTCGTGTGAGTTATCGGGTAGAGCCAACCCGCGTGGGTCGCAAAACGGACTATGAGCGGTTGGTGTTAGAAGTCTTTACCGATGGGACAGTCTCGGCGCAGGATGCCGTGGATCATGCGGCACAGTTGCTTCGGGAACACTTCCAGTACTTTCTAGTTGCGGAGCCGCAGAAAAAAGGAGGGAAGGACGATGGAGGGGGAGATATTGAGAAAGAGAAAATACGCCGGATTCTGCTGACGCCGATCAGCGAGATTGAGCTGTCAACACGGGCGGAAAATGCTTTGAAAGCAGCCAGAATTTATTATCTGGCAGACCTGGTACGCCGCGATCCGGCTGAGTTGCTGGAGATGAAAAATTTCGGTAAGAAGACTCTGGAAGAATTGCAAATGGTACTGGAACAGTTCGGACTGAAATTTGGAATGGATGTTTCTCAGTGCTTGACACCAGACGACCTGCGGATGATTCAGGAAAAAAGTGCAGCATTTAATCAGGCAGCGGTAGAAAAGTAAACTGGGAGGAAGGAGCAATGCGGCATCGGAAGAAGGCAAAGAAACTGGGACGGACGGCTGCGCATAGAAAAGCATTGCTTTCTAATCTGGCAGCAGAGTTGTTCGAGCATAAGCGGATCGTGACAACGCTGGCAAAAGCAAAAGCGCTCCGTCCCTTTGCTGAACGACTGATTACGAAGGCAAAGAAGGGATACATTCGCGAACGGGATGGGCTGCTTCCAGAAAACCACAAGGTGGATCTGGTAGCGCGTCGCTATGTCGCCCGGTTTATTCGCCGGAAAGCGGTGGTGCAGGAGCTGTTTGAATCTATCGCTCCTGTGGTGGTCGACCGTCCGGGCGGCTATACCCGCATCCTGAAGCTCAGTCGTCGTCGGGGCGATGGTGCCCGAATGGCAGTGATCGAGTTGGTGGATTGGTCCGCTCCGCAAGACGGTCAGATTTATCTGCGACGGCAGACAACGGTCACTGAAGAAACAGAATTTGAAGTTGTTGGCGCCGAACCGGAAGAAACTGCAGAAGTGGAAACTGAAGCTACACGGGAAGAAGGAGAAGCGCCACAGGAGGAATCGCAGCAGGCAGCAACCTCTGAGCCCGGTGCTGAAGCAGCAGAAGCTGCTGTGGCAGAAAGCGAAGCTACGGAAGAATCAACGCAGCAGGCAGAAGTTGCTGAACAGCCACAGGCTTCAGCGCCGGCAAAAGAAGGCGCAACAACAGAAGCCTCTCCATCCAGAGAGTCCGATGCTTCCGAACCCTCGGAGTCTGATGCAAAAGATAAAGAAGGCTGAGCTTTTGTAGTCAATAGCAAAGTGCTGGAAGTTCAAACGCCGAGTCCAATCTCGGCGTTTTTTCTTTTGTAGCGGGATGGAGATAGTAACGATGAAACCAATACAGGTGGAACTCATCGGCTGCGGACCTTCCCCCGAACACGTTGCCATTGCGCGTTTTTATCCTGAAATTGCTTTTGCCGGACGTTCCAATGTGGGAAAATCTTCGTTGCTCAATACGCTGGTACGGCGGAAGAAACTGGCAGCAATCAGTTCAAAACCGGGAAAAACGCGGCTGATGTGTTTCTATCTGGTCGATAACCGATTTGTGTTCGTCGATTTGCCGGGGTTCGGCTATGCAAAGGTGTCGAAAGAAACCCGATGGCTCTGGAGCCGCCGAATTGAGCAGTATCTGCTCCATCGATCCCGCCTGCGGCTGGTCTGTTATCTGGTGGATAGCCGGCACGATCCTACCCGCATTGATCTCGGAATGCTGGAATGGCTGGAGCTCCACCAAAAGCCGTTCGTGGTCGTACTGACCAAAGTGGATAAGTTGTCCGCACAGCAGCGGGCAGAACGGCAGCAGCAAATCGAACACCTTGTCCAACACTGTCAGTTTGTTCGCGGCATCGTGCTGTATTCTTCAAAGACCGGTGAGGGGCGACAGATGTTGTGGCGCATTATACAGGAGCAAGCACAAAATGGAGAGCACAATGAGTGAACAGCGGGGAACCCCACTTGTTGGCATCGTGATGGGGAGCGATTCTGATTTGCCAACGATGCGAGGAGCGATTGCGATCTGCGAAGAGTTTGGAGTTCCGTATGAAGTTCGGATTGTTTCAGCCCATCGAACGCCGGACGATATGGCGGAATATGGACGGACGGCGCATCAGCGAGGGTTGAAAGTCATCATTGCCGGCGCTGGTGGCGCTGCGCATCTACCGGGTATGATCGCTGCGCATACCACGCTGCCCGTTATTGGAGTGCCGGTGCCCAGTAAACATTTGCAAGGATTGGATTCTCTTCTGTCCATCGTTCAAATGCCGCCCGGCGTTCCAGTTGCAACCGTTGCCATTGGTGGCGCACGCAACGCTGGACTGCTGGCAGTGCAAATCCTGGCAACGAGTGATGCGCAACTGCACCAGAAACTCCAGCGGTACAAAGCGGAGATGGCAGAAATGTCGCGAAAAAAGAACGTGGTTTTTGAAAGTTCAGAAGAAGAATGACCCTAATTCGATCGGTTTCCGGCGTTCGTGGGATCGTTGGCGAAGGATTAATCCCGGAGGTCGTGACCAGCTATCTCAGTGCCTTTGCAGATATGCTACCGGAAGGAGGATGGGTTGCAGTCGGTCGGGACGGACGGCGTGGAGGAGAGTGGATCGAGCGGATTGCTGTGGGAACGCTGCAAGCAAAGGGACGCTCAGTCGCAAACTTGCAGCAGGTGCCAACGCCGACGGTGCAGCTTTTTGTTGAGCGGTTCCCCGATGTTGTCGGCGGAGTTGTCATTACCGCATCCCATAATCCTGCGCAATGGAATGGGTTGAAGTTCCTCAACGCCGATGGCGTGTTCCTTTCGCAATCGGAAAATCATCGATTATGGGAGTTGCTGGAAAAGGCAGATGCCTATCGACCGTGGAATCAAATTGGCACGGAGCGGATCGTGGACGATGCCATCCAGAGCCATATCGAGGCAGTGCTGGCAGTGCCAGTGATTGCAGAACGGCGGGAGCGTATTACGGAACAAAACTGGACGGTGGTCGTCGATGCAGTCAATGCGGCTGGCTCTGTTGCTGTTCCGGCGTTGCTGCAGCGATTGGGATGTCAGGTAATTCCTCTGTACTGCGATGGCACAGGGAATTTTCCCCACACGCCGGAGCCGCTCCCCCAGCATCTTACTGCTTTGCAGCAAGCGGTAGTAGCCCATCAGGCAGACTTTGGCGTTGCTGTGGATCCCGACGCCGATCGGCTGGTGTTGGTGGATAATACCGGCAGTCCGGTGTGGGAAGAGTATACCGTTGTTCTTGCAGCTCTGGCAGTGATGCAGTTGAAACAATCGGTCTTGCCATATCAACCGGTTGTTGTTGTCAATCAGTCGACAACGCAGGCAGTCGACGATGTGGCGGCACAATATGGATGGCGGGTGGAGCGATCGCCGGTCGGCGAAATCAACGTTGTGCAGAAAATGAAACACACCGGCGCAGCCGTTGGCGGTGAAGGGAGTGGGGGGGTGATTCTACCGGATTGTCACTACGGCAGGGATTCGTTGGTCGGCATAGCATTGATCCTGACGTTGCTTGCTGATCAGCAGGTGGATTTAGCAACGGTGGTACAGCAATTGCCGCGCTATGTGATGCGAAAGCTGAAGGTCCCAGCCCACGGCGAATTCCAGCGCGTTGCAGAGCGATTGCAAACGGTGTTCCGGGATGCGGCAACGGATTTTACTGATGGTGTGAAGTTTCGGTGGAAGGACCGGTGGATACACCTCCGTCCATCAAATACAGAGCCGATTTGGCGCATCATTGCCGAAGCGCCGGATGAGCAGACAGTAACCCAACTGGTTGCGCAAGTGCAGCAGGCGTTAGGAGTGGCAGTGTGATTCCCGGACAGTGGACACGGACCGATATTGTTGCCTTGACCCTGCTGTCCGGTATTCGTGGGCAGCGGATTCGGCAGATTGTCGAAGAATATCCTTCGGCACCAGCGTTTCTGGACGCAGCACCCGATGGGAAGTGGTTTCGCTCCGAAACGTTATTTGGTACGCAGCAGTGGGAGGAAACGAGAGCGAAGGCGGAACAGCAGCAGGAACGCGCCGACCGCTTTGGAGCACAGGTCATAACTTTCTGGGATGAAGATTATCCTGCATTGCTTCGGGAAATTTATTACCCGCCAGTAGTGCTCTACGTGTGGGGATCGCTCCAGCCAGCCGATAGCGTTGCTGTTGCGATCGTTGGAACGCGGCGAGCAACGCAATATGGACGATTAGTTGCGGAGCACTTTGCTGAAACCTTAGCCCGTGCTGGATTGATTATCGTCAGTGGACTGGCGTATGGTATTGACAGCATTGCCCATCGGGCAACGCTGCAGGTTGGCGGAGTGACGTATGCGATCATTGCCGCTGGTTTGGATAAACTCTCCCCCTCAACGGCGGTAAAACTGGCGCAACAGATTGTTGATAAGGGAGGAGCGGTCATCACAGAATATCCATTTGGGGTGAAGGCAATTCCCAGTTACTTTCCGATGCGGAATCGGATCATTAGCGGTATTGCCCATACCGTGGTGGTCGTCGAGAGCGGGGAGAAAGGAGGCGCTTTGATTACCGCCCGCTTTGCCCTGGATCAGAATCGCGAACTCTTTGCAGTTCCCGGCAATATCACCTCAGAGAAAAGCAAAGGATGTAATTTGCTGATCCAGCGATCCCAGGCGATGCCAGCATTATCGCCGGACGATATTCTCCGGACCTTCGGTGTAGAGCCGAAGTCGGAGCAGAAGCTGACCGTATCGCTGACACCGGAGGAAGAACAACTCTACGAGGCTCTCAGTATGGAGCCACAACACATTGATGAGATAGCCGAGCAACTGGGAATACCAGTCAACCAGGCGATGGTGCTATTGCTCCAACTGGAATTCAAGGGTGTTGCCCGCCAGTTGCCCGGTAAGCTGTTTGTTCGGGGGTAGGAGGATATCCCGGCTATTGTGAGAAATTTGTTCTTCCATCAAGGCAGGCATTGAATCAGCCTTACAAAAGGAAGTTAGGTGAGGTCTCAGGAGGCCCCCTTCTTTCTTAATTCTTCCTCCGTGCGCGGTGCTGGAGGGGCAATGTTTGGAGGATGGTATGCAACTGGATGTCCAATCCGGATGCACGTTTACATCGAAGGAAGAGACGAGCACTGCAAACAGCAACCTGGTTAAAAGGAAAATGAGGATACTTCCAAAACTGCCGGATCTGGAAATAGTTCGTAAAGGACAGAGGCTCACATCTATGCCGGGGACTAATATCTGAAAGAATTGTTTACCAGAATTTGAGCACACCGAGATGGTGCTTTGGGGTTAAAAAAGCCCTTTGCAGTTTGAGCCATATCTTCTGCTGATCCCTTAGCTTTCTGCATTTCAGTTCTGTGAAATTCCGTATTTTTGTTGTGTCTATATTATAACATAACCGGTGAAGAAAAAGCACGATGTGGCAATTCCAGATCACAACACGAACACCTCTCTGGACAGGCGGGCTGGATGGGACGATGGACAGGATACACGAGACGGGGATAATAGGGAGTTTGAGGTGGTGGTATGAGGCGGTAGTAAGGGGGTTGGGGGGAAACGCATGTGATCCGAGTGAGCATACGTGTTCTTTTGATTTGAAGAAATATCATGAAAGCAAAGCCACAGATGAGCACCAGAGGCTCCGTGATGCTGGGCTGTGTGATGTGTGTCAGGTGTTCGGAGCGACGGGGTGGAGGAGGAGGTTTAGGGTCTCCATTATAGAAGATAGAACCCGACCAGCGTGGGAACCCCGCGATAAAGCCTTGAACATCCGTCCCCCGGAACGGGCACGGGGGTGGTATCTTTTGCCAGGATACGTAGGAACCTTTACGTTGGGATTTGAAGGAGAGGAGAAGACCATATCGCTTCTGGCTAGTCTGTTCTTGTGGCTGGAGAAATTTGGTACTCTTGGTGCCCGCCCGCAGTTAGGTTATGGGGCCTTCCGTATATTGAACCGTAGTGAGGTGTTAAAAACAGGGCGTAAGTGGCAGTGGAATGTTCTAAGAACTGTAAGTCCGAATCAAGATGGTAAAGATAAAGCCCTGGAACACCCTGATTTGCGAAGATTCCTTTTCTTCCGATACGAATTTACACCTTCAAGTTCAAGGCCCGGATGGTGGACGATGGTTCCGGGAATTGGGCGTGTAGGGAGTCAGGTACAACCTCTGGTCTCCCAATTGGGGATGGTTCCTACCACGCCCGCGTTAAAAAACGAATGGCGGTTCCACCAATGGCACGGCAACAGACGCGATGAACTGGAAATTTTCGGGACCTTACGCCCGGAAAGACGGCGAGGGCGGATTAGTGCTACATGGGCGTATAATAAGGAGAAAGGAGTATGGTTTATTCACGGATGGGTGTGGATGCCCCGAGAGGAGAACCAGGCTCAGCATCTGTGGGAAATACTCACCAATACGACTGTCTGGAATAAAGTACTGGGCGTTAAGGGGAGGTTGACGACTTTCCCCACGCAGCGATGGAGAGAACGCGGGTATAATACCGTACAAAGGCTTTTACAGGAGGGGGTTTAAATGATTAAACGGCTCGTTATCCATCGGTTTCGGGGGATACGGCAGGGAACGTTGGAGGATTTTGGGGGGATCAACGTGCTGATAGGTCCGAACAACAGCGGGAAAACGGCCATTTTAGAGATGTTGTATCTGGCGGGGGTGTCAGGAAGAGAATGTGAGGTTCTTATCCCCGGTGTGGAACCGAGTGCGTGGAAGGCTACTACTTTAAATCGCCTTGATTTCTTAGGACATAAGCCTTTTCCTCGTTTGCGGAGCCGCCATGGAGAGCCTGATAAAGGGAAAGATACTCCTGCTGTACTCACCAATGAATACTCTTTAGATGTGGAGTTAGCAGAACTGAGCGAGAGTTATCCGCTCCGCCGTTTCACCTTATCTGCTCCTCCAGAGACGGGTGGTCATAAACCTCTTTTTGAAAAGGAAGATCAGTTTTATATTTCGCTTTTCCGCCTTTCTCCTCATATAAACGTACCTGTGCCGAAACCTATGATGCCCACCTTTTTCAATGTACAAAAGGTTACTTTGGAAAACATGTACTGGGCGTATTTGTGGGAGAAATCCTGGGTATACCGATGGGATAAAGGGGAGTGTGATAAGAGAAAAACCAAGGGATGTATTGACCATTTTGCTGTGTGGGCGTTAGAAGGTGAATTACCGGATTCTAAGAATGTACTTCTCTTTGATTTTCATTCCGCCAACCAGCATTTCAAAAAAGAATTCACACAACGGGCGAAAGATTATATATCAGACTGGTATGACAAAATTGCTACAAGTTTAGCAAAAGTTTTTCCTGAATTCAAAGGTGCCGAAATAGAGATTGATGACGCCCCAGGAAGTTATGAGGAAGAGACGGGATATATACGTTTCAGCGGAAAAACACGTATTAATATAGACCACTTCGGTGATGGCGCGCGCCACGCTTTCAAAGTTTTGACTGTCTTGATTGCTCTACGAGAGCGTGTGATCAAGGAAAATAAGTCGGGACTTTTTCTATGGGAGGATCCGGAACTGTTTATGCATCCGGCCACGTTGGGACGTTTGTTGAAAGAAGTGATTAAACTGGTAAAAGATGTACCAATACAGGTTTTTCTGACAACGCAGAGTTTAGATGTCCTTGCTTGGTTTGTGAATATGGTTGAAAGTGATCACCCACTTACGAATAAGATTAGAGTGTATCGTCTCAACCTTGATCAAAACCACGGAATACTACATGCAGAATTTTTTGCACGTCAGGGGATCGCAAGCTGGTTCCGCCTATTTGGTGATCCTCGCCTTACACCCGAGGAAGAAATGACATCGCCCCTGTACACGCTTTTTAGGGAAGAAGATACGTATGGTAATGACGATGCCAGCTAAAATTCTTGTAGTTACCGAGGGAGCAACTGAACGTGAGGTAGGTAAAGTTCTTTATGATCGCGGATTATTAAATAAACAGGGGCAGCCTCAACCTCCTAATTGGAAAAGTGTTTTTGGTCAAAGCAGAGAGGGGTATGACCAGGTTATCAAAGCATTGGCAAATCATACCATAAGTCCTGGGCAACGAATTTTGCTTGTTTTCGATCAAGAGAAGGCACCTTCTCCTCAGCACCGTGCAAATTGCATTGCACAGGATTTAACACGTCAAAACCCAAAAACTTGGGGTAGTTTATCTTGGACACCGCTGAGAAGATATCCTAACTTGTTTAAAGCTCAAGTTGGAAGTACATGCATTGTGTTGCATATCTCAGATGCCGACGATCCGAACATTGCAAACAAGGATTTTGACGGTTATATCCTACAATTGCTAACGGGATCTGCAAAAATTAAAATTGCATCCCAACTTGCACCTTCTGGAATGAATCCTAATACCCTACTAAGTAAGGCGGAGATTGAATTTACAAGTCTTATGAGGTGCAATGGTTTTCCGTGGCAGAGAAACAAGGCATGGCTTTACGCCTATATTACTGCTTTTCAGTTTCGCCAATCTCACGTCTGGTTCGCAAAAAAAGTTGCTGAATACTCACCTGACAACGAACTTCGCCGGGTTTTTGCATCACTCATATACGCTTGGGACTGGTTAGTACAAAACGGAGGAACTTGCCCATGAAACGCGAATTCCACGCTCAATTTCCCCTTGTTCTAAGAGACAGTGTTACCCAAGGGTTTGCTATTGCATGGTTAGTAAAACAGAGCGACCGTCTCCCTGCTCGTTGGCCGGAAATTGCTCAGATTAAAGACGATGGGATGCGTTTGGAAATACTCTCTCAAGCCATCACCACTGGCCGAAAAGAGGAGGCACGTATAGGTACGCGTAAAATGAGCGGAGGTCTGAGATACTGGATTGAAAGCCATTCTCAAGATTTCTTCAAACAGCAGATTAATTATATGAAATCCTTAAATCTTTTACCTCCCCTTCCCGATCTCTCCATCTTCCCCTATGGCTCATGGGCCGCAAGGATAACCTTCACCTTAAAGAAACCTTACATAAGCAGGGACGATAAGGAGTTCTACATTCTTGACAATCCCGTAAAGAAGGAGTGGGTATTCAAAGTGTCTTACGTCGCTCCCACTCAGTGGAAGGGGGCGCTAAGGGCGGCGATGCGACATTTACGAGGGTATACCACATGGGAAGAAGAAGCCGACGATGAACAGATGATGCGACTCTTCGGCAATGTGAAAGGTGAGGAGCAAGACTTTTCCAGCGGCTACCTGCACTTTTACCCTACCTTCTTTGATAAAATTGGCATAGAGGTCATAAACCCCCACGATAGGAGGACGGGGGCGGGTAGGAATCCGATCTACTTTGAGTGCGTGCCGGCGGGTACCGTTGGCACCTTTACAATTCTCTACGTGCCGATGGGTGTTAGGCCGGTGGATGAAAACGACGCCAAAGAGGATATAAAAGCCGTGGCCAGAGGTATCCGTGCCATGCTTACGGAGTACGGTTTCGGGGCGAAGACGAGCAGTGGGTACGGGGTGGGGGAGGTGAAGGAGGGTGATATTGTGGTGGTACC
>JALWJX010000093.1 GCA_026996895.1 Candidatus Kapaibacterium sp.
AAACCATACTGGTCACCGGTGGCGCTGGATTTATCGGCAGCAATTTTATCCGGTACGTATTACAGCACGATCCTGACGTCCAGATTGTCAACGTCGATGCGCTGACCTATGCGGGCAATCTTGCCACTCTGGACGATGTTGCGGATTCGCCGCGGTACCACTTTGTTCACGGGAAAATACAGGATCAGGCGTTGATCGAGCGAGTGTGTCGCGATTATGGCGTCGAGGGCATCATCAATTTTGCTGCAGAATCGCACGTGGATCGTTCCATTCATTCTGCCGCACCGTTTCTGGAAACTAATGTTCTTGGTGTGCTGCATTTGCTGGAAGTCGTTCGGAAGTTATCCATCCCGCGATTTGTCCACATTTCCACAGACGAAGTGTATGGCTCGATCGCTGAGGGAGCAGCGACGGAAGCGGCGCCATTGCGACCCAACTCGCCGTATGCAGCTTCTAAAGCGAGCGCTGACCTGCTCATTCGTTCGTACATCCGCACCTATGGGGTGCCGGCGATTATCACCAGGGCGTCAAACAATTACGGTCCGTATCAATTTCCAGAGAAGCTGATCCCGCTGATGATTACCAATGCGCTGGAAGACCAGCCTCTGCCAGTCTACGGAGATGGGCAGAACATTCGGGATTGGCTCTTTGTCGAAGATCACTGTGCAGCGCTGTGGTTGATCTACCAGCGGGGGTCGGAAGGAGAGATTTACAACATTTGCAGCGGTGAGCATCGGCGCAATATTGAGGTTGTGGAAGCGATTGTGCGATTGCTGAATAAACCATCCTCGCTGATTCAATTTGTGCCCGACCGACCGGGGCACGATCGGCGGTATGCGATGGATGCTACGAAGCTCCGCCAGCAATTGGGCTGGCAGCCTACCGTTTCCTTTGACGAAGGATTAGCGCGGACGGTACAATGGTACCAGAGCCATCGGCAATGGTGGGAAGCGGTCAGGGATCAATCGTATCGCGAGTATTACCAGAAGCAGTATGGGGTACTAAGCGGGAAAGCAGAGGAATGACGGCGATGGAAGAATTGTTTCGACAGAAAATTGCAGATCGAACCCTTCAGGTTGCGGTGTATGGGCTGGGATATGTCGGTTTGCCGCTGGCACTGGAGTTTGCAAAGAAAGGTTATTCGGTGCTCGGCATTGATGTAAATGCAGACAAGGTGGCGAAACTCAATGCTGGCGAAAATTACATTCAGGATCTGGATGATGCGGAAGTGCAGAAAGTCGTACAGCAGGGATATCTTCGGGCAACCACCGAGTTGACTGCCAGCAAGGACGCTGACGCAATTTTTATCTGTGTGCCCACTCCTTTTACAGATCACAAGGATCCGGACATTTCCTATATCCTGCAGTCCGCCGAAGCAATTGCCCGCACCCTGCGACCGGGACAGGTGGTGATACTGAAGAGTACTACGTTTCCGGGGACGACCAATGACTACGTGTTGCCCATCCTGAATCGTTCGGGACTGGAAGTTGGAAAAGATTACTTTCTTGCATTTTCACCGGAGCGGATTGATCCGGGGAACAAGAAATGGACAACAGCCAATACGCCAGTGGTTGTTGGTGGCGTGACACCACGGTGCACGGAGCTGGCGACCCTGGTTCAGGGTGTCATTGTCGACACGGTTGTTCCCGTCAGCTCACCGCGAGTTGCAGAGATGACGAAACTGCTGGAGAACATTTTCCGGAGCGTGAATATTGCACTGGTCAATGAACTGGCGCAATTGTGCGACCGGATGGGAGGCATCAATATCTGGGAAGTGGTGGAAGCCGCAGCCACTAAACCCTTTGGGTATATGCCGTTTTACCCGGGACCCGGCATTGGCGGACACTGCATCTTGATCGATCCCTACTACCTTTCGTGGGCAGCTCGCAAGTACGACTTTGTGACGAACTTCATCACACTGGCAGCCGAAGTCAATGAATCGATGCCGTTCTATGTGCGCGAGTTGATCGAGCGAGAAATTGCCCGACAGCCGGTGTCTCTGGCAGAGGCTCAGATTCTCATTCTGGGCGTTGCGTTCAAACGGGATGTGGATGATCTCCGGCACTCGCCGGCTTTGAAGGTAATCGAGCTTTTGCAATCGGATCAGGTGCGAAACATCGCTTATTATGATCCGTACATTCCTGAGATTCAGGTTGATGGTCAGCGCTACACCTCGATTCCTGCACTGACGCCGGCAGTTTTACAGCAGGCAAATGTGGTCGTGATCACAACGGATCATAGCAATGTGGATTACCAGATGGTCGTTGATCACAGCCGGGCAGTGATTGATACCCGCAATGCCTGTAAGAACACCACGGGTGATAAACGTCACGTGCTGGTTTTAGGAGGAGGACAGCGATGAGTCGGACGGTCGTTTCCGTTGCTGGTGCACGACCAAATTTTATGAAGGTAGCACCTATCCATCGCGCCTTGCAGCCGTACGAACCCGCAGTGCGGCACATCATCGTGCATACCGGACAGCATTACGACTACAATATGTCCGAGCTGTTTTTCCGGGAACTGGGCTTACCCCAACCGGCGGTGCATCTGGGCGTGGGGTCAGGGCGCCACGGAGAGCAGACAGCGAAGATTCTGATGGCGTTTGAAGAAGTTTTGCTCGAATTGCAACCTGATCTGGTGATCGTGGTCGGCGATGTCAATTCGACCATTGCCTGTGCACTGGCAGCGACGAAACTGCATATTCCAGTGGCACACGTGGAAGCAGGACTGCGCAGCTTCGATCGCCGGATGCCGGAAGAGATCAACCGCATCGCCACTGATGCCATCGCTGACTATGCCTTTGTGACCGAGCAAAGCGGCGTGCAAAATCTGCTTCGGGAAGGATGGGATGAACAGCGAATTTTCTTCGTCGGCAACACAATGATCGATTCCCTCTACTTCGCACTCCCCCGAATTCAGGAGCGACCAATCCTGCAAACGTTGCAGCTTGCACCGCAGTCGTACGTTGTCGTGACACTCCATCGTCCCAGTAATGTGGATGATCCAGAGCAGTTGGAGCAGTTGTTCCGCTTGCTCCAGCGCATCAGTGAGCATCGAACCGTTGTCTTTCCAATCCATCCGCGGACTCGCAAAAATGCGGAGCAGTGGGGATTGCTGTCTTTCCTCCATCGCGAAACGATCCATCTTCTGGAGCCGCTGGGATATTTCGATTTCATCGCGCTGGTTGCCAGAGCAGATTTTGTACTGACCGACTCTGGCGGGATTCAGGAAGAGGCAACGGTATTGCAGGTGCCGTGTGTGACGTTGCGTACGACAACGGAGCGACCGGTGACGATCGATCTTGGAACGAACATTCTGGTGAATCCTCACGCACCGGAGCAGGTGTGGGCAGCGGTTGAGGCGTTGCTTGCTGGCAAACGAAAAACGGGCAGCATTCCGCCGTTATGGGATGGGAAAGCAGCAGAACGCATTGCCCGCATCGTGGTGGAAGATATTCTCCAGATACAGCAACCAGTCCAGCAAACAGTGGAGCACGTACGCGAATGAAAAACATCTGGTGGATTCTGGGAATTGCGGGGATTTTCTGGTCTCAGGTGTACGCCCAAACTGCATTGGAGAAATTGCTCCCGGAGTTTGAAGTTCAGGATATGCTGCAGAATGTTGGGGAGCTTGTCAGACTTGCCCCAACCGTTTCCGATGGCGTCGTTGATCCCACCCGGTATTTTGTAGGACCCGGAGACATCCTTCTGGTGCAGGTTACCGGTGTGCTGTCTGTTGCAGCGACGCAAATGGTCGCTCCCGATGGGAGTCTGGCGCTACCGCGGGTGGGAATGGTGATGGTTGGTGGTAAAACACTGGCAGCGGTGCGAGCGGCGATTCAATCGGCATACAAGCGGTACAACCCGGAGTTGCAGGTTGCGGTCAGTCTGCTCAAGCCCCGGCAGGTGGTGGTTTCAGTGCAGGGAAACGTTCTCGCTCCGGGGAGCTATACAGTGCCGGCGAATCTTCGAGTTTCCACTGTCGTGCATCTGATCCAGATGGCAGTGCAGCAGGAACGGCAGAAGCAGCGTTTGTCCACCAACGAGCAAATGCTGGCAGTCCGCCAGCGGTGGCAACAGCGGCAGTTGCAACAGCAGGGGGCGATCGTGCGGGTTGTGCCATACGTCGACCGACATTTGTTACTGCTGCGCAGCACCGATGTATACGATGTGGATCCGCTCCGCAGCGCCATTGATACGACAATTGAAGAACCGCTGGTGCAGGAAAAAGATCAACTGATTGTACCGTTCCCCCCGCGGGACTATCCGCAGATCAGCATTGCGGGGGATGTGCCGTTGCCAACGATTCTTCCATACCGTCCGGGTGACCATCTGGCATTTGCGCTGCAGGTTGCAGGCGTGGATTCCCTTCCGACTGGCACGCGGATCATTGTTCGGAATCAGGAGGCGCAGCGGGAGTATCAGTGGCAGGGAAAACTGAGCTGGAAAGCATTTCGGGCGATCCCGCTGTCTGCTGGCACAGCAATCATTGTACAGCAACCGGAGAGTGCTGCACAGTCCCGGCAGATGGTGGCAGTCGTTGGCGCTGTTGAATTTCCCGGCGTTTATCCCATCATACCCGGTACAACGCGGCTAAGTACGGTACTGAAAATGGTGGGGAGAATCGATGGAGGAGACCGGGCTTTGCAGCAGGGGTATATCCTCCGGCGATCGGCGGTCGAACCCTATGATCCCGCTGAGCTGTACGAGTTTGTTCGCCTGCTCCGCGCCTTCCCGGTCGATTACTTTGACACGACCCATTACCGGATTGATCTACTGGCACGTCGGCAAATGATATTAGCCGATTTTGCTGAAGCAATGGCCCATCCCGGCAGTACCGCCGATGTTCCGCTGGAGGCAGGAGATTTGATTGTGATCCCGGAGCAAATGCCGATGGTGTATGTCTTCGGTCAGGTTCGTTTCGCCGGATATGTTCCGTATCAGCCGGGCAAATCGGTGGAATGGTACCTGGCGCGCGCCGGCGGTTTGACGCCTGTAGCAGAAGAGGGAGAAATTCAGGTGTGGAAACGAGGACGTGGCGGCTGGGTGAACGCTGAAGAAGCGGTGATCGAACCGGGTGATCAGATCTATGTGCCGCGGGAGCGTGTGCTGACAACGGCTGAACGAATGCAAATTTTCGGTGTGATTCTGGGACTGGCTTCCTCGGCTGCGTTTATGATCTCAACACTGGTGAACTTATTGTCGCGATGATCCGGCTGATCGCCAGATGGATCGCTTTGCTGAGTTTCTCCATCCTGATAGCTGGAGTTGCACGAGCACAACCGGAGTATGTGCCACTATCGCATCCGATCTACTCGTTCCTGAACTACCTTGCTGTTCGTGGCGATCTGCCCTATTGGTCAACTGCCCAGTTGCCAGTGAGCCGCGCCCGTGTGCGACAATGGCTGCAAGCGGTTGATACTGCCCGTTTGCCGCAGGCAGTCCGTCCCATCTGGCGGCGGTATTATCAGGAATTTGCTCCCCTGCCGTCACAACGGCGAACTATTTTCCCAACAGCTTCTGATACATTGCCCCTGTTCTGGGATGGACTGGCTGGAGATGCCGAGAAATTCGTGGTGTATTACCAGGATACGGTTTCCACCGTTGCACTGGAACCTCTGGGATCGCTTGAGGGGTGGTTCCGCTGGGCAGATGGGGATAAGCACACCGCTTTGCTGGCACAGGGCGGTTTCCGGGTGTATGGTGACTTCGAACAGCAACTGGGCTACTTTCTGCAAATTACCAACGGAACCCTTCTGGATGGCGATCGCTCCGTCGCTCTCCAGGATCCAATGCTGCGGAAAAATGTGAAGTTTTCCCTGCTCCGTAGCGACTTCGATTTCACTGAATCCCACGTTCGGTATCGCAAGGACTGGTTTTTTATCGATGTTGGACGAATGCGGCGCAAGTTGGGCGCCGGCGTTTTTACCGGATTGTTTACGGATCCAAACGCATTGCCGTACGATGCCGTAAGTGCTGGCGTACTGACAGATCGAGTGCGATATACAGCACAAATAGCCAGTTTGATCGCAAATCCGGTCTCGGATGTCGCCGTAGGGGTTGCTACAGAGATACCACCGAAGTTTTATGTCTACCATCGGTTTGCGTACCACTGGGAATGGGGAGCCGTGGGGTTCAATGAGGGGCTGATTTTCTCCGGTCGAGCACTGGACTTTGCTTATCTCACTCCTTTGAGTTTTCTGAAATCCCTGGAACATTCCTTGCGCGATCGGGATAATAGCTTTATGGGAGTCGATGTTGAGTATCAGCCCTTTGCCGGTTTTCGTGCTTACGGGGGATTTTTCCTGGACGATATCATCTTCGGAAACATTGGCAAAGGATACTGGTCGAATAAAACCGCCTGGAATGTCGGAGTCAATCTTGCTGCTGGTACTTTCCAGTTTGCAACGGAATACACACGGGTCGAGCCGTACACCTTTACGCATTTCAACTATCAAAACACGCCGACGCACGATAGTGTCATCATCACTGCGAATTTACCACCCAACGCAGATCGATGGACGGTTGCCCTCTGGTGGTGGTGGCAGCAGCGGTATCCGGTGCAGATACAACTGACTTCCATTCGGCACGGGGAGAACCTTTACGACAGTAGCGGTACACTGCTGCGGAATGTTGGCGGCGATGTGTGGCGCAGTCGCCGGCATCAGGATGCAGAAACGGTGCGGTTTCTGGACGGCAAACTGGTTCGTCGATTCCAGCTCAGCTTGCAGGTGGGATATGAGATTCGCCGCCAGTGGATTCTGCTGCTCCAGCTCACCTACCATACCCGCACCGATCAGGCAGCCCAGTGGCTGGCAAAACTGTTCCTTCGATTCGGAGATTTCTAAGCATCGAGCCTTTCTATCTCCGGAAGTGCATACGATTCAGCGGACGTTGCTGCCGGTAGGATGCCCTGCCGGGCTATCAGGACAAGCCAGCGGTTTACTCTTCATCCGTATCCTTTGTCAGCAAAGACTGGTGTCGTGTGCCCTCTACTGATCCATCGGAACGTTGCGCCGGTACTCATACAGGGCAATCGTTGCAGCCATCGCCACGTTCAAAGAGTGTGTCGCTGAGACGGTCGGAATTTTGACCACTACATCGCAGCGCTGGAGGATGGAATCCGCAATGCCGTCTCCTTCGCTGCCAAAGATAAAAGCGGCGTTGGCAGGTAACGCCACAGCGTGGAGAGGCTGGGCATCGGGAAGCAATTCGACACCGATCACTGTTGTGCCGTTGTCCCGAAGGATGGCAATCGCCTCGGATAGATTCGGGGTCTGATGCCACCGCATTTCAAAGCACATTCCCATCGAGACTCGAACAGCCCGGCGGAGGAAAGGAGAACAGGTTGCTGCATCGGTGATCAGTGAAGTAAAACCGAAGCTACGAGCACTTCGGGTGATCAATCCCACGTTTTCTGCATTGCTGATCCCATTGAGCACGACATACGGCGGGGATAACGCTGCAAGTTTTTCAGGAACAGGACGCTCCAAGAGCGCCATAATCCCCTGGTGGTATTTGAACCCCACGATTTGTTCGATCAGCGCACGAGGCGCAATAAAAACGTTTTCGTCGGGAATAGCTTTCTGCTGGATCAATGGCTGAAAATGGTCGTATTGTTCCGGCGTACACAGCAGCGAAATGATTGGGACAGGGGATCGAAGCAGCCGTTCCACCACCTTTGTCCCTTCCGCTACGGTGTAAGAGAAATGGTGAGGATGGTACGTGAGCTGTTTTAATGTTGTGTAGGGTTGGATCGCTGGATCTTCCAGGGATGTCAGCACTGGCATTCAGCTCTGCACCTGTTTCTCGAAACTTTGTTAAATTTGACGATTAACAATGGAGCTGTGTTTCACAACGGGAAAATCGGATGGAATACAACAAGAAGAATTTCTTCGAGCCTATTCGCGATGCGTTGCTCCGCACGCAGGATCTAATGAACGTTTACCAGCGGGATCACTTCCCACAGCGATCACCGGAGTTTTTTGCACTGGAGTTGTGTGGCGAAGTTGGCGAAATTGCAAATCTGGAAAAGAAACTCTGGAAGGGACGCACCGAAGAAGTTTCGGACGAGGCACTGGCGGAAGAAGCTGCTGATGCTTTTATTGCGCTGCTGAACTACGTCAATGCACGCAATATCGATCTGGCGGATGCAGTTTATGAAAAACTGTTAAAGATCGAAAAGAAGCGCCTGGAACTGGCGGCACAGGGAAAAACGTACTAAGCGACTATCGAATTTCCCGGTGAATGGTGTGCCGCTTGAGATAGGGATTGTACTTCCGAAGCTCCAGCCGTTCCGGTGTGTTGAGTCGATTCTTCGTTGTGGTATACCGCGATGGGGTTTTCCCCTCTTTCCGTGCTTCAGTACATTCGAGCGTGATAATAATTCGCGCACCTTTTTTCTTCGCCATTGCTTCCGCCTGGTTTGTTGCACAATAAAAAGTTGCACAAAAACGGATAATAGGCGGCTGTGTTGTAGAACGAGCGACCAAGACAATGTTCCCGAAGATTATGGGCGTCCTGAACGTGACTCCCGATTCCTTCTCGGATGGTGGGCAATATACCACGGTGGATCGAGCGCTGCGCCGCGTGGAGCAAATGGTTGCTGCTGGCGTGGATATTGTCGATGTTGGGGGGGAAAGTTCTCGACCCGGTGCACAGCCAGTGCCAGAAGATGAGGAACTTCGTCGCGTGATTCCTGTCCTTACCGCCATCCACCAGCGATTCCCGGAGCTTACCCTGTCGATTGATACAACGAAATATCGAGTTGCAGCAGAAGCGCTGGCTGCTGGCGCACAGATGATCAACGACATCAGTGGATTGCGGTTCGAGCCCCGACTGGCTGATCTGGCTGCAACTTCTGGTGCTGCGCTGATCCTGATGCACATGCGGGGAACGCCACGGACAATGCAGCAGCAGCCGCAGTACCAGGATGTGGTGGAGGAAGTGTTCCAGTTTTTACAACGGCAAATAGCCATTGCGCAGCAGCAAGGGGTATCGACCATCTACGCCGATGTTGGCATCGGGTTTGGTAAAACAGTCGAGCATAATCTCCAACTGCTGCGGCATCTGGATCGCTTTGCTGCCTTACGTGTCCCGATGGTCCTTGGCATTTCCCGCAAGTCGATGTTTCATCATCTCCTTGACATCCCTGACCCGGCGGACCGGGACGTACCCACCCTGGCAATGCATTTGCTGCTTCTACGCTTTTCACCGCCAGTTACCATTATCCGGGTTCACGCAGTGGAGCTTTTCAGTATGGCGCGGCGATTGTGGCAGGCACTCTGGCAACAGCATAAGGAATTTGCAAATGGATAACGGAGGGATTGAGCGCCCTTCAGTGTCTTTCCTGAATCTCCAGTCTTTGCTGGAACTGAGTCTGGTGCTGAACGAGGTAGAATCCGAAGACGCTATCTGGCGATTGGCAGCGCTTGCGCTGGTGGGAAAGCTCCAGCTTACGGCGGCTGCTATTGGACTTCGATCGGAATTTCCAGCACTCCGCTTCATAACCGGTTCTCGCAAAGGACAGGCGATGATTCAGCAGGTGCTGGCAGAGGACAACGTGGAGGATACGGATTTCTGGTACACGATCCATCAGCCGGAGCAATCCCCGGTGTTTGCGGTTCTGGTGCGCCGCCGCCATCTGACCCCCCTGCCCCCGGAAGCAACTACCTATGTGGATCTGGTGCTTTCCCTGACAGCCCACGCATATCGGTTGTGGCAACGGCGGCAACAGTTGGAGCAATTGTGGCGTGATCGAGAACGGAAAAATCAATTGTTGCAGGCATCACTGGATATGACGCAGGCGTTTGCGCGCGTCTGGCAACTGCCAAAAATTCAGCAACTGCTGGCATTAACCCTGCGGGGACAGTTCCGTACAACCCGGTTCGCTTTCTGGGCGTGGGAAGGAGAAACTTGCCTGCTGGAGCAGGTGCACTTACCCCCGGCAGTACTTTCGGCTGCTGATCCATTGCGCCAATGGCAGCAGGGAATATGGGTCATCGATCACCGGTGGCGGGCAATCGGGAGTCAGTGGGGAAAAAATGGAAAGTTGCTGCTGATCGTGGAATCCCTGCCGAAAAGTCCGGAGGAAGAGGAATCACATCAGTGGTTCTTAGAAACCCTGAGCTCTGTTGTGGGGACAGCACTCGAACGCTTCCGGCTGATTCAGGAGGAGATGGCAAAGCAGAAACTGGAAGAAGAGCTGAACTTCGCTGCACGTATCCAGCAGCAATTGTTCCCGGAACAGGTACTTCTTCCGCCTGAGTATCAGTTCTTTGCACACAACACTCCTTCCCGCTTTGTCGGTGGAGATTACTATGACGTGGTACAACAAACGGAGAATCGACAGCTCTTTGTGATTGCTGATGTCTCTGGCAAAGGCGTTCCGGCATCACTGTTGATGGCAAATTTTCAGGCAGCGCTGCAGATCCTGGCGCGAGAGCAATTGCATCCTGAGGAGATTGCCCGTAAACTCAATGAACATCTGGTAGTTCACACGCACCCGGAGCAGTTTGTAACCTGCTTTTTCCTTACCATTGATCTGGTTGCCGGAACAGCAACGTCGGTCAATGCCGGGCATTTTCCTCCGCTCCTGCGCAATGCGGCTGGGCAGGTGCAGCGGCTGGAAAAAGGGGGATTGCCACTGGGACTGTTTGCCGCAGCAACCTATGAGTCGGAAACCTTTGCCTTTCCGCCCGGCAGCCTTCTGGTTGCGTACACCGATGGCGTTATCGAAGCACACAATGCGGTGGGGGAACAGTACGGTGAAGAACGGCTGATCGAGGTGTTGCAGCAGTTTGCGGGGTCAGCGGAGCAGTGGGGAAAAACACTGTTGCAAAACGTGCTGGATTTCACCAGTGGCACATTGCAGGATGACCTAACCTTCTTTGTCCTCTATCGACAGCCGCATCAGTCTTTACCAGGAAGCGTGGAGACGGAGCAGGAGGTAGCACTGGAGTCGTAGGAGCGCGGAGGCAGCGCCGCACCAGCGTGTTTTGAACGGGAAAAAATCGGGAAATCGGAGGGACAAAGTGCTCTATGCCGGCGCAGTTTCCGGTTGCTCTAAGGTGGATGGCAATTCAGGGATGATGGTTACAGGTAGGGGTCACACAAAAGAATCTGCCACGCTGTCTCAATCTGGTATTGCTGGAGCACTTCGCGGGCGATACGGTGAATCCAGAGCTGGAACTCCTCAGGCGTAAGATGTTCCTGCTGCTCCAGCAACAGCCGCAGAGCGCCGAGGGTATTCCCTGCCAGAAACGCTGTTTCAACTGGCGGTTCTGCTGACGGTAAGTGCTGAACAAACGAGGGATCTGGTTCAGGGATTGAAGGAACCGATGCCAGCAGCGCTAATTCCCGAATGGTAAAAATCGGACTGTGCTGCACCGATACTGGCAGTTGCGGAATCCCGATCGTTGGCTTCAGCGGCATATCGAGGCAGAAAAGCGAGTCAGCAGTGCGGCTGTACCAGGAATACCCCAGCCGGCCGACCAGTTGCAGTTTTCGAGGATCGATTTTTCCCTGTTCATCCAGAATTGCTGGGGATAGATGGATGTACACCACATCACAGATGACCAGATTCCCACTGGCGGGCTGCCCCGGACTGAGCTCGATGATCTGCCGTACTTTACATTCCAGCGTGAAAGGAGCCTCTTTGACACGAAATGGTGCAACTATTGCCGATGGAACGGGCGTTAAACCCGTTTGCTGAAATTCATCAACGTCTGGAGGATAGGGGGAAGCGGCTAAGTTGACCTGCGGCAGAAGATATTCCGGTACGCCGTTGATAGTGCACTCTGGTAAAGAGCGGAGATTCTGGAGGGTGTCTTTTGCCGAACCGTCGGTACCGCGGTAGCTGGGGCTGAAAACGACTACCGGAGGATTCGAACTGAAGCAGTTAAAGAAGCTAAAAGGAGCAAGATTGGGTGTGTTGTCAGTCCCCAGAGTGCTGACAAAAGCAATAGGACGCGGGGCAATGCAGCTCAGGAGGATATGATGTAACTCCCGTCGCGGTTTTTCTTCCGGTTTAAACCCTTCCATCTTTTGGTATTTAGCGAACCTTTGTTATCTTGCTAAAATGAAAGAAAAGGGTGACGTGAAAAAGCGGAAATATTGCAATGGCAGTGTTTGAGGATGTCCTGCGAGACGCGGCAAAGAAACAGGTGTCACCGTTTACCTTTCGCCGAACCTACCCTGCGTATTTGATAGGCATTCTGTTGTTGTTGATCACCGTTGTTGCGTGGCAGTTGATCAAAAATACGGTGGAACTGGAACGGCAGGCGACCTTTGAAAAAGCCTCTGAAAGTGTCGTTTCCCGATTGGACAAAGCGGCGCGGGTGCACGAAAATATTGTCCGTTCTATTCGGGAGCTTTTCGGTTCTTCTATTTTCATCGTTCGCGACGTCTTCGAATTGTACGGCTCGACCGCGCCCAAAACCTTTACTTCGGTCCAGAGCGTGGCTTTTGTACCGAAAGTGGAACGGCAGAATGTACCGGAGTTTATCCATTATGCGCAGAGTGAGCGGTATTACGATTACCGGCTGATTCCTTCCGACACAGTGTACGATGTGAACTATCCCGTTTTCTACATTGTGCCACTGGAACGGCAGAGCAATAAAGAATTCGTGGGACGGAACCTGGCAGCGGATTCCATAAGCCGGCAGGCGATCGAGCGAGCATTCGCAAATCAAGATACGGTGACCGCAACGCCGTTTACTTCCATCCGTTCGGACATTCGGGGCATTCGCCTTTTTAGCCACGTTCACAACCGAAGCCTGATCAAGCTCCCGCTGGCGCAGCCGGAAATGGAAGGAGTGGTGATGGTAGAAGTTCTGGCGAAGGAATTTTTTGCGTATGCTTTTCGGGAAAAAGCCCCCACGGATACCCTCATCACTTTTGTGGTTCTGCAAGACGGCACATCTGGCATTCAGGATACCGTTTTTACGGCTCCGAATTACGCAACGGTAACGCAGCAGCCGTACATCCCGAAGTTTGCCCGGCAGTTTCCGGTAACCATTGGCGACCAGCGATTGTATGTTGCGGTGCAGACCGTTCCACAGTTCGGAACTTCTTTTACAGATGCCATTCCCACGCTGGTTCTGGTTGGTGGCATCATTTTCAGTCTGGCGGTCTTTGCTTTCGTGCTGTCGATCACCACCAGCCGCGCAATTGCTGAGAATTTAGCCAACCAGATGACAGCAGCCCAGCGACGGATTTTAGCAGCATCCAGCGATATGATCGGCGTGATGGATCCCACCACTGTCGTGCTGGGTA
>JALWJX010000094.1:0-10628 GCA_026996895.1 Candidatus Kapaibacterium sp.
CTCATAACCCCGCGGATCACTGGGTGGCATTGTATCCAGCACCGTCTCGAATGTCCGTCCACCATCGGTAGTTCGAATTACAAGATCCGATAACTCCACAGGATTTTTTCCCCTCACCCGCAGACTCAAAAACCAGGTTGTCTTTGTCACAAAGTCCACCTCTTCAAACGAACATCCCGGTTGTTGACACCTCGGAATCTGCTCTTGCCAGTTTACCCGTTCCCAGGTCTCTCCCCAATCAGTGGTCTGAAACACGGAGTCCCACGTGAACACCACCCAATGTCCCGGTGAAAACGCTTTGAGACAATCGCTGTCATTCCAGGCTATAACACTGGTAGACTTAGGCATTAGCAGAACACCCCGTATTGCATCGACCGTATCCCAGCTATCTCCTCCATCCGTTGTGTATAGCAGCACTGGTCGCTCCCCTTCCTCCCGCCCACTACTATGACACCCCATAATCCCATTGAGCGAGTCGGCAAAGCTAATGTCAATGGGACGCAACTCCCATCCGGACTGCTGCGTCTGCGCCCGCGTCCATATCGGTATCGCCTCAAAACTCTCCCCTCCATCCCGACTCCGCAGCAACACCGTACTGGTTCGATCCCCAAAAACCTCCACACTATCAATCAAAATATACACCACCTGCGGTGTCACCCATTCCACATCCACAACGTGCATCTCCACATTCCCCACTCGAGTGCTGCCCCCGAAATCAAAAATCCGTTTCCAGCTCTCCCCGTAGTCTGTCGTGATCACTACCGACGGGCAATTATAAAATGCCATAATATACCGCCGGCTGTCCAGTGCTTCCAGATCGACCCCGATCTCTATCAGCCGATTGTTCACATACAGACTATCCCGCTTGAAGGTCTCATCATAATAGCAATACCCCGGACTCCAGTTCACCGTATGAACTTCCCACTTCACCGGATACTGCGCCATCCCTGCTACTGCCCATAGGCTGAGAACACCCAGCAACCAGTACTTCCATATCCGTTTCATCGCCTTCTTTTTCCTGCTTTTGTTGAACTCCCGGTTTATTGAAGTCCCGCTTGAAAAAGCATCACCTCACCACGACGGTGGATCTCTGCTTCGCCTTCTATGCGTCACACAGTGTAAAGAATCCGGGGGATCGCGACCGGTTAGTCTCTGATGGGATGATAGTATTGCACAGCCTTGCCGCACAGCCTTGCCGCCACACGGCGGGTGAGTTCCTTATCTCCTGCTACTCCTGCACGCATCGCCGTTATGGTATCATCCGGCTTGCTATTCGGCGTGTAAATTACAAAAAATTCTGGAAACGACCAAACAATCGCTGCACCGGGAGTGCACCCTTCCGTGTGCCTGGGAGCGCATACCTCAGGATGCATTTACCGGGAACGCACGCTTCAGCGTGCATCTCTGCCGACGAAAGTCGGCGCTCCCAGTGGGGACAGACCTGCGCGTCTGCCCATCCCGCAGGGGCGACTGGCGAGTCACCCATCTGTAGGGGCGCATCGTCGCTGCACCCTTACATTGCACCCGCACCCGTAGGGGCGACTGGCCGGTCGCCCCTACACATTCGCAACGTTGCCGGCGAAAGTCGGCGCTCCAAGAGTCGGCGCTTCCCGCCCACCGGGAGCGCACGCTTCAGCGTCCACATTTCTCCTTATCTTAACCCTATCCCGGTGCTTACCGGGCAATACCGTTGACCTTCGATGGCAGGAAGGAAGCGACCCAGAAACCCAGGAGAATGATGACAGCAGCGGCGGAGAGATAGGAAGCGTACAGCGAGAACCGGAGGAGTCCATTGCCCCAGATAGGACCAACGATGCGGGACAGACTTTCCACCGATCCCGTTACCCCCTGCAGCCGTCCCTGATACTCCGGCGGCACCTGCGCGCTCAGTAAGCTCAGCATTGCAGGTGTTGCCATTCCGCTACCGATAGAGGATGGTACCAGTACTGCTAAGAACAGAAGCGGTGAGGGCATCACGGTGGCAACGGCTAATCCCGTTCCCATCAGGAGCAGTCCAATCCACAGGGATCGATGTTCTCCCAGCCGTGGAACGACGACTCGCACCAACCCTCCCTGCGTCAGCACGCCGACGACACCCAGAAATGCAATGGCATAGCTGACCTGATCGGCGGATAATCCAAAGCGTCGAAAAACAAACAATGCAAAAGTGGTCTGATACACAGAGACGGCTGCCCACATCAGGAAATCCGCTACCAGGAATGCCCGCATTCTGGGGAACTGTCTCAGCTCTTTGAGTTGCTGCCAGACGGTCGCCTGCTGCGTCTCCCGATGCCGTTGCACCGTTTCCGGCAGCCAGCCTGCCGTTGCTACCATCGCGATGAATGCCAGGGCAGCAGCCGCCCACGCAGGAGCGGACAAATCCAGCGGTACCAGGAGTCCTCCCAACAGAGGACCAGCAATAAACCCTATGCCAAAAGCAGCACCCAGCATCCCATATCCTTTCGCCCGCTCGTGCTCCTCCAGAACATCAGCAACATACGCCCGTGCAATGGTCACATTTCCTCCCGATAGTCCATCGATGATCCGGGAAAGAAACAACACCCATAGCGATTGTGCCACTGCCAGCAGCACAAACCCTGCGGTCGTCCCTAACAGGCTCATCACCAGCATTGGACGTCGCCCAAAGCGGTCTGCTAATGCTCCTAAGAATGGCGATGCCAGAAGCTGAGCAATCGAAAAGGAAGCAAAGAGAAACCCAATTTCTACCTCCGATGCCCCCAACCGCTCTGCATAAAAAGGCAAGAGCGGGATAATGATGCCAAATCCGATGAGATTGATGATCACAATCGAAAAAATGATGCTCAAAGCCCGCCTCTTAAACCGCTTCTGCATTCCGTTCCCTTTTTGCCCACCAATGTCTTTTTTGCAAAAAAGCAAAGAACGAACAACCTGCAAATTGGTTTCTACTACCACCGCCGCGGCAGTGGCAATCCTGCTTACGACTTCCTGCGTCTTTTTGCCCGGACAACTACTCGGTCAGCAAGATTGCTCTGCCATCACCGACGGCGTTTCCCTTTTCGCCCCTTCGACCGCTTCCGCCCTTTGTGCGATCGCTGTTGTGGCTGGCGCGACCCAATGTCCGGAAGATCGTGCTGCGGCAAACCGGCGAAACAAAAAACAAATTCTCCCTTAAAACGCAACTGTTCAAATTTTGCCAGCAGCTCTTTGACGGTCCCATAGTGATGGGTTTCCGACGGCATCGTCAAATTACATCCCACGTACGCCGGACGATCGGGAATCACTTCCGCAGCCGTTCGGAGCAGTGGCAACAGTCGATAGGGTGTTTCTAAAATCACAACCGTGCGCGGTTCCTGCGCTAATTCTTCCAATTGCGACTTCCGAA
Source organism: Candidatus Kapaibacterium sp. (assembly GCA_026996895.1). Lineage (GTDB taxonomy): Bacteria > Bacteroidota > Ignavibacteria > Kapaibacteriales > WFXC01 > WFXC01. Next base: position 3,365 of record JALWJX010000094.1, read on the forward strand.
TCGCAGGAATCCGGCTCAGGAATCCCGCATAGAGAAATTGATCCACAGGAAGACCGCACATCATTACGGCTGTCATAATCGCCGACGGTCCCGGCACCGGTACAACCTCAGCACCCAACTGGCGCGCTCGCTGCACTAATTCAAATCCCGGATCCGCAACAACGGGCGTTCCAGCATCAGACACCAGCGCTACTTTCTTTGCTTTCCGCAGGTACCCCAGCACCTCTTCCGTCTTCCTCAACTCATTATGCTCATTGAGCACCTCCAGCGGCTTGGAAATGCCGTGGTGAAGCAAGATAGGCGCTGTTTCCTTGGGGTCTTCGCAAACGATAACATCCACTGCTTTCAGCACTTTCAAGGCTCGAACCGTAATATCATCCCGATTGCCGATTGGCATAGCAACCAGAAAGAGGGTACCGAGCTGTGCTTCTTTTACTCCTGACGGACTTTGCTCTTGCCCGGACTCTGGTGTATCCTTAGACTCCATCTGCGTTCTGTGTTGTAATTTTGCAGTTCTTTATTCTACAAGCAGAAGGGAAACGGTCAAGAATGCCAAAAATTATCGGATCGGACATTCCACACACCCTTGAATTCGAACGCAACTACGACCGCAACAAAGAAAGCTGGCGGATTCTTCAGGGTAAAGCAGCACAGATCCTCCAGGGTGGCGGCAAGAAAGCCATCGAAAAACTCCATCAACAGGGGAAAATGACCGCGCGGGAGCGAATCGAAGCGCTGCTGGATCCCAACACTGGATATCTCGAAATTGGCTTATTTGCTGCTCACGGAATGTACCAGGAATACGGCGGTGCGCCGTCTGCTGGGGTTGTGGTGGTAATTGGCAAAGTCTCCGGGCGCGACTGCATCATCGTTGCGAATGACGCAACGGTCAAAGCAGGCGCCTGGTTTCCAATGACCTGCAAAAAAAATCTTCGAGCGCAGGAAATTGCAATGGAGAACCATCTGCCGATCATCTACCTGGTCGACTCTGCTGGCGTATTCCTGCCAATGCAGGATGAAATTTTTCCTGACAAGGAGCATTTTGGACGCATTTTCCGCAACAATGCAAAGATGTCGGCAATGGGTATTCCCCAGATCGCCGCGATTATGGGACCGTGCGTTGCCGGCGGTGCTTACCTGCCCATTATGAGTGACGAAGCACTAATCGTCAATAAAACCGGTTACGTGTTTTTAGCCGGTCCAGCTTTAGTCGCAGCAGCCATCGGGGAACAAGCCGACATTGAAGCCCTGGGCGGCGCAATGATGCACGCTTCGATTAGCGGTGTGGTCGATTACAAAGTGGACAGCGACCAGGAAGCCATTGCAGTGATTCGGTCGATTATGGACAAACTTTCACCGCAAAAAGGACCAAAGCCGCTGTTTGATCGGACAACACCGCAACCACCGCAATTTGATCCGGACGAAATCTGGGGCATTATTCCGGAAGATCGCACCAAACCTTATGACACTTACCAGTTGTTAGCCCGACTGCTGGACAATTCCGAGTTTGAAGAGTACAAAGCAGAATACGGCAAAACGATCATCTGTGGCTATGGCCGCATCGACGGCTGGAGTGTGGGCATTGTTGCGAACAACCGGAACATTGTCCGAAGTGGCACGGGTGAAATTCAGGTCGGTGGCGTCATCTACAGCGACAGTGCAGACAAAGCCACACGGTTTATTCTCAACTGCAACCAGAAAGGCATCCCGCTGGTCTTCCTGCAGGATGTAACTGGCTTTATGGTTGGCACGAAAGCTGAACAGGGTGGCATCATCAAGGATGGCGCCAAGATGGTCAATGCCGTTGCAAATTCGGTTGTGCCAAAGTTTACGTTTATCGTCGGTAATAGCTACGGGGCTGGCAATTACGCGATGTGTGGACGTGCTTATGATCCCCGGCTCATCTTTGCCTATCCCACCGCCCGCATTGGGGTGATGGGCGGGGAGCAAGCAGCGCAAACGCTGCTCACCATCCAGGAACGATCGCTGAAACGACAGGGAAAACAATTGGGCGAAGAAGCCAAAGCGCAACTGCTTCAGGAAATCAAGCAGCGATATGAGGAACAAACGCTGCCGCTCTATGCAGCAGCCCGGCTCTGGGTTGATGGGATTATCGATCCAACAACCACTCGCAATGTGATTTCCCGCGGTATCCAATGTGCCAGCTATCAACCGCGGTTACCCGAATGGAATGTCGGAGTTATCCAGACATAACGACCACACGATGCGCTGATGCAACAGAACCTCGAGCAACCGGATACGGAACAACCGGGCGTTGAACGCAATCAGCAGTCGGCGAGAGGACAGCAGCGAAAATCCGGGAAAGTTGCAACCCTCCTGTGGCGCTGGTATCGCATCCTCCGCCTTACGCTTCTGCACTGGTATGCACAACTCCGGAAATATGCGCAGCCAACGATTGTCATCATTGGACAGATCAAGAATTATCGACACACCGACTACGCACTGCTACTGATCGCCTCGATTACCGGTGTTCTGATCGGTCTATTTACCGTTGTATTCCACCGCGTTTTGGAACTGGCAGAGCAACTTTTTCATACGGTCTTTTTAGCAGCAGAAACGATCGCGCCGGTTCGGTTACTGGTGTTCCCACTCATCCCGGCTTTGGGAGGATTAGCTGTGGGGATGTTGAACCAGACGGTATTCCGTGGCGTCGGCGGCGTTGGCTTGCTCACCGTTGCACGGGCACTGGCGTTTTCTGATGGGAAACTTCACTGGCGCCACTCCTTGCGGGCAATTCTTACTGCTGCCCTCTCCATCGGCTCCGGTGGTGGCGCTGGACGGGAAGGTCCTTCCGTGCTGCTGGGTGCATCGATTGGTTCAACGCTGGGACAAATTTTTCAACTTTCTCCGGAACAACTGCGCATTCTCTGTGGATCGGGAACGGCTGCTGCCATCAGCGCAATCTTTAATGCTCCGCTGGGCGGCATCGTGTTCGCGCTTGAAGCCATTATGGGCGAAGTGGAAATCCGCTCCTTCGTCCCGCTGGTCGTCGCTTCGGTCTTAGCGACGGCAACCACTCGACTTTTTGTCGGCAATAATCCGCTTCTGATCAGTCCCGATCTGGGTATTCCCGATTTCTCCGAATACATCCTGCTGGCAATTGCCGGGATGCTGAGCGGGTTTGTCGCGCTGTACTTCCTCACTGCCTACCGCAAAGTTTTTCGCGCCATTTATCGATTTCTGCTGCCCATTCCCTTCGTATGGCGACCAGCGATCGGCGGCTTGCTCGCAGGAATTCTGGTAGTCCTCCTTCCCACGATGCTGGAAACCACTTACGAACCGATCAATCAGGCAATCTCTGGCAAAGGAATTCTCTGGATCGCAGCGCTTTCTGTCCTGGCGAAACCTATCTCCAACGCCATTACCCTGGGCAGTGGTGGTGCTGGCGGAACGATGGCGCCTGCGCTCAAAACTGGTGCTCTTTTTGGCTTCTGTCTCGGATCCATCATCCAGTTGGTGCTTCCAGAAACCCAGCCCGGTTTCTACGCCCTGGTCTGCGCTGCTGCCGTTCTGGCCGGCACCTTCCAGATTCCCTTAGCAGGTGGAATCATTCTCTTTGAAATCAGCGGTAATTACGACCTGATCCTTCCTTTGCTCTTTTCTTCTGTCTTCGCTTCCTTCATTGTGCAGCGTTTCAACGTTCGCACCTTTAACCCCATCCAGGAAAAAATCACCCGCCGCTCTGTTACGCCCTTTACCATTCCCAAGGAATTGCTCAAGGAGTAACCGCAAAGTTCCTACTGCGAATCCACATAGACCCACTCGTACAACTGCGCTTCATCTTCGGTAAACTCTTCGGTGGCGGGCAAAAAATCAAAGCCGGCACGCAAGCACGAATCTTCAAACATCGGCGCCTGATCCAGTGCAACCAGATATTTCACCGCATACCGGTTTTCGACCTCTTCAACGTGCTGTGCATAGCCAACCAGCGCATCCATCAGAGCAGAATCTGACTGCACAAAGTCCTGCATAAATTCCTGCAACCGTTCCAGAAATTCTTCTGGCTGCTCTCCAGCATTCGACAGAATTGTCACAATCGTTAGCCGTCTCATTGTCTGTAGCATTTTGTTTGAAAAGTTGCGGAGCATATCTACTCGATGATGCAAAGACGGAAACCAGTGCTTCAAATTCTGCTTTTCAGCTTTCTGACTTCAACCGCTATGGGGCAAACAGCGCCAGCGATCTGGCATCGCCTCCAGCAACAATTCTTCCACACTCCCGAAACGAAGCTGGTTCTTCAATCACAAACGGGGCAAACACTGACGCTGTATTACCAGCATCCCTATCGGTTTCGAATGTACCTGAACGGTATCAGGATCTACAGTGATGGAGAAACACTCTGGCTCTACCAACCGGAGCAAAACAAGGTGATCATTGCGCAGGCAACGCCCCGGCTGAATACCCCGATCCTCGCCCTTCTCTTGGATACCACGCGCCACCCGGAGCAGTTGCGCCTGCTCCGTGTGCATTCTTCGGAAAATCCGACCATCCGATGGATGCTGCGCGCCACATTTCCCGAAGGAACAGGTGCTATTCAACAGGTAGAGTTTGCCCTCACCCGGCAATATCACCCGCAATCGGTAACGGTTCATTATGCAAATGGGATGACCGAACACTGGACGGTGAAAGAATTACATCCGCTGCACCCGCATCCTCCTTCATTCTTTACCCCAACCCTTCCCGATTCGGTCGAAACGATCGACTTACGCCCGTCAACCCGTCCACAGCAATCCCCTTAAAACGCAACGGCGTGCCTCTGCGGTGAATTGATTTGCAGGAACAGCTTGCAAGGAGCAAGTCTAAAACTCCAGTTGCTCACCACCGCGAAGCACAACAACGTCTGGCAGATCAGTTGCAATATCGCGCAACACCTCCGCTTCAAGTTCGGGCTTCCAGTGCACTGCATATATGGTGACATCCGTGCGGCGCACAATACGGAGATCTTCTCGCAGCAACTGCGGCGTATAATGTCCTACCGCTGCTGCTTCAGCAGAGAGGCGATTGGGCAATGAAACCTCTGTTATCACCGCCTTAATCTGCGCATCGGCATTCACCATCTCCCACACCTGAGGATTCGGTCCGGTATCAGAAGTAAAGGCGAATCCTCGATCGCCCTGCTTCACCACATACCCAAGGGTTGGCACCGGGTGATTGCTGCGAAAGGGAATGACATAATACGAATCAATACGGAAGAGTTGTCCGGCTTCAACAGCTTCGAAGTGCACGACTGGGTCCTGTCCGTTCGGCAAGCGCAAGTTGCGAAAGTCCGTCCAGATCGTGTCATTGAACAAATGTTGCTGCACCGCCTGCAAGGTGGCTGGATGTCCATAGATCCGAAGCGGCATTTGCCGCTGCTGCCACGTACAGCCGAGCAGGAATGGAAGATCCGCAATATGATCAAAATGAGCGTGGGTCAACAAAACGACTTCTATGGATTGCCACTGCTCAACAGGCAGTGCGCCCAGATGCCCCGCATCGATCAGCAAATGGGTATCGACCTGCAAGCAGGTTGCACTATAAACTCCACATCGACTGCCGGCAGCTCCCAATACGGTCACTTCCATTCGTACTGCATCCCCCTGTTTAACCTTTGCCCTGTTCGCTTCCAGCAATTAGCATCTATCCGGTCATCTGGATTGCCGTTCTCACACGAAGGGAAGGGAATGGATCCGCACCGGAAACTCCCGCTTGCCACGGCGTACTTTCAATTCGGTCCCTTCTGTACTGTATTCCACCGGCACGTATCCCATTCCGATCCCCTCCTTGCGAATTGGTGAGATATTGCCACTGGTAACCGTGCCGACAACCTCGTCATTAGCAACGATTTCATAACCGTGGCGAGGAATGTAGCGTTCAGAACCGGTAACAAACCCAACCAATCGACGCCGAATTCCTTCCTCTTTCGCTTTCAGCAAAGCCTCTCGTCCAATAAAATCCCCCTTTTTGAGCTTCGTGATCCACCCCAGCCCTGCTTCCAGCGGATTGGTCGTTTCGTCAATGTCATTGCCATACAGACAGTATCCTTTTTCCAGACGCAGCGTATCGCGAGCGCCCAATCCCGCTGGCTCAATGCCGAACTCTTCACCCGCTTCCATAATGGCATTCCATACCTTTTCCGCCACTGCTTCATCACCGCGGAAATACAGCTCAAACCCCAGCTCGCCAGTATATCCGGTGCGGGAAATGATCATTTCCACACCCGCCACTTCTCCCCACACCCAGTGGTAATACCTGACTGGCTCCAGATCCACCGATGCAATCTTTTGCAGCGTTTTCAGCGAATTTGGTCCCTGCACCGCCAGCAGATTGATGGCATCGCTTAAATCCTCAATTTCCACATCAAAAGACTGGCGATGCGCTTGCAGCCATTCATAGTCCTTTTGAATATTTGCCGCATTCACCACCATCATATATCGATCGCCCAGGTGATAAACCAGCAGGTCATCGATCAAACCACCATCTGGTTTGCACATCGCTGAATACTGCGCCCGACCTTCATACAGCTTCTTCACATCGTTAATGGTCACGTATTGCAAAAAAGTCTCGGCATCGGCGCCCCGGATTTCAAACTCGCCCATATGGGAAACATCAAAAAGCCCAACCGATTGCCGCACTGCCAGATGCTCGTGGATGATCCCCTTTGGGTACTGTACAGGCATAGCAAAGCCTGCAAAATCGACGATTTTAGCACCCAGACGCTGATGGATTGCAAAAAACCGTGTTTTTTTCATTGCTTTTCCTTTCCTTAGATCCCGAACCTACTTACGTTGCACGTGTGCACGAAACTTCAAAAATACAAAAACTCCGGAAGGTGTAGCGACGCTCCGGTTTCTGACCCACTGGTCAGAGTTTCGTATCTTTGCGGTTTCTGAAGTAAAGGAACAAGAGTTGGAGTGTAAAACTATCTCCCGCTGACGGACAGCTGCTCTTCAGAAAGCTGCACCCCAGCGGGGAAGCGATATCAACTGGCTGGTAGGGATTGTTTCTACCAAAAAGCGGAGCCTTGAGCTTGAGAATCTAATAAACCGGCAACAACGGGAAACATCCAATGCTCGCTGAATTTGTAAAGCAACAAACAAGAGGGGCAATGCCAAAATCAATTATTCCGCTTATTCTCTTTGTCGGAGCTTTCCTGTTCATCGCAGGCTGTTCGCAAGAAGAAGCAACAACTGCAGCGTTTCGCCCTGCCGCCGGTGGAAAATTTTATGGTGGCATTTTTCGCGTCAACGAAACCGGCGAACTC
>JALWJX010000094.1:10638-13155 GCA_026996895.1 Candidatus Kapaibacterium sp.
GGCGAACTCCGTTCTTTAGACCCCGTTCGGATCAACGACGCGACATCTGCCCACATCGCTGAGCAAATCTATGACGGATTGCTGTACATCGATGAAAATCTTCAGCTCCAGCCGGCGCTGGCAAAGCGCTGGGAAGTTTCTGAAGATGGGCTCACCTACACCTATCACCTTCGAACAGATGTGTACTTCCACGATAACCCGTGCTTTCCCAACGGGAAAGGTCGGCGCCTCACCGCCTTTGATGTTGAATACTGCTTCCATCGCCTGTGCGACTTTCGAAGCGGAACAATTGGGTTCGACTACTTCCGCGGCAAAGTACTGGGTGCTGATGCGTACTATGAAGCCACGAAAAAAGCAGCAACCGAAAATGTTCCCCTGACGGTTTCCCGAATTGAAGGATTCAAAGCGTTGAACGATTCCACATTCCAGATCCGCCTCCTGAAACCCTTCGCTCCCTTTGAATACTACGTGGCTCTCAGTTTTTGCTACATTTACCCACGGGAAGCGGTGGCGTTCTACAAACAGGATTTTTTCAAAAATCCGGTTGGGACTGGTCCCTTCATCTTCGAATACTGGAAGCCTGATCAGGAGCTTCGTTTACGACGGAATCCGAACTACTGGATGCGGGACTCAGCAGGAAACCAGCTTCCGTTTCTGGATGCGATTGTTTTCAGTTTCATCAAAGACAACAAAACCCAACTGCTGGAATTCCGGCAGGGGAACTTAGAAGAATGCTACCGAATCCCTTCGGAATTCTTCCCGGACATTATCGATGAAAACAAACAGGCGAAGGGAGAATACAAAAAATACCAGCTCTTTCGCGTGCCCGCCCTTTCCACGCAGTACTATGGAATGCTGACCACCAGCGATATTTTTAAAGACAAGCGGATCCGACAGGCATTCTGCTACGCAGTGGACCGGGAACGCATCATCCGGTACGTCTTGCACGGGCAGGCAGCAGGACCTGCGCATTATGGGTTAGTGCCTCCCTCGATGCCAGACTATCCAGCGGAGCAAATCCGCGGGTATCGCTTCGATCCAGAAAACGCGCAGCAACTGCTGGCAGAAGCTGGCTACCCCGGCGGCAAAGGATTTCCCGAAATTACCCTGCAACTCAACAGTGGTGGTGGGCGCAATGTACAGATTGCCGAAGCGATCCAGTCAATGCTGCAGGAAAACTTAGGCATCACCGTGCACCTCAAGCAGGTGGAATGGGCTCGGCATCTGGAAGAAATCGATGCCGGAAAAGCTCCGTTCTTTCGCCTGGGGTGGATCGCTGACTATCCAGACCCCGAAAATTTCCTGAATCTGTTGTACGGAAAGTTAGTCCCTCCCGATGGTGGCATTAGTCCCATCAATTCAACACGCTATCAGAATCCAGAATTCGATCGGATCTTTGAACAAGCACTGCAAACCTTAGACAAGCAGGAACGAATGAAGTTGTATTTGCAAGCGGAGCAGATTGCTATCAATGATGCTCCAATGCTGCTGATTTTCTACGATGAAGATTATCGTTTTGTTCAGCCTTACGTTCGGGATTACCGCAACAACTCAATGGATCGGCGATTGTATAAATTCGTCTGGTTCGATCCAAAACAGTACGAACAGTCTCAATAACCAGCAGGTAGAGCAATGTATGAAATTCTCCTTTTCTTTCACGCGTGGCTCCGGTGGATTCTCTTAGGATTGCTGTTCATTGCTTTGTATCGTTCCTTTCGGTTCCGCTCCAGTACAGAGTGGAGTAATACCGATGTTCGGATCATTCACTGGATCGCTCTCATTGCAACTTTTCAATTAGTCCTGGGAGTGGTGCTCTATGCCTTTTTCAGTGCTCCGGTTTCCCATGCCTTTGCCAATCCGGGCTTAGCAATGCGAACAACGTCCTTACGCTTCTGGTTTCTGGAACATCCGGTGCTGATGCTCATTACTGTGGCGCTGGCGCATCTCCAGCGAATGAAAGTTCAGCGGCAGGAACAAGTCAAACAGAAACGGAAAACTGTTTTGTTGTGGAGCGGAATAATGATCATTCTGATCCTTGCAGGTTCTCCGTTTCCGTGGAGCCCTGTTTCCCGACCGCTTTTCTACATCCCTTAACTTTTCAGATGGATTGGCGCAAAATAACCCGCTCAATATCCTCCGCCAATCGCAAAGCCTCCGCCGCTTCTTCTGCTGAAACAGCCGGCGGATGTCCCTGCAGAATAGACTCCAGAAACACCTGCTGTTCCAGCAGTAACGGATTCCCCTGCGGTGTCTCTGGACGTTCGCAAACAATCGTCCGTTCCTCCACTCCCTCCTCAATCGATCCCAGAATCCTCGCTAAGTGGTGCGATGACACTTCTTGCTTTGGCAGCAGGCGATAGACTTCAACCTGCTGATCTGCAAAATCCACGGAAAAATATGCTCCTTCCTGAAAGATCCGCATTTTGCGCAGCACCTTACGGGATAGTCGCGAGGCGGTGAGATTGACAACTGTCCGGTCAAAAGTGAGTCGGACATTGGCAATGTCGGTATGCGGAG
>JALWJX010000095.1 GCA_026996895.1 Candidatus Kapaibacterium sp.
CTCCTCATCCAGCGGCACTATCTTCCACTCCGCCTCCTGCTGCTCCGCTATCACCACCCGCCGATTGCGCGTCAGTATCCACACCACTCGCTCAACTCCCGCCTGATGCAAATCCTGCACCTTCTCGATCACGTAAGACAGCAAATCCTCATATTTCTGCAAATCCGCTTTTGTATCAACCTCTATGACCACCTTCGGTGGCGTTTGCACATACTTTTCATCGACCCCTTCCTGTAGCAGTTGCTGACGATCGAACACTGCGATGTCCAGATTCCGCCAGCTCCGACGTCCCGTGCGAAAGCCGACTTCATTGGTAGCAATGACAAATCGTGACAAATCAAGATTTGCAAAGAGCAGGCGCAAGATCGCCTGAATAACAAACCACTGCAACTTACTACTCCCCATCACCTCCTCCACTGTTTTCTTGCCCTGCAGCACTTCCCGATACCCGCGGTAATAGATTGGCCGCCCCCGGTACCGCTCGTACACCAACTCCTTGAGCAGTTGCTTTCGATCCTGCTCCTTCTGCTTCGGCACCTCAACCACCGTTGTCTGTTCCGTCACTTCAGCCATTTGCTCTCTCCACGTTCAACTCAGGAAAGCGACGCCACGCGAACGCCCTAACCTGACACACTCTCACTGCTTTACGCCACATTTATCAGGCAAAGCGACGCTAAGCATCGTCAGAAATTATGTTTCGGCTACAATTTCTCCGATCCCATCGCACCAGTGAGCAAACTCCACTCTGCCAATTTTCATCGCACCAAGTCAATTAGAAAGCTGCTTTCTGAAACTTCACCTTTTATCTTCACCTCAAAAGGTCTGGACCACAACATTCGTGCACATTGAAGTATGTTTCTGTTTACCGCTCTGCCACCCAATATCCGGACAGCAGCGTCCAGCTTAGCCGCACACCTGTTGACATCCTGCCTCAGCTTACCCGGCAACGTTTCCCGACTGGAGATCATCAGCTCTAAGCACTTCTGTGTATCTACTCACTGTTCCATCCCCGCCCTACCAGCAGGCGCTCGCTGTAGCGCGGCAATCTGTCCTCCAATGACCAGCCCTTCTTTGAAACTATCCGCTATCCCCTGGAACGTCCACCGACCATATCGTCCCACCGAAAAAATATCCATCTTTTCCAATCGCTGTCGCTGCTCCTGAACCCATCGGGATCCTGGCCGCTTCCAGGTATAGGCAACCTCGATCCAGGTCACATCAGCAACAAGCACTGTCTGGATCAATCCCAGATCGCGCAACTCTTCTGCCGTTTGCTGCATCAGGTGTTCTACAACGCCGGATGCTGGTTTTTCTCCCCCCCGAAACGCAAATTCCACGTACAGCGATCCATATCGTTGCGGATCCCGGTAATTTGCCGGCAAAAATGCCGGATCAACGTTGGAATAATACCCCACTCGATGGAAGCCCGTTCTGCTATCGGGAACATAGAGCCAGTGATAGCCGTGGCGAGCCTGCTCTGACGGCGGCAACTCAACGCCAAGATTGAGCACTAACACAGAGGTATACGGCTCACTCAACGATTGCTCTTCGTTCCCCAATATCCGCAGCAGATGATTGAGCGGTATCGTACTAACCAGCCGATCGTATTCAGTGGTCGAACCATCTGAAAACTGGACAATTTTTTGATCCGGATCAATCTGGACCGCTTGCTTTTCAAAAAATACTGTCGCCGGTTCTGCCAGTTTCTGTGCTAGCACATTCAATCCACTAATCGGATAACCAAATTGAACGTTATAGCCGACCGCACTGTTACTTTTCCCGAATGTTCCAGCGACCACCTGCTCAAGTTGCAACGGCGTTTTATACGGATCCTGTGGCGCTATTTCCCGAAATAACCCTGCGGTATACCGCTCGTGAAATGGGAAGAAAAATAGTTCGCACAGGTACTCACCAAAATGCTTTTCCAGCCACTCTGCCATCGTCACCGGTTCTCGCCCATTCCGGTGGGCACGCAACAGCGACTGGAGCGCTGCCTGTGCTTCCGACTCGCCCAACTGATGCAAATGATTCTGCAAAGGATAATCGACAAACCGCCCTCTTAAATGCGCCGTTTGCGGCAATTCCCCGGCAAAAAACACTGCGGAGCGTCGGCGGTAAAACTTCAGCGGCACCAATCGATCAAACAGACGCAGGATCAACGGATCTCCGCCAAAGATCCAATGTCCTCCGCCGACTTCAAATCGAAATCCCTCGCGATGATACGATGCACAAATTCCTCCGGGGAAACGCTCTGCCTCGAACACCGGAACATCTGCGACGGTCGCAATCCCCAACCCGGTAAACCCCGCTCCAAGGACAATTGTTTTTTCGGTTTGCATCGACTTTTTTGTTGGTTAAACTTCAGCTCCCGGCAAATGCTGCAGCACGTCTGTATCTCTCACTGCACTTTTCTTTAAACCTCGATAACGCTGATGCTATTGCGCACAGCACGGAACAATGCTGCGTTCTGAATGCATTCCGTTTCCGTTTTAACGCTCTTCTCGTCGTCACCATTTCTTGCCTGCTGCCTTTCCAGTCTACTGCAAACACAAATTTACGGGAAATTCCGCTTCCGCTTTGAGATTTGCCGCTCATACGGTCTTCCAGCTATTATCGCCCCCCTGGCGATCCAGCACTGTTCCGGGAGGACGCTATCCTGGCTCAATCATCACCGTATCTTCTGTTCGATCAATGCAGGAACGGCAATCTCTGCACAAAAATCTTCTCTGCATCGCCTCGCTGTTCACACCACTATTTTTTCCTGCTTCAGAAATGTGCCGAAAGCAATGAGCAGCTTCTCCCCTCGATCTGTCCAATACTCTATGCCTCAACATCGACTAAGAACCACACTTTCATACAGCGCTTCCATTTCCCGAACGAAGACCTCCAGAGATTTGACGAGAGAATTTCGGTGCTGGCAAATCTGTTGATTCAGATGCACGATCTGTTCCGGCTGCTGCAAGATATGCTCCAGCACCGCTGCCAGAGCGGAAGGGGAAAAATCGGGGAGCAACCAGCCACTGAGCTCTGGTATCACATATTCCGGCGCCGCACCAGTTGGCGTTGCAATGACAGGAATGCCAGCCGCAATCATTTCGATCCCTGCATAACCATACGTTTCTTCGCAGACCGAAGGCACAATCCCGACATCAAATCGCCGGAAGACCGATGGCAAACCCTCTCGCTGATAGTTCCCATAGTAGATCAGATCGGGATGCTGATGCACAAATGCCTGATACGCTGGATGCAGCGCCCCAAAAATATGGAGGCGATACCTTCCCCGCCATCCCCGACGATCTAACATTTCAACCGCCTCCTTCAGCAGTTGCGCTCCTTTGTACGGGCCAGCAAATCCGGCTGTTGTCCCGAAATTGACGGGCAATGAAACCACCGAAATTTCCCTCACCGGAAGCGCTGCAATGTGTCGCATCGTCGGTGCAATGACGCGATACGGTGGCAACGCCGAAAGCCACTGCTGAAATATCTGAACGCTCCGCTGTGACTGAAACAACAAGCAATTCACCTGCTGCAACCGTTTGCGATTCTGTTGCCATCGCCGATGATAAAATTCGACCTCTGCCGGCGGAATTTGCTCCGGCAACCTGGTGTCGTTCTGTGCAGGCTGCGCTATTTCCCGATGGGAAAGCCGCGCCCGACGTTCGTTTCGATGTTTCCACCATCGATAGACTGAACGGACTCCCCGAAGCACCACCGCAGGCAACCACTGCTCAGCTTCATACCGCAGCGTCGCCTGCGGTGACGGTTGCGGCAACGGCTGATGCCGTAAACATTCCGCACAGCGACGCCCCTGCTGGCTGTCACCACATCGTTGCTGCTGCCAATCCCACAGAAAGTGGGTAGGACACAAAGGGGTGTAATCGTGCACCGAAAAGATGACTGGCACTTTGTGCTGCCGCGCTCGATCCAGCAGAGATGACGGCAAGCCGCCGAAACCACGAAAGTGCACAACCGAGGGCTGCACTTCCTCCAGTACCTGTTGAAAGATCTTTTCAATCACCTCTGACTCCAGATCATTGATGCCGCCGCCAATCCGTTGTTGCACGACGGGAACATTCTGGAGTTCCCGAAATTCCACACCTCTACGACGCCACCGTTTGAGTCGCAGCGACCGCGCTCGGGGATAAAATCTGCCCTGACAGAAATAAAATACCTGATGTTCCCGTTCCGCCAATCCCTCCAGAAGATCATTGGTCGACTGCACCAACCCACCATACGCCACCAGGGGATAAAAACTATGACCAACGATGAGAATGCGCATTCTCAGTAATGACGCTCGCTGTGCATGGCTTCACTCTCCAATCGCCTTACATCTCCCTTCCCCCGCAGCAGTTGCTGCAAAGCACTTTCCACCAACTGCAACTGTGGCTCTGGCACAGACAGCGTGAGGGTTACGGTGTTTGCATCATACTGTGCTTCAAATGGAAGTTGATGCTGATGCAAGTAGTGCTGCACCACCGGCGACTGCTCATAGTCCACCTCGACGACAACCACACGTTGCTTTACCTTCTCAACAATGGTGGCTGTCTGCACAACGTGTTCAGCCGCCTGCCGGTAAGCACGTGCTAATCCGCCCGTGCCCAGTTTAATCCCCCCAAAGTATCGGACGACCACCAGAAGCACATCGGACAACTGGTGTTTCTCCAGCACCATATAAATCGGCTTGCCTGCCGTACCAGATGGTTCTCGATCATCCGAAAACCCATAGGGCTGTCCCTGCGGTCCCAGCCGATAGGCATAGCAGTGATGGGTAGCATCCGGATACCGCTTGCGAATGCTCTCCAGTGCTGCCGTCACCGCCTGCGGCGTATCGACCGGCTGGAGAATTCCGATAAATCGGGACTTTTGCACCACGACTTCTGCCTGGAACTGTCGCTCAACTGAACAATATCCCATTCCTTCCGTCTTCATTTTGAACTAAAGATGCGGAAAACGAATAACAACAGGGCAACAATAGAAAGATGAAGATTGGGATCGTGTGTTACCCAACGTACGGCGGTAGCGGTGTGGTCGCAACAGAGCTGGGCATCGCCTTAGCAGAACGTGGACACGAAGTGCACTTTATCACCTACGAAGTTCCTATGCGGTTGCAGCAATATCAGGAAAACGTCTTTTACCACGAAGTCGACATCCCCAATTATCCACTCTTCGAATTCCAGCTCTACAGTCTGGCATTGACCGGCAAGATTGTTGAAGTTGTCCGGTACGAAAATCTGGACATTCTGCACGTGCATTACGCCATTCCGCACGCCATCAGTGGTTATTTAGCACGGCAAATTCTCCACGATCTGCACTGCAACCATACCAAACTGATCACTACCCTGCACGGCACAGACATCACCCTGATCGGTCTGGAACCTTCTTTTGCCCCGCTGGTCAAATTCTCTCTTCTCCATTCCGATGCAGTCACCGCTGTATCCCGGTTTCTCAAAGAGCGGACGATGGCACAATTTCAGGTAGAAGAAGACAAAATCGTGGTGATTCCAAACTTTGTCGATACAAATTTGTACCACCGTCGAAAAAATTGTCGGCTGCGCCAGCAGGTTGCTCCCAACAATGAACCCATCCTGATGCACATTTCAAATTTTCGTCCGATCAAGCGGGTACCGGACACCGTCCGCATTCTCCATCACATTCGCCAGCACATACCGGCGAAACTGGTATTAGTTGGCGATGGTCCGCAACGGTCGGAAACCGAAATGTTAGCCAGGGAGCTGGGATTAGCAGAGGATGTGAAGTTCTTAGGAAAACACACCGCACTGGCGCAAATCCTCTCTGCCGCCGATCTGTTCCTGCTTCCCAGCCAATCTGAAAGTTTTGGATTAGCGGCGCTGGAAGCGATGAGCTGCGGCGTACCCGTCATTGCAACCAGCGCTGGCGGCATTCCGGAAGTAGTGCTCCACGGCGAAACAGGCTACCTTGCCGAAATTGGCAACGTGGAGCGAATGGCTCGATATGCCATCGATCTGCTGACCAATCCTCGCAAGTGGGAACGCTTTTCTGCCGCCGCCCGTCGGCGCGCCGAGACAGTCTTCGATAAATCCCTGATCGTTCCCCGGTACGAACAGCTCTACCAGCAGGTGCTGACAACCAGGAGCTCGATCGCTGAAGCCAGTGCCCCAAGAGTTGCAATAGAAGCGGCTACCAGCGAATGAAACTCTGCCCTGTGGGGATTGTGATATGCTGGATCCTCCTGCTACCCACCGTGACGCTGAGTCAGAAATTTGTCATCAACGAAGTGTATCCTGCTCCCATCGGGGATGAACCGGAGTGGTTAGAACTCCACAACACGGAAAACCGAACCCGGATTCTGCAAGGGGGATGGATCAACGATCGGACTCGATCCGTCCGCTTACCCAGAATCCGCATTCCTGCCCGCGGCTTTGCTGTGTTGTGCCGTGATACCACAGCGTTGAAACAATACTGGTACATTCCTCCCGATGCAGTTTTAATTGAAACTTCTCTCCCCTCGCTCAACAATTCCAGCGATAGCTTTGTGCTGCGCGCCCAGGACTCCACGGTACTGGATTCCATCTTCTACCGATCCCGCTGGGGTCGCAAGGGACATTCGCTGGAGCGAATTCTCCCTACCCAACCAGCGGTTGACGCGATCCAGTGGAAAGCCTCAGAAGCCTTCCAGGGAGCAACGCCGGGATGGCAAAACAGCGTCCTTCCGCTTCCCTTCGACTGGCGCATTCTCCGCCTTTCTGTTGATGGGTATACCCAAACGCTGACGGTGCATCTGCGGAACAACGGTACCGGAGTCATTGATTCTGCTACCGCTGCTGTTTTCTATGATGCCAATCGGGACAGCATTGCGCAACCAGCAGAACTGCTGCAACACCGCCTTTTTACGAACATCTCAGCCGGCGATACGGTCTTCTGGAACATTGACATCGCCAATCTCCCGCGTGGCTGGCAACCGATCATTGTTGTGATCCACTTCGTCAAAGATCAACGTCCCACCAATGACTCGCTCCAGCAGCAGATCTACTGTTCCTATCCACCACACTCGCTGCTTTTCAACGAGATCCTTTATGAACCGGAGGAAAACTGTGGGGAATTTGTCGAGATCTGGAATGCTGCTGCCGACACGCTGGATCTGCGAGGCTACCGCCTGCACGATCTTTCTGCTTCTGGCAAAGCGGACACGGCAATGCTGGGATCTTCCCTGCTGCTGCCACCTCGCCACCTTGCCGTTATCGTGTGGGACACTGCCTGTTTCTTCGACCGATTCCCCGATCTGCGCGACAGCGCTGCCATTGCTGTTCCATCCGAGGGGATCACGCTGAACAATACCGGTGACATCATTGTGCTCCGCGATCCCAACGGGGTAGTTCAGGATTCGGTCGCCTACAAGCCCTCGTGGCATGTCGATGCGCTCCCCTCCACGCGCAACCGATCCTTAGAAAAACTGACACCTTCCCTGCCATCCGTTCTTGCCAGCTCGTGGACAAGCTGCGGCGCCCGTGCCGGTAGCACCCCGCTGGCGCCCAACAGTGTGAGTATCCCACCTGAGCACGAAGGAACGCTCAACATTACGCCGAATCCTTTTATCCCTCGCCCTGACGATCCCCGCGCTGGATGCCTGTTGAGCTACGAACTTCCTTACACACAGGCGCTGATCACTGTTAGCATCTACGACCCAAACGGGATTCTGGTTCGCCAGTTGGTGACGAACTTCTATACCGCCGCTAATGGCGAACTGTTCTGGAATGGACTGAATGATCAGGAAGAACTGCTCCCTCCCGGTCCTTACATCTGCCTTTTCACTGCGACGGACCTGCGAACGCGCCGCTCTTTCCAGTTGAAGCGCCTGGTTGTTCTGGCACCGCCGTAAATTTTTTGCTGCTCTGGCCTGAGTTTCCACATTCCACTGCAACAACACCCTCCCAAATATCGAGAATGCAACCCCATTGCTCTGCATATCGAGCTAATGGCATTCAGAAGGGTAGTTGACTTTTTGCCCATCACTTCATTATGGCACAAATATCTACTTGAGCGCTCGCTCTCTCGTTTCATCACTTTCCTCCAAGCGTTTTCTCTTTCCCTTTTTTGTTGTAAATTTGGCATCTTGAAACAACAGGGAGAATGCTGGTGGAAGATATCTTGGTATCCTTGCGGAATGCCATTGACCGGGAAGTCGAATTACTGCTGGAGCTTCGTCCCCGGTTGCAGAAGCTGCACAAAGAATTCAAGCAACACTTTGCTGACCTGGATGAACTGAGCAGCGCCGTACAGTTAGCAGCACGGGATCTTGCCGATGCTCAGTTACGAGAATTTTTGCTGAGCAAAAGTAAGTTTCTCCAGAAGCAACTCTATCAACTGAAAAACGCTCTGGACTGGGCACGTAAGGAAGCACCGAAAGCGGCGAAGGCAGCCAAGCAGTTGAAGATCCAGCTTACAATGCTTCAGGCTACCCTGCAGTATCAGGCAGGAATGATCGAAAACTCCGAAGTGATAGAAATGATCAAGGAAAACCTTTCAAAAATGACGGAACTGGTACGGCAACTATCCAAGACCGTTGCGAAGATTGAGGTCAACGTAATGATGGCTGAAGAGCTGATGGCAAAGTGTTTGCAAATACGGCAGGAAATCGAACAACGGTTAGAAGCAATTTAGCGATGAAGTGGACGACGCTGCTGTGTTTTCTCTGCTGCTGGCTTTCTATGGATGCCCAGATCATTCCTGCCAGTCCCGCCAACTGGCTCTATCCCCGGGGAAATCTGGAAGCTACTCGCCATCAAGTTTTCCGATCCAATCCCCAGAGCTATGATTCGCTCACGATCAAGTGGAGCATTAGCAGCGTTTATGGCGATATTCAGCCTCTGGTGGGGAATATTGTCAGCAACCCTCGCTGGTTACCAACGTATCCGTGGGGACCCAATGAGTTTGCTGTCGTGTTTCGCGACAGCTTGCTGATCTACGGAGCCGATGGGAAGCGAATCGCCACGATGCCGCTCCCTCCCCACGTGTACCGCGTTTCCGTCCTGTTTGACTCCTCCGCTATCTTACCGAACGTCTACACCGTGTTCCCCGTCATTCTGGGACTGGAGACAGTGGAATACGAGACCCTGCAGGACAGTGCCGCCTCTGCCTACATTGCAGCCTACGATGCGCAGGCTCAGCAACTTATCCTGATCAAACGGTTGACGGTCGACCTGCGCAGTTATCGCCCCAACAACGCTGCCAGCGTTGCCCCGATTTTCGGGCGTACCCTTGGCAATGATATGGTAGTGTATGCAACGGTTAATATGAGCAATCCACGGGTACCGGTGCAGGCACCAGCCGATCCACCCTTTTTTCGTGGACTGACTTTTTTCCGCACCGCCGACTTCCGCTTTCCATTCCCTCGCCCGGACGTGCTGGACAATCCACCAGATCGCTACACTGTTGGGCCAGAGGTTACCGTCGCGCCTCCTTCCATCAGTGTCATCGGCAACCAATTGAATCTTTTACTCCCCTGCTATCCAACGCCAACCCTCAGTCTCAGCAACCCCATTAGCAATCCCTATACGGATTTCACTTTTCCCAACTCCCTGTATTTGCTCCATCTCAACATCCAGAATGCCACACCGGCTGCGGGGTCGGCTTTTACGCCCCTACCGGATTTCCCCGCCACGCAAAGACCTCGCATTCGTCCCCTGTTTGTTACCCTGACCGATGCGGGACAAACCAATACCCCGCAACCCTATATCCTGGTGGCGGAAGAATACTATGGGCGGGATGGATCTCAGGGCGTTTCGGCACTGCACCTCTTCGATCTGAATGGTAACCCGCTGACCTTTCCCCGTCCCTATACCGTTGAAGCGGAAGAATCTTTCGAGGGCGGAAACGATCACCTGTGGTCTATTGCCATTGGAGATGTCGATGGGATCGGTTCCAATGAGTCACTGCCGTACTATCCCAACAATCCGGGCAATGAGATCGTGGTGACCCAGAGCTCTCCTCTTTTCGACTATCCCAACAGCCGTCTGATGATTCTCCGCTACCGCACCGGGCAACGCATCCCCAAACCGGATATTTCGCAGGATAGTCTCCGCTACTTTGACACCATTGTCACCCATCGCATTGCTGGATGGGTGGCAGCCGTTAGTGATTTTGATGGCGCCCCGGATGGGAAAGAAGAAATTTTCATCGTCAATGGTCCTACGCTCCGCATCCTCCGGATGCGAGACTACAGCGATCCTCGCTTCATCTTGGGCGAAGCCTTCGACACCGTGTACTCTGTCACTTTCCCAAACGAAACGATTTTTTCCATTGCCGTTGTCGATATGGAAGGCGATGGATACCTGGATATTCTGGTCACCACTTCACAGCACACCTATCTGATCGGCAAAAAGATCGTGGGAGCAATTGTGCTCCAGCGCCCAACTTTGCCGCAAACTCTGTGCGATAATGACACCCTCACGCTCGAATGGATCAATTACACCGGGGGCAATCCAAAAGTTGCCATCTGGTTTCGCCAATACCTGAATGGGCAACCAACGGACGTGCTCATCCCGATCGTTCCGGAACTGGATAACACCGCCGATACTGTGCGGTATACTTTCGTCTACAACTCCGACACCCTCGCAGGCGAGGGACGCTTCATCATTCAAAGCATCGAAAATCCACAGGTTCTGGACTCTTCAGGACTGGTTTTCCTCCAGACACCCCAACTCACCCTGGAAACGCCAATGGACGGCGATCGCTTTTCAATCGGTAGCACCGTCACCCTCAGTGGCACGATGCAGTGTCTGGAGGAAGCGCTTCTTCAGTATGGTTACCGCACTGACACTGGAATGGTCTGGCTGGATATTGCAGTGGTCCAACCAGCGGCTGACAGCACATACCGCTATGACTTTACCATCCCCTGTGTCCCTTTCTTTCCGTGCGATGGTTCATCTGTCGATTCACTCCTGTTTTTCCGCGCCATTGGTGTGCGTTTCCTGCCAAATCAGACGGTGCGCGATACTTCGGTCATTCGCACCATCATTGTGTCGCCCCAGCCATTTTCCGTGAGCATTTCTCAACCATCGCAAACCATTTGCTCGGAGCGAACGATCGACTGGCAACCGATTGCAGGATGCGACACGCTCCTGCTGTATCTTTCCACCGATAACGGCAATACGTTCACGTTCATCGACACACTCGATGGGCAATCCGGCACCTATCTCTGGCGGATTCCTGTGGATCTCCCTGACACAATTCTGCTTCGATTCTGCTGCCTGGGCGGCTGTATCCAGCTTGATACGCCGCTTGTCGGAATGCGTCCAACCTACGTACAAGCCGTGGCCCCCAATCCTTTTGATCCCACCAGGCCAGAAGAATTATCCATCCTGTCTTTCGTGCCCGAACCCACAACCGTAACCATCAACATTTTCGATAGCGGCAATCGCCTCCTCCGCCGGCTGATCGATCAACAATACCGTGAGCCAAACGTTTTATATTGCGACCGTTGGGACGGTACTGTGCGTGGTGCCGTCGTACCCAACGGGATGTACTACGTGGTGGTGGAATTTGGCACGGGACATCGAGAAGTGTATGCCGTCTTTGTCGCCAAGGGATATTAAGGACTGTTTCACAAATCCATCGTAGCATTAGCCGTGTTGATCCTGTTAGTCGATGATGAGGAGCGCCTTACCAGTTTCCTGCGTCGGGGGTTGCAGGAAGAGGGTTATACCGTAGACATTGCTACCGACGGCGTCGAAGCTATTGAGAAAGCAACGAAGCATCACTATGACCTGATTATCCTCGACGTAATGCTGCCCCAGAAAGACGGATTTGCGGTGCTGCAGGAACTGCGCGCCCAGGGGAATCAAACACCGATTTTAATGCTCAGTGCTCGAGGGACAACCGAGGACAAAGTCAAAGGGCTGGATCTGGGCGCCGACGACTACCTGCCGAAACCCTTCCATTTCGATGAGCTGCTGGCTCGAATTCGTTCTTTACTCCGTCGCAGCAGCATTGAAAAACATCCGATTTTGCGATGTGGGGATCTGGAGCTGGACACCGTCAAACGGATCGCATACCGGGACGGACAGGCGATTCCATTAACCAATCGGGAATTTGCCCTGCTGGAGTATTTAATGCGCAACAAAGGCAAAGTGCTGAGCCGTACCCGCATATTGTCCAACGTCTGGCACTACGACTTTGATCCGGAATCCAACATCGTCGATGTGTATGTCAAGCGGTTACGAAAAAAAATCGAAGTACCGGGAAAACCACGCCTGATCCACAGCATTCGTGGAATGGGCTACGTGATTCAGGAACCAGAAGAACCGCAATGGTGGGAAGAGTAAAGGATGATCGAAAACCTTCCCGAACGGTATTTACAAAAACTGATCCGCCTCGCACTGGCTGACAGCACAACGATTTGGTCAACCACCAATGGGCAACGGTGTCAATTCCTTTCGCCCGGCGAATGGAATTTCGATGCCGGACCGGATTTTCTCCGTATGGCTGCAATCGTCGATGGGCATATACACGTGGGACACGGAGAAGTACATCGGCACCGCTCGGAATGGTACACGCACCGCCATCAAGAGCAAACGGCACATCAACAGACGTTATTCCACTTTTTCCTTATCGATGATGGCGCGCCAGCCTCAGAACCTCCTTTCTCTATTCACATTCCTCCAGAGCATTTGCAACCGTTCTTTGAACAGGATCAGCAAATGCTGCAACAACGGCTGTGTGACCTGGACTCACTGGAAATCCTGCAGGAGTACGCCTATCGCCGCGTGATGCGAAAAGCAGATGCAGCGTATGAAATGCTGGAACACGCTGACGGCAATCTGGAAGTGGCTCTCCAGTCTGCGATGCAGCAATTTTTCCAGCGACATTCCGGGACCCGTCGCCGTCCCGGCGGGTTGCTGCGCTATCAACAGCAATTGTGCTCGACTTCGACACTCCGTCCGTGGCTTTCGTTTCTGCAAGATCTGGCAACACATCAACTTTCGGACGATGCACTGGCGGAGCGCTTAACATCACTGCTCCGCACGTCCCTGGCTGGTGAGGGCAAAGGAACTCGATTGGAAGTGATGGTGAATGTACTGCTGCCAATGGCATTTGCCGTAGCCCCGGAGGAACAAAAAAACCTTTTGCTGATGTGGTTCTGGTCTCTCAAAGCACCTCATCGCTACGGTGCGCTGGCACGCCGCTTTCCTACCCTTCCCCAACAATACGTATGGCAACAGCAGGGAATGCTGGAGTACCTTCGGGAATGCCGATATGGAAGGGAGCGGTGCGCTGAATTACTTCTTCCTTACCTGACCGCTGCGAATAGCCAGATTTTCGCCCATCTTCCCTCGCAATGGTTTGAATGATCTCCCCGAAGGGCTGCGTTCTCCTGTCTGCAACACAGAACATTCTGCAATACTTTAAAGCTGGCGAATTTTCCGTTCTAAGTTGTCGATAACCTGCCGCAAATCGGGATCTGTCGCCCGATACTGTTCTACCGTTTGACAGGCATGGATCACGGTTGTATGATCTTTGCGTCCGAACAAAAGGGCAATTTTCTTCAAGGGCATTTCCAGTATCTCCCGCACAAAATACATCGCTATATGGCGGGCGACGGCGACGGTATGGCGACGCGTCTTACTGGTCAGCAATGCTGGCGACAGATTGAATTCCGCTGCTACAGCGCGGATAACATCTTCCACCGTCAGTTGCGAGCTCGAAACCATCGATATTTCACTGGCAGGCTGCAGGGTTTGCACAACCTCCTGCGCCAGTGCCAGATTCATTTCTCGTCCATCGAGGGCTACTTTTGCAATCAAACTGATTAAACACCCTTCCAGCTCCCGCACACTCTGGGTGATATGGCGCGCCAAAAACTGGGCCACATCGGAGGGCAACTCCACTCCTTCTGCTGCCGCCTTCTGCTGCAAAATCGCCAGCCGAAGTTCGTAATCCGGCGGTTGAATATCCACAATCAGTCCCCATTGAAACCGCGAAATCAGGCGATCGTCAATGCCTCGCAGATCCTTGGGTGGACGATCGCTGGTGAGCACTAACTGTTTGCCCGCCTGGTGCAGGGTGTTAAAAGTGTGAAAAAAATGATCCTGCGTCTTTTCCTTGTCGATGAAAAATTGGATATCGTCGACAATCAACACATCGACCGAGCGATAAAACTGGGTAAAATCCGAAATCTTGTTGTATTGCAACGCATTGATGTACTCGACCGTAAAGCGCTCGCTATTGGTATACAACACTCGCAGGCGCGGATGCTTTTGCACAATGGCATTGCCAATAGCGTGCGCCAGATGCGTTTTACCTACACCGGTAGGTCCATAAATCACCAGCGGATTGTAGCGTGTCATCCCCGGATTCTCAGCAACCGCCAGAGAAGCAGCTACCGCTAACTGGTTGCTTTCACCCCGTACAAACGTGTCAAAGGTATAGTGAGGTACCAGCGAAGAAGGGAAAGGATGTTCTGCTGGTGTTGCCGGCGCAAAAGGCAATGGCGTCTGCTTCGGCGCCTGCCGAAATGCGGGCAAACGGATCGTCCGATCCTTTGCAGATCGGGCAGTGCGGTCAACAATGACCTCGTACTGCAATTGTGCTGATGTTCCTAACACTTCCTTGATGGTCTTCTCAATCAGCGGATAATAGTGTTCCTCCAGCCACTCGTAAAAAAACTGGCTGGGCACCTGCACCGTCAGCACATTGTCCTGCCAGCGAAGCGGTACGATCGGCTCAAACCACGTTTTAAACACCTGCTGGGAGACGTTATCCCGGATGATGGCTAAACACGCCTGCCAGAGTTCCTGCACCGACCCCTGTCTTTTCTTCTTTTCTTTTTTCGACGATGATGTGCTGGCTGACGGCTTTTCTTCTTTTTTCTTCACCGATTCCGCTTTTCCTCTCGATCTTCCCCGCCGCTTTCCCGGCGCCGACTGCCTTAGCTCTTCATAAAAAAGACGTAACGATTCCGGCATCGTAGCACACTAACCTATCTCTGGCTTCTCAGAACCTTTTTGGAAATTTCACCGGGTGGATCACCCACGCCCTCAGTTACAGCAGTCGCAAATTTGCAGAAAATTTCCGGAAGAAACAAATGCCGGGAGAAAAAGTAGCGGATTTTGCTGAAAATCGGCGCTTTCTTTTTCACACACCTCCAGCAATAGAGCAAAACTCAATGCCGAAAACTTTCTCAGAAAACTTTCTTTTCTTCCAATTTCCCTGCTATGGTTACCCCCGATAGCAGTGACCACCTCTGCCGCGGATAGCTGTGCGGCTACACCCGCAATTTCACGATCCCCGGTAGTAGTAATCCCCTGATTGCCGAGCAGTACGATCTGGAAATCTCAAAGTAATGATTTTTTTTCGCAATCCCTCCATTCGACGTCGGTATCGGGCTTCATTGACAAAGAATGGCAATACGAGGCTGAGCTCGAGGAAATCATCAGCGAAGAAGGTTCAGACTTCATCGACAAAAAATGGCAATAGCCAATCAGCTCGAAGGTTTGCACCTCTCCTGCACAGAAGCAATGTGTTCAACGTCCGAAAAAGAAAAGTCAACGCCCTATCATACCTCAGCCCCCATCAGTACCAGCCTTCACGCGCCGGCAATCAGCAAATACCGGACAAATGCCCTTGCCATCGAACTACGGTTGAACTGCACCGCAAAGAAAATGCACGCTGAAGCGTGCGCTCCCAGGCTCACCACTGAACCACAGGTGAACCGTAAGCGGAAGTGTCGGCTTTCAACTGGCAAAAGATGGACGTGCCACTCCTCGCAATCACAGTTGCACCGTGACGGGTTTCGGCTGATTGAGTTCTGTAAACCAGCGAACAACCTCGTCGAGCGTTTTTTGCCCGTGATCACCCACCCGATGCTCCCGAACAGCCACTGTAGCGCTTTCAACCTCTTTATCACCGATGATCAGCGCGAAGGGAATTTTCTGCTGTTCCGATTCGGCAATTTTACGTGAAATCCGTTCATTGCGATCATCCAGCTCGACGCGGAAGCCCACAGCAGTCAACTGATCCACCACCTGCTGTGCATAGCTGATATGGTGATCGCTAATTGGCAACACCCGGACCTGCACCGGTGCCAGCCAGAAAGGAAAATTCCCGGCAAAGTGTTCAATCAGGATCGCCACAAATCGCTCGAAGGAGCCAAAAGGCGCGCGGTGGATAATAACCGGACGGTGTTTCTGATTATCAGCGCCGATATATTCCAGTTGGAAACGTTCGGGCATCACGTAATCCACCTGCACCGTTCCCATCTGCCATTGTCGCCCCAGCACGTCGCGAACAATAAAGTCGATCTTCGGACCGTAGAACGCAGCTTCTCCAATGCCAATAAAGTATTCCAGTCCCATTTCCTCCGCAACTTCCTGAATTTCCCGCTGCGCTCGCTCCCACAACCGAATATCACCACCGTATTTTTCTTCATTCTCATCCCGGAATGATAGTCGCGTCGTCACTTCCAGACCAAAAATGCTCATCACATACTGAGTTAATTCCACCACATTCCGGATTTCTTCCTTGACCTGCTCCACGGTGCAGTAGATATGCGCATCATCCTGCGTGAATCCCCGAACCCGTGTTAATCCTGAAAGCTCCCCTGATTGCTCATAGCGGTAAACAGTTCCAAACTCCGCAAGGCGGAGTGGGAGGTCGCGGTAACTTCGAGGCTGACTGGCATAAATCTGGTGATGGTGCGGACAGTTCATCGGCTTGAGCAGATAGGATTCCCCTTCCAGTTCCATCGGCGGGAACTGGGAATCCGCATAGTAGGGATAATGGCCGGAGGTAATGTAGAGCTCCAGCTTTCCGATATGCGGCGTAATAACTTCCTGGTATCCCCGTTTCAGTTGCTCCTGTCGGAGGAAATTCTCCAGCGTGCGGCGCAACACGGTCCCTTTGGGCAACCACATTGGCAATCCGGGTCCGACATTGGGCGAGATGAAGAAAATCCCCAACTGCTTGCCCAGCCGGCGATGGTCGCGCTTTTGCGCCTCCTCCCGCATCTTCAAAAACTCTTCCAGCAGGGAGCGTTTCGGAAAGCTAATGCCATACACGCGAGTCAACATCTTGTTCCGCGCATCGCCGCGCCAGTACGCGCCAGCAACACCCAGAATCTTTGGCGCCTTAATTTTCCCCGTTGAAGGAATATGCGGACCGCGACAGAGATCCGTAAAGTTTCCCTGTCGGTAGAAAGTAATCGGCTCGCCTTTGATTTCCTCCAGAATCTCCAGCTTGTATTCATTCCCTTCTTTCCGGTAGTACTCGACCGCTTCCTCCCAGTCTATTTCCATCCGTTCGTATGGCACATCCCGCTTTGCCAACTCCTCCATTTTCTTCTCAATTTTCTCAAAATCCTCGGACGTAATCGTTTGCCCCTCCGGCAATTCAACGTCATAATAAAACCCCTGTTCGATCGGCGGTCCGATGGTGAATTTCACCCCCGGATAAAGTTCCTGCAGTGCTTCTGCCATCAGGTGAGCGGAGGAATGCCAGAACATCTCCCGCCCTTCCGGATCTTTGAAGGTGACAATGCGAACCTCAGCATCTTCTGTAATGGGACGGGAAAGATCGCGCAACTCTCCATTGACAATAATTCCCAACGCTTCTTTCGCCAGTCGTGGCGAGATCGATCGGGCAATTTCCATCCCCGTCACTCCTGCGGGAAACTCCCGAACACTTCCATCCGGAAAAGTGATCCTTACAACATCCGAGGCTTCCCGCACCGACTGCTGTGCATCTGCAATCTGCTGCTCGCTCATCATTTCCCCGCTTTTTGTTATCTTTGAAACTTTCCCGTTCACAAAAATACAACTTTTGGGACATCCGCGACAATCAAGGGATATCGATGCAATTAACCGAGGCTGACATTAAAAAAATTGCAGCGGTATTGAAAGTATCGCCCACAATTCAGGATGACGAAATCCAATTCACTATCCAGAACCCTGCCAATGGTTTTACGCTGAGTTTAACGATTTACCAGAACGTCTCGTGGAATGATCAGAAAGTGACCATCGTTTCTGCGCTGACCCCATCGGGAATGTACCAACTCCACAACTGTATCGGGTACGTCACTTTCGAGGACGAAGAAGTGATCTTTGTTTCCCAGGACCCCCATCATTCTTCTTACTTCTCCACTATGACCATCGGAAACAACGCCAGTTGCTCCATTTTTGCCTCGGTAAATCAGGAACTTCTCCATACAGACTTTGGAGCCTTAGACGAGCGCCTTTTGCTGGCGGCAATGCAATTAGCGATCATCGAATCGCTTTTCTCGGCAGGCGAGGATTGACCATTGATGAGCTACACCGTGGAGGTTATCAATGCCTCAGGCGAACATTATCTCCGGCAGAACCTCCTTCGGGCTGCTGCTCTGTTTGCCCTCCGCACCCTGCAATTGCCCTCCGGTCATCTGAGCATTGTCCTCACTACGGACGAAGCCATTCACCAGTTAAATCGGGACTATCTGGGGCACGACTATCCCACGGATATTCTCACTTTCGGGCTGGAAGCGGCTCCCTTAGTGGCGGAGCTATACATCAGCGTACCGACAGCACGACAGAATGCGCACGAATATGGCGTTTCCCTGACAACGGAATTGCTCCGCCTTGTGTTCCACGGCATTCTCCACCTTGCGGGATGGGAGGATCAAACGCCGGAAGAGCGGCAGCAAATGCACGAAGCAGAAAATCGGCTGATGGAACAATTTGGTCGCTTCCGTCAACAGGCAACAAAAGGGAAAAACTGATCGTCTACCGGTTTGTTGAACGCTGGGGGACCCCGTAGCTCAGCAGGATAGAGCAGCGGTTTCCTAAACCGTTGGTCGCAGGTTCGAATCCTGCCGGGGTCGCTACCACTGGCAAAATTACCAGCACACTTTGCTGCTATATGGATTTGTCCGCATTCTACCACCGAGAGCCTTTTGCCTGCTAACACGTTGAGCACCCTTTTGTTTCTTTCCCGGAGCTTCCATCAGTTGCGACACAAACCTTTCTACTTCAGCAAAGCAATAACAGGGCGCTGTGGAATGTCTTTTTCCCATCGGTAACACATCTGATTGTTCTGTGTTAACACTGTACAACTTTTCCCCCTGTATTTGCGAATTTCATTGTAAATTGCAACGTGTGGAAATAGAGGGATTGAACGACGATGCAATTGAGCAAGCGACGAGTTTTCCTGGTCCTCCTGTTCAACTGGATATTTGCCGGAGGACTATTGACCGCGCAGGTTTTCTCGCTGGTTGATCTGGACATCTCTAACTTTCCGATTATCCGCTCCCGATTGATTCTTTCGGACAACAGCGGACAATCGATTCGGAACTTGCAACCGACTGACTTTGAGATTCTGGAAAACGGGCAGCCAAGAACCATACTGCAGGTCTTTTGTAAGCCAATCGAAGAGCGCAAGCCCATCCAGGTTGTACTTGTTGCGGACAAAAGTATGTCGATGGCAAATCACACTGCCGACGGCGTGACAACCCGGATGGAACTGTTGAAGCAATCAATGTCTGAATTCTTAGACGCCGTTGAGTTTGTCCAGCGCACGGAAATTGCCCTCACCGCTTTCGATGCGGAAGCCTACCTTATCGCCGGATTTCAGGGTTCAGCTTCATACCTCAAAACAGCTTTGCAGGGGCTGGAACCTTCCCAGCGAGTTGGAACAAACTACGAAGCAGCCTTTCTGGATCCGGCTTATGGCGCTATTCCCCTGCTGGAAAGTCAGCCCAATCCTGACAACAATCGCCGGGCGATCGTGTTTTTTACCGATGGGCAACCGATTCCTCCTTCTTCGTTCGATTACAACGTTGTTGATGAAATTATCACGCGGGCGCAGTTAGCAAACATTGAAATTTATCCGATCACCTTAGACCTCCGAATGCATCCAGACCTGCGCAGAATCGCTCGAGAAACTGGTGGTCTGGCTTTTGAGCAGTTGAAGACAGTGGAAGAAGTCAAAGCCATCTACCGGCTGATTGCTGATCGTTTGCAGGGCGTAGAAGCGTGCGAAATCATCTGGCAATCAGACGTCGGCTGTGGTGCAACCAGCCGCATTCGATCGGTGGAAGCAACGTATCTTCCACTGGCACTTCGAACCACAACCGTGTATACTGCTCCGGATAACAGCGTCGCTGCTCTGGATGTTTCCAGTTTCGTCCTTGGGTTTGGCAATCCCATACCGGGAGACACGGTCTATCGGGACCTTCAATTGACCGCTCATAATGCGGACTTTACGATTTCAGTTGTACAATTGACCGGCGCCGGAAACGGCTTTTTTGTCAAGGATTGGGGTGGTTCCCCACCACCTTTTGTCATCTCGCAAGGGACAACCCGCACCCTGCGACTGGGATTTATAGGACAGCCGCAGCAGAGCTTTCAGATCCAGACGCTGCAAATTGATGCTACACCGTGCCCGGTGGAAGTGATCACACTGTGGGGTGGACGACCGGGACAGGCAGATGCACCGGTTCAGCTACTTTCTCCTGTCGGCGGCGAAATCTTTGCCTCCTGTGATTCCGTCGCCATCCGCTGGGGCGGCGTCCCGGCTTATCAGCCCGTGTCGCTATGGTACAGCACGGACGGGGGCAATTCGTGGCAATTGATCACTGACAACGCAACTGGTTACCGCTACATCTGGGTTCCCCCAGCGCCCGGACAGCGATATATGATCCGCGTCCAGGCTCACGCCAATGTCCCGATCTGGCGCTGGACAATCGCAGGAGCACACGCGCAGCAGGAACAAATCCTCAGTCTTTCCTCTAATACGGACGAAGCAGTGGTTGCGCTGGGTCACTTCGAGGGACAACCCATTCAGTTCGGTGACAGTGTTCAAATTTCCTCAGGACGAGCTTTCCTGCTCCTCGCCTTTGCTGATGGTGTTCCCCGCGATGCCGTCGAAGTTCCAGCATCTGCCAAACAGGTCGTGCTCAACGATCAGGGTTATGCGTTTGTCCTGATGCCAAATTCGATAGCTCAATTCCGGATTGTGGATAGCACTCTGCGCGCACGATGGCGCCGATCCTATACGGATCCTCTGTTCCGCGATACTCTGAAGCAAATCACCTTAGATCCGCAGGGTCGCTGCTACCTGCTTCGTACTTCCCTGGAATTGCTTCCGGGCAATACCCAGCTATGGCGATCCTTCATTGAACGAATTAACCTCACTGGAACTGTCGTCGAACGATTCCAGTTGCCGGATATCCGGGCAACCCGGTTTGCGGTCGATATCGACGGCAATTACATCGTAACCGGACGGTCTTATGCCAATACGCTGGTCCCCCGCGGAAAGTTTATTGCCAAATTCAATTCCAGCGGTCAACTGCTCTGGCATTACCTGCTGGGCGATAATGTTACGACGACAGCCTTAGCGACGGACATCACCGGCACTATTTACCAGAGTGGTTTCTTTTCCGGAATGGCAAATTTCCCGCATCGGAGCATAACTTCCTATGGAGCAACCGATGGTATGCTGCTGGCATACGCTCCCGACGGCACGCCCCGATGGTCGCACCACTTTTACACTGTTGGCAGCTTCGACGATCAGCTATGGGACCTGGTCGTCAATCGGAGCGGGCAGCTCTTCATCACCGGCACTTTTAAAGGACGCACTTTGTACCGCAATGGAGAGGTAACGCTCCGCAAATCGCAGAATCGCTTTGATGCGGAAAGCTTCATTGTCGCTTTTGATGAGCAGGGCGAACCCTTGTGGTGGATGCTCAACGAAGGCATTCGCGACGATCGGATTACGACCCTTTCCCCCGATCCGCAATTCGGTGTATTTGCCGGCGGCGGGTACCAGAGTCCGAAACTACAATGCTATCCCTACGAACTCTCGAATGCAGGACAATCCGACTTCCTTATCGGGCAAGTTGTACCGCTACCGGGCGGTAAAGATCAAAGCGACACAGTCTTTACTATCGAAGCGCCGCAGCTTCGCATTGCTGCCCATACGCTGGACTTTGGAATGGTCCCGGTCGGACAACAGGCGATTTTGTTCGATACCATCTGCAACGAAGGAACACTGCCGGTAGAAATCGTGTTATCCATTACGCAGCTCAACTTTCAAGATTTTGCGGTGTTAGTCGCCGTCGATACGTTAACCATCCTTCCTGGTGAATGCCTC
Source organism: Candidatus Kapaibacterium sp. (assembly GCA_026996895.1). Taxonomy (GTDB): domain Bacteria; phylum Bacteroidota; class Ignavibacteria; order Kapaibacteriales; family WFXC01; genus WFXC01. The sequence continues at coordinate 22,096 of JALWJX010000095.1, forward strand.
CCCCTCAAAGTCTTATTCCAGCCCCTCAAGGAAGGCGTTCGCCGTACCTTCCTGGACATCTTCTCTCCCTGCCTGGGCACAGTCAGTGTTGAACTGCGAGGCGAAGGCGGCACTCCCTGCACCATTGTTGCGCTTAACTCTGCGGATGTGGTGCAAATAGCAGCTGGCAAAGATACGACCTTTACTATCCCGAATGCCTTCTGCAACCAGAACAACTATCCGCTCTCGCTGAGCATATCGCTGGCTGGACCGGGAGCAACCTACTATACCCTGCTATCCCCTGCGACAGCGCAACTCCAGCCGGGCGAATGTTACACAGCACAACTCCGGCTCTCTGCACCCCAGCAACCCGGTCCCTTACCCAGCGCCTGGTTAGAATACGCCGTTCCTGAAGAATGCGATGACCCCATCACTCGCCTGATCGCAGTAATTCTCCCAATCCCTCCGCAAATTTCAGCAATTGTTCCAACTCCTCTCCAGCTTTTGTGTCCGGACTCAACCGACACCACCCAGATCGCCATCCACAACGGGGGGCAAGAACCGCTGGTGGTTTCTGCTCTTGACGTCAATGTTCCTCCGATCACTGCAACCATCCTCACACCGTTGCCATTGAGCATTTATGCTGGCGAGTGGGATACCGTAACGATCGCATACCGGAGTCCGGCAGTGGGAGTTTTCACGGGCACAGTTCGAATCCATAGCAATGATTCTGCTCGCAGTCCTCTGGAACATCCGATCACGATCGAAGTTCCGCAAATCCAGCTTGCCATTACTCCCAATCCTCTGAATCTTGGAACCCTGCTGCGTGATCAATTCCCGCTCACCCGCACCGTCACCCTCCGGAACACCGGTACTATTCCGATTACCATCCGGGAAGGAACAGCCGATGGCGTTACACTCCGTACCCCTGATGGTAATCCCATCGTCCTGTTACCTAACGACAGTGTCCAGGTCGAAGTGATTATCACAGCTCAAGCCATCGGCTCATTCTCGGTAATGGTTCCACTCACGATGGAACCGCAGTGCTCGCCCCAATGGCTGTCAGTGGAAGGGACAGTGGCGCGTCCCGCTATCGGTATTCAGGCACCGCAGCTTGCACTTGACCCTCACCAGCAAAATGTTCGCATACCCATCATTTTCCAGGGACCGGCTGGGGGAATCTTCAATCGAACCATTGCGCTGTCTGTTGAGATTGATCCCGCCGTCTTTTTTATCCGCAGGATCGAAGGAGCACAGCAGGTACAACGTACGATCAAAGCGCAACAGCAAATCGCAACCTTCGCGGTTCCTTTAGCAAATCTGACCACTTCACCAGATACGCTGTGGGTCGTGGGGGATGCTTTACTGGGTGATCGGGTTTTCTCACCGATTCTGCTCAGTGTCGCTCCTCAGGATACAACGATCTTTGAATTTCAGCTCCAGCCCGGCGCTATTCAACTGGTGAATATTTGTGAAGAAGGCGGAAAACGGTTGCTCCGCTCCCCGTGGGGTGCAACGTTCGGTGTACACGTACAAATTACACCTCCCGAAGCCGTTGAACTTACTGCCAATGTAGTCGAAATTGGACAACATACACTTCAGATTTACGATCTCCGGGGGCGATTGCTGTGGCAGCAGCCGTTCCAGGTTGCAGCACCAGTGCCTGCCCAGTATCAATTTCGCATCGCAACACGAAACTGGCAAAGTGGGCTCTATTACTGCATCCTCCGAACGCCAACGCAACACAGTGTGCAGAAAATATGGCTGGTCCGATGATCCATCCATATCGCCTTCCATTCACTGCCATTGTAACGCTGTGTTGGTCGCTACTCTCAGCACCGGCATTCGCTTCGGATATCCAGCAGGATTCCGCCCGGCAATGGTGGAACGCGCTGCAACAGGCAGCCTTTGTCGAAAATCGGGGGCAATGGGGAGATGAAGCAAAATTTTTGCTGTCAATGCCGGGTTTTCATATCTGGCTGACTGATTCTGGAATGGTGCTGGATCAGTTCCGTATCGACTCCTCTGCAGCATCCCCGCTGCGGCGTGGGCATGTCATTCGCATTCTCTTTCCGGTATCCAGCAAACCCCACTGGCGAGCAGTGGAAACACTTTCCGGTTTTTATCACTTTTTCCGCAACGGACAGGCGTGGCGCTTTGTTCGCCGCTACCGACGCATCTTTGCCGATTATGGAGACTTCACGCTCGAATATCTGATCGATACCGTGCACAAAACCCTTCGATACAACCTTCACTTTCCACAGGGACGGACACTCTCCAGTTTCCAGATCCGTATCGTCGGAATCGATTCGCTGTGGATCGACGAAGCTCACCGGTTGGTCTGCCGGACATCGGTCGGCACCATTACGCAACTCCCTCCTGTTGCTTTTGTCCATCAGGACAGCATCCGGGCAGTTGAATGTGCCTTCCATCGTTCTGCACCCGGCGCCTACACTTTCCGCATTGCACCTTTGCTTCCCCAATCTCGCCTCACAATTGACCCGCTGGTTTTCAGCAGTTATATCGGCGGTGCTAACAGTGATGAAGTATGGGGTGTGGCGATTGATAAAAATGGCAACATTTACCTCACCGGACGAACGGTTTCTGCCAGCTTCCCCGTTACAGCGGGTGCCTATCAGACAAACAAGAATGGACAATACGACGCTTTTGTGGTCAAGCTGAATCCTTCCGCTTCTTCCCTGATTTATGCTACCTTTCTGGGTGGTAGTGCTGACGACTACGGCAACGACATTGCGACCGACCTGGCAGGCAATGCCTACGTCACAGGGGTTACGTGGTCATCCGACTTTCCGGTGGCTTCTGGATACTCAACAACCTTTGCCGGACAACGGGATGTCTTTGTTTCCAAACTGTCACCCAACGGTGCATCCCTGGTCTACTCTACCTTTATCGGTGGCGTAAGCTGGGATGATCCGAGCAAAATTGTGCTCAATAGTGCCGGAGAAGCGATTGTCTGTGGACAAACGGTATCCAGCAACTTTCCCGTTACGCCAAATGCGCTTTCGATGGTGCTCAACGGAAATCCCTCCATCAATACGTGGGATGGCTTTGTTTTCAAGCTCAGCGCTAACGGGCAACAACTGCTGTACAGCTCTTTCATCGGCGGACGGAGTCTGGATGCTGCCAGCGGCGTCGCTGTCGATGCGCAGGGGAACATCTACGTTACCGGACGGACCATTTCTCCGAATTTCCCTGTCACCGCAGCAGCCTATGATACTACGCTGAATGCCGGTGATTCCTCCGCGTTCGATGCCTTTGTGCTCAAGATTAATGGGAGCTCTAGCAATCTTGCCTGGAGCACATTTTTAGGAGGAACTTCCCACGATAAAGGTACTGCTATTACCGTTCTTTCCAACGGCAATGTTGCCGTTTCCGGCATTACGCAGTCATCGAACTTTCCGGCTTCCAACACTTATGGTGGCGGTGAGGATGGCTTTGTAGCGCTTTTCAACAGTAGCGGAAGCTCCCTTCTGGCTGCCCGATTTATTGGTGGCAGCAGCACCGATCGAGCGCTGGATATTGCTGCTGACAATTCCGGGATTTATCTGTGTGGCAACACAGAATCCGGGGACTTTCCGACTACCAGTAATGCTTACGACCAGAGTAACAACGGTGCTCGAGATGCTTTCGGAGCAAAATGGAATCTTTCCCTTTCCACGCTGCTGTACAGCTCTTACCTGGGTGGCTCGGAAAATGAAGAAGGACTCAGCCTCGCCGTTGACGACAATGGACAGATGGTCATTGGTGGCTATACGTTATCGGACAACTTCCCGACAACCCGTGGGGTTTTCGACTCAACCTTTGGAGGCAGCAGCGGTGATGGATTTGTAGCCATGCTGGGCACACTGCCGCCGCACATCACCCTGCTCAATCCGGAAGGGGGAGAATCCTGGTGCGTCGGCTCTGAGGTGTCCATTCGATGGCAGAGTCGGAGTGTGCAAGAAGTGAAAATTCTTCTTTCCTCAGACGGAGGCAATACCTTTCCCACCGTTTTAGCTCAACACATTCCTGCCGCCTACGGGATGTGGGTATGGACAATTGATCCCTCACTTTCTCCCGGCACAACCTACCGGATTCGGATACAGGATCAGAATTCTGCCACTGTCGTAGATGAGAGCGAAAACTTCACCATCAAAGCGCCGCCACAGATTCTGCAGCATCCGGATTCAGTCGAAGTGTGTGTCGGAGATACGGCTGTTTTCATCGTCCACGCCCTTGGCTTCCCAACTCCGGTTGCAGAATGGCAGGTCAGCACCGATGGTGGTAGCACCTGGCAGAATCTCAATGTAAGTGGAGACACTTTGCGCATTGCTCCAGTTCCTGCCACTGCTGACGGCAATCTCTATCGCGCCGTTTTTTACAATGTGTGCAGTGAAGGCGTTGCCTCTAACGCTGCCCTGCTGACCGTCGTACTGCCGCCACAAATTCTGCAACAACCGCAATCTCAAACAGTCTGCATTGGAGACACTTTGATTCTGGAAGTGCTCACTGATCAGCAGGATGTGCAGTATCAGTGGCAGAAGGATGGACAGAATCTGCCGGGATACACTCAGCGCCGTCTGGTTCTCCCGGATGTTACGGCAAATATGGCGGGGAACTATACGGTGGTTATAACCGGACGGTGTCCCCCGCCCGTAGTTAGCGCTGTCGCCCATATTGCGGTGCAGGACGTTCCAGAATTAGCGGAACCTCCTTCATTCCGACCGCTGGAGTGTACCGATCAGACCCTGGACACAGTTATTCGACTCTCAAATGCGGGACCGTTAGACGTTACTGTTGAGTTGCTGACGGTTGACAACCCGGACTTTCAATTTCCCGGCAGCTTTCCTGTTCCGATTGCTGCCAATACAACTGTTGCCATCCCTGTTCGGTTTACCCCGTCCCGTGCTGGCGTCTCCGTTGCTACTGCTCTTTTCCGTATGCATCCGTGCGAAGTGGATTTTGAAGTCACAATGGGCGTTCGCGTTGACTCTATTCATCTGCAAACCGCACCCCTGGATTTCGGTCTCCTCTATCAATGCGACACCTTCGCTTTACGTTCGATAGCCGTACAAAACACAGGAACGCTTGCCCTTCGTATTGATTCCGTTACGTTCTCGCATCCTCAGTTCAAACTGGTGGGCACCACTTTTCCCATCGAAATCGCTCCGGAAGAGGAGTACCGTTTCTCCATCCAGTTTACCCGATCGGGATCTGCAACGGGACTTATCAATGCTGAGGCAACCCTGTTTACCAATCGCTGTAACTACACCGCCACCATCCCATTGCGCGCAACGCAGGACTCGTTATTTTTCACCCTATCACGGGAAACCGTTACTTTCGACACGCTGCGCGACTGCAACACTGTAAGCACAAAGAAAATCTTCCTCTACAATCCGACTGATCGCCCAATTCGCATTATCAAAGCACTTTCCAATCATCCCGCTTTCAGCGTGGTTGATCCGCCCCTGCCATTTGTGCTGTCACCGAAAGCACCGACGTGGATCACCATCCAGTTTGCAGCAGGGAACAACGGATGGAATGTGGGAACCATCGAGCTCATTGCAGAGCAATGCGATGTCCAACAAACCTTAGAGGTTCGGGGATTTCAAATTCTTCCCTCTCTGACCTTAGCAAGCGCCGTGCAGTTTCCGCTCCTCCCCGAATGTACCACTCCTTTTGATACTGTCGTCCGGATTTACAACCCCAGCAGTGACGTGATCCGCATCGACTCCATCCAGATCGGTCCACCGTTCAGCGTATTGGGATCGTTGCAGGGCGTCACTATTGCACCGGGCGATTCTCTCCCGATCACCATTCGTTTTGATCCTCTGGCTACTGGAACATACACCGACACCCTCCGGGTTTTCTTCACCAGCACCCAATGCAGTGGCATCCGATCATCAGTACTGTTTGCCCAACAAGTACGTCCATCTCTCCTCTCGACTGCCACACCGCCGCTGGTGCTGGCGGCTGACACCTGTGCTCGCAGTGCGCAGCAGATGGTCACGCTGATCAATCCCTCACCAATACCGATCACGATTCAATCGGCACAATTTCAGACCGGTGCGTTCCAGTTGCTGAGTGCACCACCGCCTTCGATCCCCGCTGGTGACTCCATTGTCCTTCCCATCCGCTTTACCGCTCCCGCAGCAGGCACATTTTTCGACACGCTGGATGTGCGCTACCAGCCCTGCGATAAGCGTTTCCTGCTACCGGTTATTGGCACAAAGGTCGGTGTCAGCATTGCAGTGCTTAACCTTCCTTCGTCAGATACCGCAGACGTCGGGACTTCGACACTCTGTGACACAACCCACCCTCTGACGCTGAGCTCCCAACTGGGATTAACGGCTTCCGGCAGTGAAAATATTGATTCCGTCACGATCGCAGCCGTTTCAGCAACAGCGCCATTCCAGCTCACTGGCATTGCACCGGGTATGCGCATCGCAGCGCAGGATACCCTCTTTTTCACGGTCTCTATCGCCAGTGCTACGGCTGGCACCTTTGTGGGAATGGCAACCCTGATCATTGATCCGTGTGCGCAGGTAATCCAGATTCCCTTGCGAGCCCAGTTCCAGACCCTTGCTGTCGATGCCCCCCCCGATCGGTTCCTGGGAACCACAACGATTGGGCAGACACTTTCAGACCAATTGGTCTGGCGAAACCTCAGTGCAGAACCCATCCTCATTGATTCGGTATGGGTCGACAACGCCCGATTTACCCTCTCTCTCCTCCATCCTGCTGATCTTCCGGCAATACTGGGAACGCAGGATTCAATCGTACTTCAGATTCGTTTCACCCCGCTGCAGGAAGGGAAAGATACGGCAACGATTTTTGTTCACGTTGCACAACCGTGCGGTACCGTGTCCAGTGTACAGGTATGGGGAGAAGGGGTAACAACGCCTCGACCGACCCTTGCGGTGCAGGATACCCTTCTGGACTTTGGAACCGTTCTGGTTGGACAACAACGCACCCGCTCACTGACAGTTGAAAATCTGGGTCCTGGTACTGCCACGGTGGACAGTATTCTGCTGTTGGGGACACATCCTGCGGATTTTTCTGTAACGACGACAACGCCGTTGACGATCGACGCAGGAACACTCCGAAATATCGACATTGTCTTCCAGCCAACAGCGGTTGGGACCCGATCTGCCCAACTACACCTCTATACGAATGCCGGCAATTTTATGGTCCACCTCCGCGGCAAAGGGATTTCCGAAAACCTTCAGGCAACGGTATATCTCCCAGATCGCACCGCACGCCCCGGCGACTTTGTGGATATTCCTATTATCCTCCGCTCAGATCAGCCTTTTGCCCTACTCAGTACAGTGGATTCCTGCGATCTCACCTTACGGTTCAAAGCAGCCCTCCTCTACATCCATCAGATTGATGGTGCCCGGCTGACGCACGATACCATCACCGGTAAATGGCGCATTGTGCAGATCCGGGGTCCTGTGCAGGACACCATCCTGGCAACATTGCACGCTGAGGTGCTCTTAGGCGACACCATCGCCACGCCCCTATTGATCGACTCGATCCGATGGACTCCGCCAGTGATTGTGACAACAAAGCGGCACGGATTGCTGCGGCTGGCAACGGATGAGCTCGTCCATCTTGGCGGCGCCTTCGGCATTGTCCGCATCACCCCGCATCCGCTGACAGGCAATGGATGGATTCTCATCCATACTCCTCTGGTTGTTCCCCACACCCTGAGCCTGTACGACCTATCCGGACGCATTGTGTGGTCGCTCTCCTTTACCCCAACGGTGGAACAAACGCAACAGGGCATTCAAATTCCCTTCTCTGTGGGGAATCTGGCACCCGGCACCTACGTTTTGAAACTCACCGCCCCTGAACGCCAGGCCAGCTATCCTGTCTTCATCATCCGATAACCAGCTTACCACCTGTAGCGGTATGCTCCTTCGGAGATAGTCCGGGCTTTTGATGGATTTGCCTACCCGATGGGCGGCACCAGTTAACCAATGAGCGGCATAGCGCTGGCAACAGGCACGTTGTTAGAAAGAAGGAATGTCAAAATCATCTGCCGGCGTGCTCAATTCCGGTGGTTCATCGTACTGAAATGCCAGGTTTTCAAATCGGGCATACTCTTTCAGGAATGCTAATCGCACCGATCCAACAGGACCATTTCGCTGTTTGCCAATGATAATTTCCGCTGTCCCCTCCGTTGGTGTCCCATCATCATAGGTCGCAAACTCATAGTATTCGGGACGATAGACAAAGATCACCACATCTGCATCCTGTTCAATCGAGCCAGATTCTCGAAGGTCTGAAAGCAGCGGACGCTTATCGGCACGCGATTCAACGGAACGATTCAACTGGGAAAGTGCCACGACAGGAATGTTGAGCTCTTTGGCAATATGCTTCAGCGACCGGGAAATCATTGAAATTTCCCGCTCCCGGCTTTCTGCCCGTGGACCGTGGAGCAATTGCAAATAATCGACAAAAATAATGCCCACATCTTTCTCCGCCTTCAACCGCCGGGCTTTTGCCCGCAACTCCATAATCGACAACGCAGCACTATCATCAATATAGATCGGCGCCTCCGCTAAAATGCCAATGTGCCGGGTAATTTCCGGCATCATCTCATCCGGAATTCGTCCAGTCCGCAAATGGTGAGCACTGATTTTTACTTCTGCGCTCAACAACCGCATTACCAGTTGGGTTGCAGACATTTCCAGTGAAAAAAATCCCACCGGGATATTCAGATCGACGGCAACATTGCGGGCAATGGAGAGTGCCAGTGCGGTTTTCCCCATTGAGGGACGGGCAGCGATAATGATCAGGTCCGACTTCTGGAATCCCCCCAGTAATTCATCCAGTTTTGTATAGCCTGTTGGCACGCCGGTTAGTCCCTCAGGATGCTGTTCGCGATCGCTCAATTGCAGTAATAACTCGAACGTATCCCGTGCTAACTGCTTCATACTGTGATAGTTCCGTCCCAGCCGCTTTTCAGCGATGCGGAAAATCTCCGCTTCTGCTCGATCAATATCTTCCAGCGCATCGGAAGAAGGATCAGCAGCACGCTGCAAAATATCCCGTGCTACTTCCAGCAATCGGCGTTTGAGGTCATACTCCTGCACAATCCGGGCATAATGCTCCACATTGGCAGCAGTTGCCACCTGCGTGCTTAACTCCGCTATATACGTCGCCCCGCCAACCTGTTCCAAGACTCCCAGCCGGCGCAGTTCTTCCACCAGTGATACCATATCAATTGGCACATTGCGCTCAAACATCGACAACATTGCCTCATAAATAGTGCGATGCGCCGTGTTGTAAAATGCTGAAGGCTCCAGAATATCGATGATGCGTGGCAATGCCCGCTGATCAGTCAAAATAGAGCCCAACACCGCCCGCTCAGCGTCGATGGAATGCGGTGGCACAAATCCCTCCACTTCAAAGGAGATCGGTCGCTTCTGCCGTCTGGCTAAAACCTGCTCAAATGAGCTGATTTTTCTTTCAAAGCCTTCTGCCATTCCCTGCTTCCTCTCTCTGACATCAGTCCGAAGCAGCAAAATTACGAAGTTTTCTCATTCTACCAACCAGCCCCTTCACTCTCCGGGCAAAATAGCTTCAGGCAGCCATCTACAAAGCTGGACAACACCACACTTTCCATCCCATCTTTGCAATCATGGGGGGAGTTTCCTGCAAACTTCGATACACAGCAGGAACGAATCGAGTGAACCTACACGTGCTGCGCCATCCGCATTTCTTCCACAATAGCAGCCAGCGTTTCCACCGCGGTGCGAATTTCTTCCTCCGTTGTATCTTTTGAAAGCGAGAAACGGATCACTGCTTTTGCTGCCGGTCCCGATTTCCCCAGTGCTTTCATCACGTGCGACACCTGGATGGTTCCGGCACTACAGGCAGAGCCGCTGGAGACGGCAATTCCCTGCATATCCAGTGCCAGCAGCAGCGCATCCCCATCCAGCCGATCGCCGTCTTCAAAGCCAATGTGAAGAATGTTCGGCAGCACATTTTCTACAGGGGTATGAAAGACAACACCGGGTACTTTTTCAGCCAGCAGGGTTCGCAACAAATTCCGTAACTGCGCCATTCGGCGCTGGCGATGTTCCAATGCAGCTATCGCCTTGCGCACTGCCACCTGAAACCCCACGATCAATGCCACTGCTTCCGTCCCCGCCCGGCGATTGCGTTCTTGCGATCCGCCCTCCTGATGCGCTTTGAACGGAATTCCTCGCCGCACATAGAGTGCGCCAATCCCTTTTGGACCGTGGAGTTTATGAGCAGAAAACGTAGCGAAATCAATCTCCAGATGATCAACACGAAAAGGAATTTTTCCCAGACTCTGCACTGCATCGGTATGGAGCAAAGCATCGGGACACAGCGTCCGAATTTTCTCAACTGGCTGGATCGTGCCAATTTCATTATTCGCATGCATCACACTGATCAACGTTCGCCGATCATTCCACTGCTCGATGGCATCTAATCGCACAAATCCCTGCGAATCGACCGGAATCGTAGCGATATCCCTGCCGAGCCGTCCAGCCGTTTCAACCGGGCGCAGCACCGAAGGATGTTCAATGCTGGAGCACACAACACGGTCAACTAAATCTGACTCAAAGCAGCAACTTTTAATAACGGCATTGTTCGCTTCCGTGCCGCCACTGGTAAAAATCACCTCCGACGGATGGGCGCCGATCAGGTGAGCGATCTCTTCGCGCGCATTTTCCACGGCAACCCGCGCCCGGCGCCCCAACTGGTGAATGCTGGAGGGATTACCAAATTCGTCTTGCAAATACGGCAACATTGCCTCCAGCACTTCCGGATCCATCTTCGTTGTTGCGCTGTTGTCCAAATAAATCATTTGCCCCTCGCCAGTTGTTCGAACAACTTCGGTGACGAACCCAATGGAAACTGATCGGGATCTTCTTCGATCCGCTTCAGATACCAGCGCGATCCCCACTGTCTTAACTCCAACTGAAGACGAACAAGATAGCCGAATTCCACAAAACCAATGGTCGTTCCCCGATCCGAAGCGGGAAGCATCAGAAAAGAGGTAACCGTTCGTCGATCAATGCGACGCGTAATGCGCTCAAGATCCCACAATGCATCAAATCGATCCACCAATGCTGCAGCAGTCGTATCGGGAAGGAGCAGTTGTTCCACAGCGCGTGCATTGCCTCGTTGCAGTTCCAGTGCTGCCAATAGCAGCGCACCTCTGGGGGTTTCGTTACTCAGCGAGATCCTTTCAACCGCTGGCTTCGTCACAGGATGTACAGGGACACAATAGCAGCACAGCAGTGTTAAAATGCTCCCTATGCCAATCCGAACCATTGGAGCGTCACTCTTACCGCCTCTTCAAAAGCAGGACGCGTTCCATCCCACGGATGGACAATTCCAAACGTATGGCCCGTTTTCGGCACAACGTACAAACGTGCTATTCCTGGAGGTGCTGCTTCATACAACGCTTGCGCTTCCGCCAGCGGAACGGTCAGGTCCTGTTCACCGTGAACCAGAAGAATGGGTCGATCCAGGGTCCGCACGGCCTGAAGCAAGTCATACTCCCGGCGATGGCGTTCCAGATCCTCTAAATATCGGGCGCTCATTTGCAGCACCTGTCCGGTCCGCGCATTCTTCACCTCGATAGCTCCGTGTTGCCTCCAGAATGCCTTCTGACGTTCCGTGAAGCGATCAAAGCGCGAGATGGAAGCCCAGAGCGCTGCCCGCTGAATTTCCGGATGTCGGGCAAATAGCAGCAGGCCAACACCGCCACCGCGGGAATGTCCGAAGAGAAAAATACGCTTCCCATCCCAGTGCGATCCGCACAATTCCCGCACCTGTCCCCGTTGCAACTGTTGCAATACCTGTTCTGCATCTGCCAATTCCTGCGATACCGTGTTTTGGGCAAACCGCTCAGGATAGCGTACCGTGTCTTCTCCTTCTTCCATTCCATTCAAAGAAAAATTGAAGCGGATTGCGATCCCGCCCGCAGCGGCAACGCGCTGGGCCAGTTCCGGAAAAAATCCCCAGTCTTTAAATCCCTTAAAACCGTGCAAAATCAGCACACACGGTTTCTGTTCATCCGTCGCAAAAAACTCAACATTGCCTGCAATGGGAAATCCGCTGGTCGATCCCAGCCGAAATTTTCGGCTAACGAACGCTGTCACAGCGTTTTCCGTCATCGATCACCAGCCACCACTTTCAAAGTCACCTGCTGATCTTCCAGATCTCCCCGCAACACGGTAATGCGGAGGGTATCGCCGGGATTGTACTGTGAGAGAGCATACATAAAGTCGTAAATATCGTGTATGCGCACATCGCCAATGCGAATAATAACATCTCCTTCCTGCAAGCCGCCCTGCTCCGCGGGACTTCCCTCCCGAACCCCGGAGATCCGCATACCCTTGGGATGATCTGCATAATCAGGAATGGTTCCCAAATAAATTTTCAGTGGTCCTCCGCGACGACGCTGCTGAGTCTGCTTCACCTTCACAAAAGCCGGGCGTTCCGGAGCATTGCCAACGGTCTGGAGAATAAACACTGCAACGTCCGCCACCCGGAGCATCCCTTCATAGTTCAGCTTCTTCCACGTATCCGATGGACGATGGTAATCGCTATGCAAGCCGGTGAAGAGAAAGAGCACAGGGATCTGTTTGGCATAAAATGAAGCGTGGTCGCTGGGTCCGAACCCATCGGCAGTGGTGGAAATCTCCAGTCCAAAGCGGTGTTTAATGGAATCAATCAATCCCGTCCACGCCGAAGAAGTCCCGGCGCCCATAATAGTGAGCCGATTGTTTTTCAACCGACCAACCATATCCAGATTAAGCATCATCACCACGTGATCCAGTGGAACAGGGAAATGCTCTACCAGATACTTGGAGCCCAAAAGCCCCATTTCTTCTGCTCCAAAGAATGCCACGATGACACTTCTTTTCGGTGGATTTTCCTTTAAACGGCGGGCAATTTCCAGGACTGTCACTACTCCCGAAGCATTATCATCCGCTCCATAATGAATTTTCGGCTCCTTGCCACGATACAGCGACCCATACTTGCCCCATCCCAGATGGTCGTAGTGAGCACCCACGACCAGATACTGCTGCTGCAATTGCGGATCGCTGCCCGGTAGAATGCCAACCACGTTATAGGTTGGCGACTTGACAAAGTCCACATCGGTCTGGAGGGTTATTCGAACCCGTGGAAGAGCAAAGCTGTGCGGCTGTTGCGTCCGATTGATTTCCTGTTCCGCCATAAACAATGTTTTCTCTGGCGGAAAGAGTTTTGCTGCCAGCGAACGTTTGAGATGAATGACCGGAATACCAACCGCTTTGCCCAACCCCTGCACTTCCAGTTTGAGCAATACATCGGCAGAATCACCCTCGTGGCTGACAAACACGACGGCGGCTGCGCCATGCTCTCGTGCGTTAATCGCCTTATACCGCAGCGAAGCAAACCGGGCAAACTTGGAATGAGGATTACCGGTTGTATCCGGCGTCCCTCGCAAAATCAGCGCTACTTTTCCCTTAACATCGACATCCTGGTACTCATCAAATTTCAACGCTTTGGAGCTAATCCCATAACCACAGAACACAATCGGGCGATCGGTTACCAAGGAATCAGACGACAACCCCAGAGGGCGCCAGTCCTTATCAACCTTCCAGCGCAGTGTGCGCATCAAGGACTTTTCGTAAGGCACACCGGGTCTTGGTACGACCACTTTGACGGAAAGCTGATTGTTTGGACCCAGCTTTGCCCCAGTAACCACCGAAAACTCCTGCAGATAACCAGTATCCCACGGTTTTTGATAACCGAGAGCCGCTAACTGCTCCGCCAGAAAATGAGCAGCTTTCGTCGCTCCTTCGGTTCCGGCTGCCCGACCTTCTAATTCATCCGATGCCAGATACTGCACTCTCTGTTGCAACTGCTTCAAGCGTGCTTCGTGTCCCTTCGCATCTTTTTTCTTCGCGCTTCCCACAGACAGAGAAAAAATGCTCAACACAATAAGCAGGCTCAGCCAACGTGAGGAAAAGTTTCGTCGAATCATAAGAAAGCCCATAGGTTTGTGATACGAATTCCGTTATCAAAGACTCACAGAAACGAACAACCGTATGCTCCATTATTTAAAAGAACTCGGCAAGGATACCATCGTTTATGGGCTGAGCATTGTCATCGGGCGCTTCCTGACCTTCCTGCTCACACCTTTATACACCCACTACCTGACGCCGTCTGAACTGGGTGGCATTGCTTTTCTGTATTCCCTTCTGGCATTCCTGAATATTTTTCTGACCCTTGGAATGGAATCTGCTTTTTTTCGCTACGCGGCAAATCAGACGCTGGATAAAGAAAAGGAAGTTTTTTCCAATGGCTGGTTGACTTCTCTTGCTGCTGCTGCCATTGCCATTGCCCTCGTCTGGATCTTCGCTCACCCTGTGGTCAACTGGTTAGCCTTACCACTACCAAATGCACCCCTGATTGTTCGACTGAGCGTCTGGATTGCTGCTTTTGACAGTCTGCTAATTCTCCCGTTTGCCCATCTACGCCTGCATCGAAAAACGATTCGCTTTTCGTTGGCAAAAACAGCCATCATCGTTGTGAACGTTGCCCTGAATGTATGGTTTCTGGTTGGATTGCATAAAACGGCGGAATGGATTATCATCGCCAATGTCATTTCCTCTGGCTTTGGCTTTCTTCTGGTGCTGCCCATTGTTGCGAAATTGCTGCATTTTCGCTTCACACCGCCGATGCTGCGAACCCTGTTTCGATTTGCTCTCCCTACCATCCCGGCAGCTATTGGTGCAATTTTCCTCCACATTGGGGATCGTCCACTGCTCAAAATTTTTGCCTCCGATGCAGCCATCGGGATCTATCAGGCTAACTACCGCCTGGCTATCCCGATGCTGCTGTTCATTTCGATGTTCGAATATGCGTGGAAACCTTTCTTCCTCCGACACTACGAGAAAGAACATGCACCGCAACTGTTTGCTCATATCAGCTTACTGTTCACAACTTTCGGCGGCTTGCTTTTTCTACTGCTTCTCCTGGGCATCGACTTTGTAGTCCGTTTGCCGGTTTTTAACGTCGCCCTGATCGATCCACGGTACTGGGAAGGAACGCACATCGTCCCCATTGTTGCGGCTGGCTACCTGCTCTACGGCTTTACTCCACTGCTGCTGCCGGGCGTGTATCGGTACAACAAAACCTCCTGGCTGGCATCTGCTACGGGGTTCGCCGCACTGACCAATGTTGTCTGCAACATTCTGCTCATCCCTCTGCTGGGCTACACAGCCGCAGCGTGGGCAACCGTTGCTGCATACCTGACCCAGAGTGCGTACCTTTACCGCAAAATCCAGCCTTTGTACCCCATCCCTTTCCCCCGACTTGCGCTGGGATTGCAACTTGGTGTGCTGGGTCTCCTCTGGCTGGTCAGCGCACTGTGGTTGCAGCCTCCACCTTATCCGACCGTATGGTTGATCATCGCCATCTGTATCTTTGCGCTCCTTTCGGCACTGCTCCTCGTGTACCGATACCGACGCTTCCATCACCATTTACGCTATTGAGCCCGTTCAACCGTTGATATGCCGTTCGTTAAACGCTACACAAAAAATGACCCGGCTGACAACGAAGATTCACATTCTGAACTTCTCCCTCTGGTACGGGAATAAGCAAGCCCTGCGCGACATTTCGATGGAAATTTACGCCAACCACGTCACCGCACTCATTGGACCATCCGGCTGTGGCAAATCGACTCTGCTGCGGAGCATCAACCGAATGAATGACCTTATCGAAAACGTCCGGGTCAGCGGCAAGATCCTGCTGGACGGAAAAAATGTCTACGATCCAGATGTTGACGTGGTGACGTTGCGTAAACGCGTTGGGCTGGTGTTCCAGAAGCCGAATCCGTTCCCGAAATCCATTTTCGAAAATGTCGTTTTTGGTCCCCGACTCAACGGCATTCGGGACAAAGAGCACCTCCATCATATTGCCGAAGAAAGCCTCAAAAAAGCCGCTTTATGGAGCGAGGTCAAAGACATTTTGCATCAGTCGGCGCTGAGTCTGTCCGGCGGGCAGCAGCAACGTCTCTGCATTGCCCGTGCTATCGCTGTCAACCCGGAAGTACTGCTGATGGACGAACCCACTTCGGCGTTAGATCCCATTTCCACTGCGAAGATCGAGGAACTGATCGAATCACTCCGGGAGGATTATACCATTGTCATCGTTACGCACAATATGCAGCAAGCGGCACGGATCAGCCAGTACACGGCTTTCCTCTATCTCGGCGAACTCATCGAATACAGCAAAACCACCAAACTGTTTACCAATCCTGATCGACAGGAAACGGAAGCCTATGTCACCGGCCGCTTTGGATAATTTTGTGTCCTGAGCACCAGTTTACCGCATTAAGCCAAATTTTTTACTAAATCCAGAATTTTGCCTTTCCTGACCGGAACGACAGTGACATTGCCATCGAAATAGGGAGCAGGCAGCATCCGTCACATCTTCTTCAAAAACGGCAAATCAGAACAATGGAACGGTTTGAATTACACGCTCCCTATCAACCGGCGGGAGATCAACCGAAAGCAATTCGGCAATTAGTCCGTGGGCTTCGGGAGGGAAAACGTTTCCAGACGCTGTTAGGCGTCACAGGATCCGGAAAAACCTTCACTATCGCCAACGTCATCCAGCAGGTGCAACGCCCTACCCTCATTATTTCGCACAACAAGACCTTAGCAGCCCAGTTGTATAGCGAGCTCAAGCAATTGTTTCCCAACAACGCAGTCGAGTACTTTATCAGCTACTACGACTACTACCAGCCAGAAGCGTACATACCGGAAACAGACACCTACATTGAAAAAGACATCAAGATCAACGAAGAAATCGACCGTCTGCGGCTCAAAGCAACCTCTGCGCTGGTTGAAGGTCGTCGCGACGTCATTGTTGTCGCCAGCGTCAGTTGCATTTACGGGATCGGGTCCGTCCAGTCTTTCAAAGCCTCACTCTTTCCCCTCCGCCGGGGAATGCAGCTATCCCGCCGGGATCTGCTCTACCGGTTATCCGAGCTGTACTATGAACGGAACGATGGGGAATTACGACGGGGTTCTTATCGGGTCCGCGGCGACATTGTCGATATTATGCCGGCATACGAAAATACGGTGGCGATTCGCGTTGAATTCTTCGGAGATGAAATCGATCGCATTCGCTTTATTGACACACGACTGGGTGAGACGCTGGAAGAGTTAGACACCATTGCGATTCATCCAGCCCGAATTTTTGTAACGACTCGCCCTGAATTAGAACACGCTCTGAAAGCCATTGAAGCAGAACTCCGGGATCGCCTGAAAGAACTCTATACTCAGGGCAAAGTGCTGGAAGCGCAGCGATTGGAGCAGCGAACGTTGTTCGATTTAGAAATGATGCGGGAAATTGGCTATTGTTCGGGCATTGAGAATTATTCGATGTACCTCACCGGTCGCACGTGGGGTGAACGTCCCGCCTGCTTGATCGATTACTTCCCGGAGGATTTCCTGATGATCATCGATGAAAGTCACGTCACCATTCCGCAAATTCGAGCAATGTACAACGGCGATCGCCAGCGCAAGCTGACGCTGGTCGAGCACGGATTTCGCCTGCCCTCCGCCTTAGAAAATCGACCCTTGCGCTTCGATGAATTCGAATCCCTGATCAACCAGTGCATCTTTGTTAGCGCTACGCCCGGCGACTACGAACTGGAAAAATGTGGCGGGGAAGTGGTGGAACAAATCGTTCGTCCTACTGGCCTGCTGGATCCTCTCATCGAAGTTCGTCCCCTGCGATACCAGATCGACGACCTGATCTCTGAAATTCACAAGCGGGTTCAAAAACAGCAGCGAGTGCTGGTAATTACTTTGACAAAGCGGATGGCAGAAGATCTGGCAGAGTACCTGCAGGAACTCAACATTCGATCGGCATACTTACATTCGGAAATCGATGCACTGGAACGGGTGGAAATTATCCGGGATTTCCGGGTGGGGAAATTCGACGTTCTGATCGGTATCAACCTGCTTCGAGAAGGACTGGACCTGCCAGAAGTCTCACTGGTGGCAATTCTGGATGCCGACAAAGAGGGATTTCTCCGCAGCGAGCGCTCGCTCTTCCAGATAGCCGGTCGCACCGCCCGCAACGCAGAAGGAATGGTGATCCTCTATGCAGATCGCATCACGGAGGCAATGCACCGGGTCATCGAAGAAACGAAACGGCGACGCAAAATTCAGGAAGCATACAATCGCAAACACCGGATCGTTCCACGGACCATCTACAAAACCAGAGAGGAAATCCTGCAAAGCACTCGCATCGCAGATATCCAGAGCGATCGAATGGAACGATACCATCTGTATCAACAGCAGCAGTACCAGCGTGCGGCGGAACCCTTAGCCCAGTACCTGACACCGTCAGAACTGGAACGTCTGATCCAGCAATTAGAACAGGAAATGGAGCAGGCAGCCAGAGAATGGAAATTCGAGCTGGCAGCAGAGCTTCGCGACGAAATTGCCCGCCTCAAAGCATTGCGACAGGAAATGGCGTAAAATCTCTCGCAGTGCTGCTCGTTGTTTATCAACGCAAATTCCAGTGAAATGTTCCAGAAAACGCTCAACAAAGCACAATGGCACTGTACATTACCGACGATTGCATCAACTGTGGCGCCTGTGAGCCAGAGTGCCCGAACAACGCCATCTATGAACCCGGTGCACCGTGGACCTTAGCCGGGGAAACCTACACAGATTCCACCTCTCCGGGTGGGTATAAAGGAGATTTCTGGTCGGCGGATCACTACTACATCGTCCCGGACAAATGTACAGAGTGTGTGCCATTCTACGACGAACCGCAGTGTGCGGCGGTCTGCCCGGTAGACTGCTGTTTGCCAGATCCCAACAATCCGGAGACGCGGGAAGAGCTGCTGAAAAAAGTTGAGTATCTAAACAAAATCGATCCGGAGCGACTTCGGGTCTAACACAAGCGTCTGCAACCGGCACAGCACGGCACTCACTTTGGCGTGCAAGCATTCCGCCTGAAACCAGCATCCTCATTTCGTCGGGCGTGCGTACTTCAACCGCAGTTCGGCGCTCCCTGCTACCAGGAGTCTACACTTCCGGGTGTCCGGGAGCGCACACTTTCGCATGCATCTACTGGGAGCGCACCCTTTAGGGTGCATTCTTTGCCGACTGAAGCCGGCGCTCCCGGCAATTGCCAACGAAACTCGGCACTCCCAGTCGGCACAATCCGGCGGGTTGCCATCACCCACACCCGTAGGGGCGACCGGCCGGTCGCCCCTACACATTTACGCCAGTGCATCCTCTTATCTTTTGCCGACGAAAGCTGGCACTCCCGGTCACACTCCGCTCTCTCTTACCGCACCACCACCACTGGCACCACGATCACCCGATCCCCTCTCCATAACCGGACGTAGTACGTCCCACTTCTCGAAAGCTCCATCCACGCTTCCTGCTCCCCTGCCTCCTGCTTCCGCTGATGCACCACTCGCCCTACCAGATCCTGAATCTCTATCGACCACCCTTCCTCCGACGGATACCGCACCCGTATCCATCCCCGACTCGGATTCGGACTCACCACCCCTGCTATCCTTTCCAGCCTCACCTGTCCCATCCCCGTTACCACATCCGCACTGCTGCCTTTCAACTGTACCCAGTTGCTCACTTTTCCCCCTCCTTCTGCCCGAAGGTACACCACCACTTCCTTCTCCGGATCCACCCAGAT
>JALWJX010000096.1 GCA_026996895.1 Candidatus Kapaibacterium sp.
TTTCAGCAAACCATCCGGATCTGGTAGACAGAACGGCTTCGCTGCCCGGACCGCTGCGGTCCGGGCAGTGTTTGCTGGTACGAAACAATGTCAAACAACACAAGCGTGGAGGGAGAAGATGCAACGTATGGTGATCGGGATACTCATAGGTGTGGTGGGTTTTGCCATTTTGCAGGCGCAGCCGTGGCATTTGCTGGATGGGATTGGGAAGGGTCCTGTGGTGGAGCCGATGCCGGTGGCGTTGCCGGCGGCGGGTGAGAATGAAGCAGCAGCCGGGGTGGAGCCGCAGTTGTATGGACAGGGGTATGAGTTGATCGGGACCTGGAAGCCTTTTCCACTGGAGAAAGGGCTGGATAATCCGGCGATTTTTGATATTGCTGTCGTTGGTGACTGGCTGTATGCTGCCGGTCTGGGATTGAGTGGTGATGGCGATACGCTCTATAGCCTGGTCCGGTTCCATCGGAAAACGGGACAGGCAGAGGTGTTGTCGCGTAGAATGGAATTTAACAATCTCACTGGTTATATTCGGCGTTTGTTACCGTATCGAGGGGGAGTCGTTGGCGTGGGCTTTTTCCTGTCCGTTGACGGTCGCTATGCCCGCTCTGCGGCGTACTGGGATAGCACGGGCACGTTACAGATCATCCCGATGCGGGGCGAGGGAACCCGCTTTGCCGCCGCCATCCTGGAAGATACGCTGTATATGGAAGGAAAATTTTTCAGTGGACCGGGTGGCGTTACCTTCTTCAACCTTCGCTCCTGTGAGCTCCGGACGATGACCTTTGGTCCGGTGGTGGGGGAAGTCTATCGGAAGAAAGGTGTGCCGATGCTGCTGGATGCGGTGACGGTGGGGAAGGAAGTATGGCTGTTTGGATACTTTGACGAAGTGCAGAGCGAGCGGGATACGGTGCGGACGCCGAATGCAGCGATTTACAACGCCGCTCAGCGGCGATGGTATGGCTTGCAGGTGGATCGGGATAGCTTTCCAACCTGGGGAATTCAGGCAATTGTCCATCAGGGGCAGGTGTATACGCTGGGGTATAGCCTGGATGGGCAGCGGCACTGCTATCGGATCGATCCGGCGACGCGGCAGTGGCAGAAGATTCCGCTGCCGGAGCACACGGGGTATTTGTATAGCTGGTTTGAGCATCAGGGGCGATTGTATGCGGTGTTTGGTGGTGTTGGGGCAGACCAGCCGGCATTTATTGTTGCATCGCTGGAGGATACGGTGTGGCGGGTGCATCAGCCGTTTGCGTGCATTAAAAGCGGGTATATTAAGCGGATAGTGAGTGATGGGCGATGGTGGTACATAGGCGGCGGCTTTGTGATGCCGAATGGACACACGGGATTGATCCGGGTGGATCCGCAGACCGGGAAGTGGGAAGCGATCGGGGAAGGGATTATCAAAGGATCGGGTGATTGGTGGACTGCCCCGATGGTCAGTGCCATTGAGGAAGACGGACGGTATGTCTATGTCGGCGGGCGGTTTCTGCGGGCAGGGCGCAGAGGAGCGCGAGGGATTGTCCGATGGGATCGGTGGCTGCAGCGGTGGGAATCATTGACACCGGGATGCGGAGAGGATCTGGAAGGGGTGCAGGTTGAGGATATCGCTGTCAGCGAGGATGCTGTGTATGCGATTGGTCGGCTGGTGCTCAATGGCAGGGTGGTGAAGCTGGCACGGTATGACAAGAGGCGGGAGCAGTGGGAAAGCATTGAGGATTCAGCGCTGGGGGAGAAAGAACGGTTGCTACAGGTAGCGGTGCGAGGAGACAGTGTGTATGTGTTGCGGCAGTTTTCGGTGGGAACCAGTGGCACGTCGCGAGTGCGGATCTGGAATGAGCGGAGGAAGCAATGGGAGCAGGCAGGGGGGAAGCTGGTAGCGGGATCGAAGGTGTGGCGTTTTGCTTTTGTGGATGGGCAGTTGGTGCTGGGTGGATCGATTCGGGCGGTGACGGCAGATGGGGATACGGTTGAGGGGCTGGTACGATGGGATGGGCAGCAGTGGCATTTGGTCGGAGAGGCGGGAGATCGGCTGGAAGGGACGGTGAAGCAGTTGTTTTCGACGCCGGTGGGATTGGTAGCGGTGGGAGGATTTCGGATAGAGACGCAGCGGGGAGAAGCGATTGAGAACGTGGCATTGTGGACGGGGCATCGGTGGGAGCGGATACCGGGGGTGAAGAGTTCCGGGATCACCGCACTTGCGTATCAGCCGGATGCGGATGCGTGGATCTTTGCGACTTTCAGTGGCCTGGTCTCATCATTACGGTATGTTCGAGGGGGGAAGGAAACGCGGATTGGGTTGATGGCAACCCGGCATGACAACGGGATTCCACCGTATTCCGGGGGATATGTATGGGCGATGCAGTGGGTAGGGGATGAGCTATGGATTGGCGGGGAGTCGCGGTTTTTCGCTGTGCCGGGGGACTACTTTGCGATAGCGTATGGATTAATCCGGTGGAAACCACCGGTAGAGGTGACAGCGGTGGCGGAAGGGCCAGCGGAGCGGAAAGCGGTGGTGTGGTACGGTAACGGGCTTCAGATTCGGGAGGAAGGGATCGAGCAGATTGAGGTGGTGGATGTAATGGGGCGGGTGGTATGGCGAGGGCAGGTGCGGGATCGGTGGATTCCGATGGAGTCGTTGAGTGCGGGGGTATACGGGTATCGAGCCTATGGTCGGGGCGGGATAGTCAAGCAGGGAACGATACTTGTACGGCGATAGAGCGCATCGCTGGTTGCGATGCACTGAGCGGGAGCACCGGTTTTCGGCAGCATGCACCGGGAGCGCCGACTTTAGTCGGCAGAGAATGCACACTGAAGTGTGCGTTCCCAGTCAGCCGAGAGCGCCGACTTCAGTCGGCAACAAATGACCCTAAGAGCATGTTCCCGCTGGGAGCGCCGACTTCAGTCGGCAAAAATGCACGCCTAAGAGCGTGCGCTCCCAGTAACCGTGTAGGGGCGAAGCGCTGCTTCGCCCGTGTGGGCGACCAGCCGGGTCGCCTCTACGGGGGTCGTGGATGACAGGGCAGTGCATGCCGCAAACACTCTTTTTGAGCATAAGGAGTTCAGAGCGAATTAACTGCTTGCGCTGGCGTAGTGACGCAGCGCAAAGTCAAAGAATCGGAGCGTTAGCCATAGCAGTACCGCGACAAGGGGGATAGTCCACCATATATCCAGCATCGTCAGCTTTCCCAGCAGCACCTGCGCAGGAACGGAAGCAATGAGCGCTAAGGGGAAAATGGTATAGAGCATTCGCTGGAACGTTCGATGGTAGATGACATCGGGTTTGTCCCCTAACTGCGAGATGTTGTAGAAAACGAACTGGATACCTTCGGTAGCAACCAGGAAGATGGAGAGCGCGGCGAAGAAAAGCTGGAGGAAGTACGTTACCAGCGTCCCCAGAGCAAGAAACAGCAAGAACGCCAGAATGTGATCCAGTGGAAAGGGATCTGGATGCACACTAATTGCAAACAACAGGAAGCCGATCGCAAACAGAAGATTTGCCAGCGATGGGATATTCACATAGCGGAGCATCGTGCTAAAGGCGGGATGGACTGGACGGAGGAGGAAAAAATCTAATTCGCCAGTTCGGACGTATTCAGGGAAGCGCCAGAAGTTCGAGGAAAAAAGTACCATATCAATCGCATCGGTAACGTAGAGCGTGCCCAGGAACACCAGCATATCGGCGTGGGAAAAGCCAGCAATTGCCGTTGTGTGGAGGTAGAGTACTTCGAATAGTCCAAGTTGCACGGCGTACCAGAGGATGTCCATAATAAAAGTGAGGACGAAGTGCGAGCGGAATTCCATTTCACGCATCAGGCAGTTTTGCAGGAAAGCCTCCCAGAGGCGCAGGTACCGCACCACCGTCTTCATCCTCCGAACGCTCCATACCGTAACAGTCCCTTTTGCCAGATCCAGTGCGCAAGCAACAGCAGCAGCCCGATATGGAAAAGTACCACAGGGAAGTATGGCAACAGTTCTGTGGGGTGTTGCTGTCCGGTCATCAGCGTTGCAGGAACATAGGCGATGTACTGGAATGGCAGCCAGTGGGCGATCTGCTGGATCGGTGCTGGCAGTACGCTCATTGGGAACACCTGTCCTGAGAGAAACCAGAGCAGCAGGTCTTTCATTACCTGGAAGGTCCATACCTCATCGAACCAGAAAGCCAGCAGAGCAATGATCAGAGTAAAAAGAAAATTCAGCACCATTCCGCAGAGAAGGAAGGGAATAGCAGCGCAAATGCCAGCAAAGCTCAGACTTAAATTTGCTGCATACAGAATCGGGAATCCAAAAACAGCAGCGATGATCAGGAGAAATGCCCAGCCACTGAGCCGTTCACCGAGGGAGAAGCTGGCAACAAAGCCAAAGAATGAAAAGGGCTTAATGAGGTATTTGTTGAGTTCTCCGCTGCGAATTTCAGCCGCAATTTCCCGCTCTTTGCGGTAAGCACGCGTTAGCACCGAGCAGAGCGTTGCGCAGCCGATGTAGAAAAGCATTGCTTTCCGGTCGAATGCTCCGATCCGGGGATGGTCGATCGCATCATAGACAGCGTTCCAGAGAAAAATATGGATTGCTGCACCGATGATCAGTCCCAGGGAGCTGGAGATGAGGAAGTTGATACGGTACTCCATTGACTGCGAAAGAGCAGTCCGGACGATTGCTCTGTAGGTTCGCAGCATCCGGGTATCAGTTTACGGGAGCGTTTTATGCGTTCCGTCACAGTATGGCGGCGTCTGTGTGTGTTTGCAGCCACAAAGAGCAACTTTGCGTTTTTCCGTAATCTCGAATTTGACCGGTGTAATACCCGTTCCTTTGTGACTGCCATCGCAGAATGGCTGGTTTTTTGACCGTCCACAAGCACACCACCAGTATGTGCCGGGCTCTAATTCCAGAACGTACGGTGAGCGCTGAGCAATGAGAACATCCGCCATTGTATCCCTCACATTCGTTTGACAGAACATCCCGTTTCAATGGCAATAAGAAATGCCAGAAGGGACTTTTATTGTATGGCTGGACGACACAGGGGAGAAAAACAGGTGCTCTCGATGGCTTTGTCCCCTTTTGTAGGGGGCAAGGTATACGACGGGTGTGGCGCTGGTTAGCCCCGTTGTGCTAAGCTGGACGCTCGAAAAAAGCGCGAATGGCTGCCGCTGCTTGATCTTCATCTGGACCGGAAACTCGCAGCGTTAAGACCGCGCCGGGTTCGGCTGCCAGACTCAGAAGGCTCATAATGCTTTTCGCATTTGCAACCAGCGCATTTTTTGCCAGTTGAATATCTGATTGAAACCGGGCAGCCAGTTTAACCAGCTCCGCAGCAGGGCGAGCGTGCAGCCCTTCAGCGAGTTTTACTTCAATGGTTTGCTCAATCATTTGATACGGTCTACCAGGCTTTGGGTCAGATGTTCTAAGGTCTGGCGTGCTGGTGTGAAGGGGAGTTCCTGGAGTGCTTCGATCGCTTGTTGGGTGTGTTGATAGATAGCATCCATTGCCTGTTTATCAATGCAGAATTTGCGGAATGTGTCGATCATCGCAGGGACGTGCTCTGTTGAGATGCCTCCATTTTCCAGGAATTGCTGGAGAATAGCAGGAATCGAGTTGTCACGCTGGGCAGCTTCGTATAAGGCGGCGATGAGAAAGGTACGCTTTCCTTCCTGTAGGTCCTTGCCCTGCGGTTTGCCAAATGTTTCTGTATCACCGAACACGTCCAGATAATCATCCCGAATCTGGAAGGCAATCCCCAGGTGGTGTCCAAAGCGCTGGAGCGTTGGAATTGCGCTGGAGTTATTGGCACAAAGTGCTCCCAGCACTGCGGCTGTTTGCAAAATGCGGCAGGTCTTGAGTTCGATCATTTCCAGATATTCCTTGACCGACGGTGGCTGATTTTCCAGTGCCAGATCCGCTGCCTGTCCTTCGCATACATCATACAGTCCTGTTGTCAGTTGCTCTGCCAGTGCGATCGCCTGTTCTGGCGTGTATGAGCTCAGGATCAGATGGTACGCAAACGGTACCAAAAGATCACCGGTGAGGATAGCAGTGTTGAGATCCCATTTTCGATGAATGGTTGGTTTGCCACGCCGTAGATCAGATTGATCCATAATGTCATCGTGGATGAGGGTGAAAGTGTGGATCAATTCGATGGCTAATGCTGCGGGTAACGCCGCCTGGTGCGATGCACCACTGGCTTCGCAGCTCAGCAAGGTAAGCAGTGGACGCAGCCGCTTGCCCCCTCCTTGCAGACTGTACAGTGCTGGATCTGCAAGTCTGGAGTGGAAGTTTGTTGTGAACATTTGATCGAGAAATGCCTGAAACGTTGAGAGCAATTGTTCCAGGTAGCGAGATCCCATTGCCTGTTCTTTGCTCATTGGACCTTCACCATTGGCTCTTCTGCAATTTCTTCTTCCAGTGTTTGCAAAGCAAAGAGTTCTGCGTAAATGCCATTGCGCTGAAGCAAATCCTGATGCGTTCCTGCTTCAACAATGGTACCACGATCGATAACGAGTATCCAGTCTGCGTCTTTGATCGTTGAAATGCGGTGAGCAATGAGAATGCTGGTGCGATTTTGCAGAAAAGAGCGGAGCTGTTGCAAAATGCGCTCCTCTGTTTCGGTGTCCACAGCCGAAAGAGCGTCATCCAGGATCAGGATAGCAGGATCGCGCAACAGCGCCCGTGCCAGCGCAATCCGCTGTTTCTGTCCTCCCGACAGCGTGATCCCCCGTTCGCCAACAACGGTGTTGTAACCTTCAGGAAAGCGTTCGATGTCTTTATGGATATCCGCCATAATGGCTGCCTGGATAACTTCTTCATCGGAGGCATCAGGTTTGCCAAAACGGATGTTTTCTGCGATCGTTGTGGAGAATAAAAACGGTTCCTGCGGGACAATGCCGAAGAAAGAACGCAGGGTGTGCAGTGGATAGTCGGTTAGCGGGCGTCCATCCAGCAGGATCGTTCCGCTGGTTGGCTCGTACAATCGCGGCAGCAACTGTACCAGCGTCGTTTTGCCACTACCAGTCAAACCAATGATGCCAAGGGTTGTTCCCGGCTTGATA
Source organism: Candidatus Kapaibacterium sp. (assembly GCA_026996895.1). Lineage (GTDB taxonomy): Bacteria > Bacteroidota > Ignavibacteria > Kapaibacteriales > WFXC01 > WFXC01. Next base: position 7,041 of record JALWJX010000096.1, read on the forward strand.
TGAAGGCAGATGTTGCGGAGCACCCACGGTTGTTCTGGATGATACCGAAAGCTGACATTCTGATACTCGATTTCCCCGATAATTGATAGTTTTGGCGTGGATTGTATCGAGAATTGCGGGATTTCAGGTTTCTCAGCCAGCAAAGTGGCAATGCGCTCAGCAGAGGCGCTGGCGCGCTGAATAGCGTTGACCACCCAGCCGATGGCAATGACGGGCCAGATTAACTGGTTGAGGTAAATAAAAAACTGTGCCAGATCCCCGTAGCTAATCGTTCCATTCGCAACGTAAAGCCCCCCGATACCCAGCACGGCAATTTGCGAGAGGCCAACCAGTACCATCATCAGCGGCATTGATAAGCCCTGGACTTTTGCCAGGTGGAGATTGAGGCGATAATAGTCGTGAGCCTGTCTATCAAAGACGCCTCGTTCGTAACTTTCACGCCCGTAGGCGCGAATGACTCGAATGCCGGAGAGCATTTCCTGGGCGGTGGTGCTGAGTTGCGCAAATTGCTCCTGTACACGTCGGAATGAACGGTGTACTTTCTTGCCAATGATGTAGGTAGCTACCGAGATCAGCGGCAGGGGGAGAATTACTAACGCAGTAACCGTTAGGTTCAGACTGATCATCATAATCAGGGCAAACAGGGCAGTCGTAATCGTATTGGCTGTGTACATCACGGAGGGACCAATAAATTCCCGCACCGCTGCGATGTCATTGGTCAGGTGTGCCATCAGCGACCCGGTGGGGTGGTGGGTATAAAACCGCATTGGCAATTTTTCCAGGTGCAGCAGTACGTCATTTCGCAGGTCGTACTCAATTTTGCGTGATGCAACGATGATCGTTTTGCGGGTCGCAAACATCAACCCGCCGCTGGCGGCAACGCATCCGAGGAGCAGCGCTATTTGCTGGGCAATAGTCCACTGCGTGAAATGTCCCGCTGTGATGAGATCAATGGTGCTCCCAATGACGCGGGGAATGAGTGCCCCAAAAACGTTTGAGAGGGTCACAAAGAGGAAGCCCCAGAGAAAGAAGGAGCGGTATCGCTGCATATATGGTATGACGTACTTCAGTGCCTGCACTGCTCAATTGTGCTGGTTTTGTTGCAATGGTTTTCAAACCTGTGGTGACGAAGCCAGCGAAACTCTATGGTGTTCGTACCGTGGCACAGCTATGTTACTGCGCACCGGGCAATTGTCATCGGTATGGGGGATAGCGGGATGATCAGGGCGAAAGTTTGACGGTGCGCTTCTGGATAGCGATCCCGTGCTTGCTCAGAGAAAAAATGAGAAAATAGTGCCAATGACACTGGCAATGCGGGTGCGACTCCGGCACAATTTTTTCCCGGAGCTGGTGTTTTATTACAGGTTCTGGGATGAAGCAAGAGATGCAATGAAGCTGAAAGTCGGAGATCGGTTTGTTTGTGCAGTGGAAAAAGTGGCATACAAAGGCAAAGCAATTGCCAGAATCAATGGCTTTGTCTGTTTTGTGACCGGTGGCGTTCCCGGCGATGTGGTCGAAGTTGAGATCACGCGGAAGAAGCGCTCCTACTGTGAAGGGACGGTGGTTTCTGTGTTAGAGCCGTCGGCGGATCGGAAGACGCCTCGGTGCCGACATTTTGGCAGTTGTGGCGGCTGCAAGTGGCAGCATCTGGCATATCCAGCGCAGTTGCGGTGGAAAACAGAGAATGTTCGGGAAGCCTTTGAGCATTTGTCTCACCTGTCTTATGGTGAGCTGCGCGATACGCTCCCGTCACCTCGTTTGTGGCAGTATCGTAACAAAATGGATTTTTCCTTCGCCCCTGATCCCTCCGGTCGTACGATCGTAGCAGGGTTGCATCAGGCGGGGCGTTTTGATGCCGTTGTCAATCTTACTGAGTGCTGGCTACCATCGCCTCGATCCGTTGCAATGCTGGCGCAGGTGCGGTCGAAAGCGCAGGAGTTAGGAGTAACTGCTTATAGCATCCGTACGCATACGGGCTTTTTGCGAAATCTGGTGGTGCGTACGGTTAAAGCTTCTGAGCAGATAATGATCCTTCTGGTGACGTCGCCGCCGGAGCATAAAGCGGATCTGTTGCTGCTCGACTGGTTCTTCCACGATTTTGCGACGCAGTTTCAATCGGAGGATTCTTTGCTGCATATCGTTGCAGAAAACCGTGCTCAGGTAGCGATGGGCAGAATTGAGCGGTGCGAAGGTCCAGGGTACCTGGAGGAGGTTTTGAACGGTCTCCGTTTCCGGATTTCCCCCTTTGCATTCTTTCAGCCAAATCCGTATCAGGCAGAACAACTGTTTACTGTTGCCCTGGAGTTTGCGCAGTTGCGACCAACTGATATTGTGTGGGATTTGTATTGTGGTACCGGTTCTATTACGTTGCACGCAGCCCGCCAGGCGTATCACGTCTTCGGTGTTGAGCTTGTCGAAAGTGCCATTGCGGATGCGCAACAAAATGCGCAGTTGAACCGGCTGGAGAACCTTACTTTTTATGCGGTGGATTTACACGCCGCTGAAGGGCGGCATCTATTGCAGTCGCTACCAAAACCGGATGTGGTGATTCTGGATCCGCCACGGGCGGGCATTCATCGACGGGTTATTGCTTCGTTGCTGGAGGTATTGCCGCAACGGATTGTCTATGTGAGCTGCAACCCTACCACCCAGGCACGAGATTGCGGGCTGCTATCAGATCACTACCGCATTGCTGTTATCCAGCCGGTGGATATGTTTCCGCACACCTACCACATTGAATCGGTCGTCTTATTGGAGCGGAAAGCAAACAATGGGAACAAAGACGGTGATGGCGAAGGAGAAGCGGACACTCAAAACCATTGATTTTCGGAAGTATCCATTACCACGGATTCGCCACCATACCAATCCGAATTTCTATTTACCCAAATCACGGCTCAAGGTCGATTTAAGCTTTTATCCGCCGGTGCTTGAGACGGTTGACTGGAGTGAACACTTCGCCAATGCTCAGCCGCCGAACGTTTTGGATGTAGGGTGTGGATTGGGCAAATTTTTGCTGGAGTATGCCTTGAACTTTCCGGAGGACAATATCCTGGGAGTGGAAGTGCGCCCGTTTGTAGTGCAGTGGCTGCAAAATATTATTGCAACTGAGGGTATCGGGAATGCGGCTGTGTTCTGGTATAGCGTCGCCAATGGGCTGGGATTCCTGGAGTCGGAGTCCATTGATAAGCTGTTTTACCTCTTTCCGGATCCGTGGTTCAAAAAACGGCACTTTAAGCGGCGGGCGTTTACCCCTGATTTTGTTCGAGAATGTGCGCGGGTGTTGAAGCCGACGGGGCGGATGTATATTATGACCGATGTTCCGCAGGTTGATGAGTATCACCGGGAAATTCTGGATGCGACCCAATTGCTGGAGTATCGGTATGTCGATGAAACGGAGTGGGATGTCCCCATCGTAACGAATCAAGAGGAGATTTGTCGGAACAATCAAATCCCGTATGTGCGGATGATATGTACCAAACGAGCCAGCAGTTGACGCCTGCGCAGGTCATTGCTGCCTATCGCCGGGGATTTTTCCCAATGGCAGAACCAGATGGAACGATCTTCTGGCATTTCCCTGCTGTTCGGGCTGTTTTTCTTCCGGAATTGGGAATGAAGATATCGCGCTCGCTTCGACAAACTCTGCGGAAAAATCTGTACGAAGTCCGCTTTAATACCGCCTTTGCCGATGTGATCGCTGGATGTGCGGATCGAGAGGAAACGTGGATTTCCCCCGAAATTATTCGCGTGTATACGGAGCTGCATCAGATGGGATACGTTCATTCGGTCGAAAGCTGGCATCAGGGGGAACTGGTTGGCGGATTGTATGGGGTTACAATTGGCGGCGTGTTCTTCGGTGAGTCGATGTTTACCCGGATGCGAGATGCTTCCAAAGTTGCTTTTGTTGCATTGATGGAACGACTGCGGGAGCGATCGTTCGTGCTGCTGGATTCACAATATCCGAATCACCATACGCTGTCGCTGGGAGCACATCTTGTTTCTAGTGAGGAATTCCAGTTGTTGTTAGCCTATGGACTACAGCGACAGTGCCAGTTTCCATAAATGGTGGTCTTCTTTTCGGGCAGCGGGTTCGACCACAGCCGATTACGACTCCATCTGTTGTTCCAGTAAAGGCGCATAATAGCGGTGCATCAGATGATCAGCCTGCGCGAAGGCGTGCTCTAAGTTGTCGTTGATGATCACTTCGTCGAAAAACTGCTGGTAGTTCATTTCCATTCGTGCCCGCTGCAATCGCTGTTGTAGCTCTTCTTCACTTTCGGTGCGCCGCTGTCGAAGTCGCTGTTCCAGGATTGCTAAGTCGGGAGGGGCAACAAAAACCAGCAGCGTTTCGCCGGGATATGCTTGCCGAATGGAGAGAGCACCTTTGACGTCGACATCAAAAACAAGCACTTTGCCTGCTTTCAGGGCTGATTCAACCGTTTCTTTGAGCGTACCGTAGTAGTGTCCAAAGATTTGTTCATACTCCAGCAATTTCCCTTCGCGAATCAATTGCTCAAAGTGGGAACGATCCAGAAAAAAGTAATCTTTTCCGTTGATTTCTCCGGGCCGCTGCGGTCGGGTGGTTGCAGAGACAGAAAACTGGAGGAAAGGGTATTTGCGGAGCAGGTAGTGAGCAATCGTTGTTTTGCCAGCACCGCTGGGAGCAGAGATGACCAGCAGATGCGGAATGCGAGTTGGCTTCCTTTTACTCTGCATTCTGGACCTGCTCCCGAATTTTTTCAATTTCCTCCTTCATCTGAACAACCAGTTGGGAGATTTCCGCATCGTTTGCTTTTGCCCCAATGGTGTTGGTTTCCCGGTGCATTTCTTGAATCAAAAAGTTTAATTGTCGCCCAACCTCTGTTTTTCGCGTGCGGAGTAACCGATGGGCATATTCCAGATGGCTGCGCAGCCGGACGCATTCTTCAGTGACATCCAGTTTGTCTGCCAGCAATGCAATTTCCATTTCCAATCGATATTCGTCGATTTCATCGCTTTCAAATAATTGGGCAATCCGCTGCTGGAGTCGCTCTCGTTCTCTGGGAATGCGCTGGATCGATAATTTTTCTACTTTCTCCAGCAGTTGCTGGATTTTCTTAAGCCGTTGCTGAATGTCCTTGGTGAGAAATTCTCCCTCTTTCCGGCGCATCGTTCGCATAGCGTGGAGTGCCTCCTGCAATAATTTCTGGAACAGAGTCCATTCTGCCTCGCTTAATTCTGCCGGCTCCGACTGCTCGAAGATATCAGAAAATCGCAGGAGATGCTCTAATTTGATTTGTTCCCGGATTTTGAGCTGACTTTGCAACTGGCGTAGAAGCTGGTAATAAGCCGCTGCTCGCTCAGGTTGGTAGCTCAGGGACTGCTGAAACAGATCTGGATTCTGAATGGTTGCGGTAATGGTGATTTTCCCTCGCACCGCATACCGTTTCACAATGCTGCGAATTTCGTTTTCTTTCTCAAAGTATCGCCGGGGCAGTTGGAGCAAAACCTCTAAGAAACGATGATTCACACTCCGAACTTCTACCACTCCCGTAATTCCTTGATGTTCGCCTGTTGCACGCCCGAATCCTGTCATACTGACCAGCATTTGTTCATAACCATTGTCGAGGAACATTCCTGGAAGTAACAAACTTACAAAGATACGAAACTTTCATCGTTGCAGAATCGAAACAGCAACGGTACAGCACCGCCTCGATATCTCAGGGTGTAACTTGCTTTCCTTAAAACGTGTTCTATAAAACAACGCTAAGTTCGGAAACAGGTCGTATCACAACAAACGGGAGATCTCAATGAAAAGAGCATTCGTGTTGTTAGCCGCATTTTTATTGGCAACCTTGCCGGTCATCAGTGGCAGCGGGCAGAAGCGAGGGGAAGCGGAGATATTGCATCGCAGTGGGAATCAGTCGTATCCGATGCCATTTAATTTAGATGGAGCCAATC
>JALWJX010000097.1 GCA_026996895.1 Candidatus Kapaibacterium sp.
AGGGGGGTAGTTGCAGCCATATTCCACTGGTGTCTGGAAAGTAGGGAGTGGTATACACAACTGCGTGATAGTAGAAGCAACGCGAAGCAAGTTAATAAGTCTGCTTCCGGGAACCAAAAGCTTGCTGTCCAAACTGATTGCTTCAAAGCCATTGGAGGGAGTCAGAGCGTGCTGGCGAAGGATGAGGGAGTAGAGAAGCTGGCAGGATCGGGAAAGGTTTAAGGATCATTGACCGTTTTGTCGAATTTCTTTAACTTTGTGATTTTAGAGGGGAAGTTGATATAAAAAGTGGAGGCGCTTATGCGGCGTTCAATCCGGTGGAGAATTTTAGTGCCAATGATTCTTGTAGCCATCGTAATTTTTGCCGGAGTGTTCTGGTTAATCCGCCAGTTGTTCGTCGATGCCAAAATCGAAGATGCGGTTGAAAAAGCGCGGGCAATTTTGCTGCAGGTTGAAGGAGCGCGGGAATACGTTGCTCAGCAACTACGTGCTGGTGTGTTACGAATGGATATACGAGACAAGGAGAAAATTCTTCTAACAGTTCCGGTATTTAGTGCGATGAAGGTAGGAGAGGAAAAATCAAAAGAGTTAGGTGTGCAATTTCGGGTTCCCAAGTTTTATCCTCGCAACCCGGATAACGAACCCGATGCTTTTGAGGCGCGGGTTTTGCGCATCTTGGAAAAGGGAAACGTTCCCGAATATTGGGCAATTGATACTGCTACCAATACGCTGCGGTATTTTCGGCCTGTCAAGCTGACCGAAGAGTGTATGATGTGTCACGGCGATCCGGCAAAGTCGATGGAGTACTGGGGGAGAGCTGATGGCAAGGATATCACAGGATATCGAATGGAAGGATGGAAAGTTGGAGAAGTACACGGGGCATTTGAAATTATTGTTCCATTGGAGCCAATTTTTGCGAAGATTGGAGATATTGTTCAAAACTTTCTGGGAGTGTTTGGAGGAGGACTATTGGCGCTTATCGCGGTGGTGTTAGGGATCGTTATGGGTATTGCAAAACCGATTCAGCGGATAACGGAAATTGTGAAGAAAGTTGCTAAGAAAGACTACTCGGTGAGACCCGAAGAGAAACTCTTAAAGCGAAAGGATGAGATTGGTGTTCTGTCGAATAGTGTGCAGGTGATGGTTGAACAATTGCAACAAGCAGAAGAAGAAGCCGAACAACTTCGGAAGTTAATGGAGCAGCGAATCCAGCAGATAGCGGATTACCTGCATCAGGTTGCGCAGGGACAATTGGATTTTTCATTGCAGTTTGAGGATCAGCAGCTTTCCAGTGGAGCGCAGAGGCAACTGGAAAAAAGTTTCGAGCAGATGGTGTATGAACTGCGGCACGTACTGGGAACATTGCGTCAGGTGGGAGTAGATCTCCAGAATATTGCGCAGGTTGTGACAGAAGAAATTCAGAGTTTTGAGCATCAGAACAATGAACAAGCATCGGCGCTGAATCAGGTTGCTGTATCGCTGGAGCAAATGAGTACCGCCATCGATGAAGTGGCGCGGCGCATTACGCATTTCCGATCTTTAGTTGGCGAAGTAACGCAAATGGTGCTCCATACACAGCGGTCTGCGCAAAACCTGATTGCTTCTTTCCGTAGCATCGCGCAGATTGTGCAACTTATGGAAGAAGTAACGACATCTCTCAAGGAGAAGTCCAATGAAATTACTACGGTTGTTGACATTATCGAAGAAGTTGCGGAACAAACAAATTTGCTGGCATTGAATGCAGCGATTGAAGCAGCGCGAGCAGGGGAAGCGGGGCGTGGTTTTGCAGTAGTGGCAGATGAGGTTCGGAAGTTAGCGGAGCGGACACAGGAGTCGACACAACAGATTCGACAAACCGTCGCTTCAACGAATGCTGAGGTTGATCGAGTTCTGGAAGTGGTGCAGGAAGGAGCTGGGAAGATGGAAGAAGGTGAACAGGTCGCAGCAAAAGCCAGCGAAGATATGGAGAAAATTTCTGCTGTCGTCCAGGATTTTGACCAGATCGCTTCGGAAGTAGCAGCGGCGGCTGAAGAACAATCGGCCACAGTTCGTGAGATCACGCATTCGTTCCAGTCTGTGACCAATGCTGTGCAGCAGGGCGTTGCAATGATGCAATCAATTTCGTCGCAAGTATCGAAACTCAATCGGATTACGGAACAATTAGCTGAATTGATGTCTCACTTTCGATTGGGGCTGCATGAAACATCGCCGGCCATTGAAACACGAGATGATCAACCGACAAAGGCTTTAACATAGGCATCCTCTCAACAGGGACTTGTTATAAGACCCCTTGCTTTATACAGCTTAAATGGGAAGAAGAGTTGTTGAAATGGGGCGTGGGGATATAGTTAAGCTGGGATCAATATGAAGCAAAAAATTTTCAGAAAGTAACAAGCAGAAAAATGGCATTGAAAATCTATACGCGTACCGGTGATCAGGGAATAACCGTATTGTTTGGTGCTGGTAAGGTTTCAAAGACAAATGTCCGAGTGCAGGCGTATGGCGAAGTTGATGAACTCAATGCTGTTGTAGGGGTCGTGCGGAGTAGCGGTCCCCCGGAACCACTCCCGGAGCAATTACGGGTAATCAGTGAATGGCTTTTTACCTTAGGAGCAGATTTAGCAACACCACGGTCTGCATCGTTAACCGTTGCTCGAATATTGCCACAGTACACCCAGCAGTTGGAGCAATGGATTGATCAGTTCGAAGAGCAGTTGCCGCCCTTGAAGCACTTTATTTTACCCGGTGGTTTGCCTTCAGCCGCTTACTTACACCTTGCTCGAACCGTCTGCCGTCGTGCTGAGCGCTCTATCGTGGCATTAGCGGAACGTGAGGACATTGGTTCAGATGTTTTGCCTTTCATCAATCGGTTATCGGATTTCTTTTTTGTTGCAGCACGGTGGGCAAATTACCAGGGAGGAGTCCCAGATGAGCTGTGGCAACCGTCAACGTAGACACAGAGAACGTTACTCTGTTCGGGGACGGGGATTTAAGAAAGTTTCGTGAATGCTTTGCATCGCCTGGTATAACTGAAGAATTTCTTCTTCTACGGGATCGAGCTGTACGTTCGATGGCGGGAGTGGAAAGTCCGTTTGAAAGGGGATGTTTTCAGAAGGGATTGGACGGTATTGGAAAAGCAGTTGATTGGGAACGGGTAGATGGCGAAAAACGTGGTATTGTTGCAGATGGCGTACGGCGGATAGATCCAGAAAAACGGGCATAGCAGTGCGGTTAACCATTGCATCTAAGAGGCGTTGATACCAGCGTTCAATCTCCGCAGTAGATCGTAACTCATCTCGCTCGAATTGTCGAAGGTAGCGGAGAAAATGACTCAAAGCGGGTTCCCATTGTCTGGTGAGTTGTGGATAGCGTTGCTGAATCTGTTCAACGTACCACGCTCGGTTCTGCCATAGTGGAAGGTCAATCATTATAATGTGGGGATAGCGTTGCTGAACGATGTGAAAGTAAAGGAAGGGGGAGTACAGTTGCCAGTTGCCAGTGAGGACCAGAGCAGTAGAATCGATTGGAGCAAGCGATTGTTGAACAAAAGCTGGAGTAATACGAATTTCGGAACGGTCCAGAGAGGGAAATCGAAGAATTCCTGCGATGAGGGGAGGGAGGACAAGGAGAAGCGCTAAGGGTTTATGAGCGATCGCTTTCCATTTTTCAAGCAATTGTCCCAATCCTACTGGAGCTAAGAAACAGATCAAAAGTAGTATGGGAAGTAGGTAAGCATCTCGGTCCTGTGCAATATCATAAGAAGCAGAGTAAAGCAAACCAACAGCAATACTCAGGAGGATACCATAAAACCATGGACGATACTGCCGCTGCCAGAGCACTGTGAAGCCGCCTATTGCCAGAAGCAAAGTGATGAAAGATACTGCGGCATTGAGGAGTTCTAAATTTTCTTTGAACAGTTCTAAGCGGCGCTGGAGCGATGCCTGAAATAAGTTTACCTGATATTGCTTTGCTGTTAAATGGTACCAGAGGCGTTCCAGTGTTGCGGGATCGCCCCAATTTATGGGAGGATTGGCTTGTGCCCGGAAGAAGAGAAAAGCAGCACCTGTAAGGTACACTACTCCAGCAACAAGCGCAAACTGTCGAAACTCACCAACTGCAAACTGCCATTGTTCCTTCCGCTTTCTTTTCCAGAACGTGCTTGCGATCAGCGGAAAGAAAAACAGTGCAGAGACAAGATGGGTATGAAGACTTATTCCCCACAGTACGCCGATCCAGAGCCAGATGTATCGCTGCCGGATTTGCAGGAGCCAGAGAATCATTGCCAGTAGCAAAGTGTTCAGCGCGTACACTTCTGCTGTTGTTGCCCAGCGCCAGAGCAGATCGGATTGCCAGAAGAGCATAGCACCCAGCAACGCCAGGCTTATTGCCAGCCATTGAGAGGGAGCAGAGCGGCGGTAGAAATGGAACAATGATAGGAAAAGACCGGTTCCCGCCAGGGTTGCCATTAAAGCAGAAAAAGCATTCATTATTGCTGCTGATGGCACAGAAAACAAATGCATCCATAGCCATCCTAAGAAGACGTAGCCAGGAAATCCTGGAGCATGAGCAATTCCTAAGGTCCAACTGGCAGCAATCAATTCTCCACTGTCGGTATGCCCAACGTCTGGATAAGCGGTGAGGAGATAGACAGTCAGAGCGATCGCAGAGGCAAAAAGGGGGAAGATAACCAGAAAAGTTTTAAACGAAGCTTGTTTTCTTTGTTCCTGATCGATTATGGAGCGTCGCGATTTCATTGCATTATTCGGTTGCAATTGCTCATTGCGAAGGCAAAAAACGCCACCATCTTTTCTCTATTGTGATAAGTGTGCCAGCATTATCGCTGTTGGTAAAGGTTCAGAGGTAAAAAGATGGTTCTACTAAGGTTTGCAAGATAGTTTTTTTGTTGCTCTTCGGATAGGGTGGAGAAAAAGCGGCGTTGCCAAGTTCGTTCCCCAATGGCGGTCGTTAGGAAGTAACTCCAGAAAGCAGCAGATAGATAGCCCAGAAGTTGAGGAAGGGGATAGTGAGCAAAAAGAGCGACTAAGAAGATAAAAGTGAGAACTAAGAGAAAAAGAAGATTTTCTAAAATATCAGCGATCAAACGCTGGCGATGGTAAGGGGGCAGGAGGCGACGGCGCTCGCGATGCTGACTCAACGCCCAGCCAAGCGTACCTCCCAGCAGGGTAAAACTGAAAGAAAGAATTGGCTCTAGAAGAGGAGTAGCAAGAACGAAGAGCACAAAATACAGAGAGGTCAGACTGAGGTATTCAGTGATTCGACGCCGTTCTTTTCGATCAAGCTCTGCTGCGTATTCATCCAGCATTAGCCGCAAGTCCAGTTTATAAACGAAAAAGTTCCGGATGTTGCTCCCGAAGGCTGACGTAGCTGGTGCCTGCAATGATCAGGTGATCTAATAAGGGAATGCCGATCAGATTTCCAGCATCGACGAGGCGGCGGGTAATTGCCAGATCGTCAGCCGATGGAGTTGTGTTTCCCGACGGATGATTATGGATGGCGATAATTGCCGCAGCACTTTCAGTAATAGCCAGGCGAAACACTTCGCGCGGATGAACCGGACTGCTATTGAGCGTTCCACGCGTAATTTCTCGAATGGCAATGATGTGATGTGCTGTGGTCAAGAGGACAATGTAAAAACTTTCCTGGGTGACGCCAAGGAAATTTTCAATAAAGTATTCCGCAACGTCTTTGGGTGAGGTGATTTTCTTTCGCTGCTGCAAAAGGTCAAGTTTGATGCGTTTCGACAGTTCAAAAGCAGCTAAGAGAGTTACCGCTTTAGCAGGGCCAATACCGGAGATAGCCTTAAGCTCTCCGTAGCTTCGGTTAACCAATTCCCCAAGCGAGCGGTAACGCCGGAGAAGTTCCTGAGCAACTTCTAAAGCACTTTTGCCACGAGTGCCGCTGCGTAAAAAGATTGCCAGTAGCTCAGCATTGGATAGATGTTGTGGTCCATACGTAATCAATCGCTCACGCGGACGCTCAGAGGCTGGCAGATCTCGAATCCGCGTGCGTTGTTGTTCACCCATTCGGTTTCTTAATCTTCTTGCCAGCTACCCGTAACAATTGTTGCTACCGGAGAAGAGACTTCGGATAATGGGAGGATCAGAAGAATTGGATTATCCGAAGGATGGAGCTCGTCGATTCGGCGTTCCAGATCGTTCAAATGATCTACACTGCTTAAAAGCCACATCGTGTGTTCCTTGGCTTCCCGCGCCATCCCATGCCAGCCCAGCAAAGTGTATACTGGTGGCGAAATGACACCAAAGTAAATCAATTGCTCACTCATCAGCGTCTGGATCAATTGGACTGCTTCCTCGTGTCGGTCAATCATGACCATTACCAATCGAAGTTTGGTCGTTGGAACTAACATAGAGCTTGACACTTGTGAAACGTACCATAGAACTTACAAATTTACACAATTGAGCGCAAACATACGTTTGACGGCTTTGTTCGAGACTGAAGGTGGCAATTATATGCAGGTGTTACTCTGGGGCAGTGCAGTGCTCAGTTTGCTCCACGCCCTGCTTCCCAATCACTGGGTTCCATTTGTTTTGCTGGCGCAAACCGAAGGGTGGACAGTGCAGCAAACAATCCGGAATACTTTAATTGCTGTTATTGCACACCTGTTCAGCACCATCACCATCGGCATCACTGTCGGATGGACCAGCCTACAGCTACGCTCCTACTTTCTCCATTGGCTCCACATCATCGGGGCAATCCTTTTTGGCTTCCTGGGAATTTACTTCCTTTTTCGCTCGCCACAACAACACCAGCATCGAAAAAAACGGCTTCGACAGACCCGCTCCATTCTTGTTACTCTGGTCATCGCGATGTTCTTTTCCCCCTGTCTGGAGTTGACGGCTTACTACATTCCGGCCGCTGCATACGGATGGAATGCCATTATAGGGATCTCCTTGGTGTACATTTTCGTTACGTCAGTTGCGGTATTAACCCTCGTGTTTCTGGGCTACTACGGATTAGCGCATTTCCTGCAGCATCATCCTGAGCAAGTTCACCGTATGGTTCATCGACTCACAGGTATTATCTTTGTAATTTTTGGAATTTTACTGATGGTAAGTGAGTAGCAGAGGGAGCCGTGATGAAGAATTTCTTGCAGATGGAGCTTATTGAACGGCGGGATCTCACGGAAGATCTTGCCGTATTTCGGTTTCGGCCAGAGCAGCCAGTGGAATTTATTCCAGGGCAATATATGACTGTCGGAGTCGAAAAAGAAGGAAAAAAGATTCTCCGTCCCTATTCTATTTTGTCTTCTCCTCTGGAGCCTGAAATTGAGCTGCTTATTGAATTGGTTCCTCAGGGACAACTGACTCCTTTTCTATGGACTTTAAAACCGGGTACCAGGTTGTGGTATCGTCCCCGGATTTTGGGGAAACTGGTGCTGCAGGAAGATCCTGACCGAGATCATCATTTGATGGTTGCGACGGTAACAGGGGTTGCCCCATACCTGAGCATCATACGAACCTTTCACTATCGACTGCAGCGTGGAGAGTCGGTGGTGCCGCCAAGGATTTGCATTCTCCACGGAGCCAGTTATGCCCGTGAGCTGGGGTTTTTAGCAGAGGAGTTGCAAGGCTATGATCAGCAGTACGAATGGTTTACCTACGTTCCGACGATCAGTCGTCCGGGTGAAAATCCGGACTGGCAGGGCGAAATCGGACGGGTTGAGGATGTATTGCGGAAATGGGCAGATACGTTGGGTTTTACGGCGGACAAATCCATTGCCTATGCCTGTGGACATCCAGGAATGATTCAGAACGTGAAAGAGATTCTTCAGCGAGCGCGGTTTGAGCGTCAACAGATCAAGGAAGAACGATATTTTACCATTCCGCGGGCAAAAGGAGGAGCGGATGCCGGCGCCGCGTCGGGCGGAGCATAGAAGTTGCACTGATATGGTTATCGGTTTCGAGCGGTTCGATTTTCGTAACGATAGTGGGAATGCAACTTACTCACTCCAACTGCTCCGCACTTTGCTGTATCTCTATCCTCAGTGGCACTTTAGCGTGCTGACTCGTTTACGGGAACGGTTTCCACCGCCGCGATGGATGCGACAGGCGCCGAACTGCTCTCTTCATTCTGGCTTGCTTCATCCCTTAGCTTTAGGACCTATTTTTCGACGGTGGGTTGTACAGCGGAATATGTGGTGGGTGCGGAGAGCAGCGCGTCAATGGGATGTAATGCATATTACCAACCCGCTGGAATATGTCTATGAGTTGCCAGTACCGGTGGTGGTTACCATCCACGATTTGATCCCACTGGAGTATCCGCAGTGGGTATCGCCACAGGCAACGCAGTTTTACAAAGTTGAAATTCCCCAAATTGTCAGGGACGCAGATTGGATTCTGGTGAATTCTTTTTATACGGCTGAAAGAGTTTTGCACTATTTCCCTGAAGCGCAATCGAAACTTGAGGTAACGCCATTAGCTGCAGCACCACTCTTTTTTCCCCGAGACGTTCCCGATGCCTATCTTCGACCGTATGGTATCCATCGTCCTTTTGTTCTTTATGTCGGCAGTATCCAGCATCCGCGCAAAAACGTGGCGGGTTTGTTGCACGCATTTGCAGAGATTTTGCCCCGCTTCCCGGACCTTCAACTGGTGCTGGTAGGACGGCTGAGCGATCCACGGGAGCGGAAACGTATTCTCGGTATCATTGAGAGCTTAAAGCTGGGTTCGCGAGTCCGGATTCTGGAAGGAATCACAGCAGAAGAAATTGCCAACTTCTATGCGGCAGCAACGGTGTTCTGTTATCCTACGTTCGTTGAAGGTTTCGGATTACCAGTGATTGAAGCAATGCAGAGTGGCTGTCCGGTCGTCACTTCCAATCTGACTTCATTGCCAGAAGTAGCGGGGGATGCTGCTTTGTTGGTCGATCCTTCGAACGTGGCGGAATTAGCAGAAGCTATAGCGGCTGTTGTGGAGTCTGAACAACTTCAACAACAGCTACGGCAAAAAGGATTGCAGCAAGCAGCGAAATTTTCGTGGGAAAAGACGGCGCAGTTAACAGCCGACAGCTATCGAAAAGTGTTGGGATGTTCGGTTCGTGCGAAACAAAGATCGTTGTCGAATGCCAGCGCGGCATAAGATGAGACCAATTAAAAAAGAGCGACCACCTGAGTATCTCTGGAATGACAAGTTGCATAGGAAAGTGAGAGTGTGATGAGCAGCGGTGTTCTTTCTCTGGACGAAAAGGCGATATGGACGCTTCGATTTTTGGCTGTGGATATGGTAGAAGCAGCACGGTCAGGGCATCCGGGGATGCCATTGGGCGCAGCCCCAATAGCCCATCTGCTATGGCATCGTTTCCTCAAGGTAAATCCCAAAAATCCGTCGTGGTTCAACCGGGATCGCTTTGTCTTATCTGCTGGACACGGATCGGCACTGCTGTACGCTTTGCTCCATTTGGCGGGTTATGATTTGCCGCTGGAAGAGTTGAAGCGGTTTCGCCAGTGGGGCAGTCAAACTCCCGGTCATCCTGAGTATCATCGCACACCGGGTGTGGAAGCAACGACCGGTCCCTTAGGGCAGGGTTTTGGGAACGCGGTTGGAATGGCACTGGTAGAAAAGCATCTAGCTGCTGTATTCAATCGACCCGGATTTCCGATCATTGATCATTATACGTATGTCCTTGCCAGCGATGGTGATCTGATGGAAGGAGTCAGTGCTGAAGCGGCCTCCCTGGCGGGACACTGGAAGCTGGGGAAGTTGATTGTTTTGTACGATGAAAATCACATCACCATTGATGGTCCAACGGATCTTGCCTTTACCGAAGATGTTCTGGGGCGCTTTGCAGCTTATGGGTGGGATGTGCAGCGCGTTGCAGATGGCAATGATCTGGAAGCAATCAAACGAGCACTGCGCCATGCGCAGGAAGAGCGGGCAAAGCCTTCGTTGATCGCGGTGCGTACGCACATTGGGTATGGTAGCCCACACAAACAGGACACGGCAGCGGCACACGGTGCGCCACTGGGAGCAGAAGAGGTACAACTAATGAAAGAGCGGTATCACTGGCCATCGGAGCCTTTCTGGATTCCAGATGAAGTGCGCGATTTCTATGCCGCCATTCAAGAGCGGGGACAGCAAAGCCAGCAACAGTGGGAACAGCTTCTGGAAACTTATCATCAGCAATATCCGGAGCTGGCAGCGGAATTGCACCGCCGAATCAATGGCGTCTTGAAAACGGGATGGGAAGCAGTACTTCCAGCATTTACCGAAGGATCTATGGCAACGCGCAAAGCTTCTGGCATCGTGCTGAATGCATTAGCCGATCATTTACCAGAACTCATTGGGGGATCTGCCGATTTGATGGACAGTAACAACGTTCGACTCAAAAATTCCCTGCCTTTTTCCAGCAATACCCCTGAAGGCAGAAGTATCCATTTTGGCGTCCGCGAACACGCGATGGGTGCAATTGCGAATGGGATCGCTCTCCACGGTGGTGCTCGTCCTTTTGTGGCAACCTTTCTGGTTTTTAGCGATTACATGCGTCCTCCCATTCGGATTGCAGCGATGGATCAATTACCAGTGATTTTTGTCTTTACCCACGACAGTGTCGGTTTAGGGGAAGATGGTCCCACGCATCAACCGATCGAACAGCTTCTATCGTTACGTGCTATTCCGAATCTGATTGTTCTTCGCCCAGCCGATGCCAATGAAACGCGGTTTGCCTGGGAAGTCGCTGTGCAGCAATCGGGACCTGTGGCGTTAGTCCTCACGCGACAATCCGTGCCCGTTTTGCCGCTGGATGCTTTCCCGGCAATGCAAGAGGGGGTGGCGAAAGGAGCTTACGTGTTGCGCTCTGAACATCCGCGGAGTCTTGACCTGACCATTGTTGCAACGGGTTCGGAACTGCACCCGTCACTGGAAGCAGCAGAGCACCTGGCAAAGCGGGGATTTGGTATCCGGGTTGTCAGTATGCCCTCGTGGCAGTTATTTCAGCAGCAAGATACAGCTTATCAATACTCGGTAATTCCTCCTCATACCCCAATACTGACGGTAGAAGCAGGACGAACCTTAGGATGGCTTTCGTACCTTCGACCATCGGTTACAAGCATAGGGATCGATCGGTTTGGAGCATCGGCTCCCGGATCGGTTCTGATGGAAAAATTCGGGTTTTCTGCTTCTCACATTGCCGCTGTCGCTGAACGGTTGCTTTCCGCCTGAACCCTTTGCGGGGGACGCCAGAATGGTGGGGTAGGGCGGAGAGCCTGAAAGACACCAATGAAAAGCCCCATTGCCATTGCGAGGAAGTAAAACAGATGGTAGCAGATCGGGATTTTGAATCGGAACAACCGGTACGTTAAGCCGCCCACCGTTGCTATCATTACGCCTGCCAGTTGGACGTAAGCAATGGTGGTGTAGAAGGAGGAAGTGGCACTCAAGGAAAGAGCAAGTGCAAAAAGCAGAAGAAAAACGCCAAGGTTGATCCATCGAAGGAATTTATGTGATAGCAGGGCATACCAGGCTAAGAAAGGCAGTGGACGGCGATGTTCGAGGAATAATCGAATTGCCTGAAGTCCTCCTGCTGAGTAGCGAATGCGTCGCCGGAATTCTGCTGCAAGATTCCGGGGTGCTAATTCTGTTGCATACGCTTCTGAGGCGTGGCAGATTTGTTTTCCCTGTGCTAAGGTCATCAGCGATCGGTAAACATCGTCCATTACCAGCCGGTTCGTTGGGAAGGGAGTAAACAAAGAGCGTTTCATCGCATAGCAGGGACCATAGAGGGAGGGCACAACGCCCAGTTGGCTTTCTAAGGATTTAAGCCAGCGATCGAAGTTATAATATTTTTGTTCCAGATGCTGACGCTCTGCGATTTGCAGTGCCGCATCTGCACAACCAACGGGATCCGGAGAAAGGGAATGGACTAAGGCAGCGATAGTGTCCGGGGCAATCACGGTGTCGGCATCCATAAAAACGAGAATCTCACCAGTGCTTTGTTCCACTAAGTGATTTAGCACCGCCGGCTTTCCCTGACGGTGAGTAAAAAGAAAGGGTTTTAAATTGGGGATTTCACCTTGAAGACGCTGCAAAATGGCATTGGTGCTGTCAGTTGAGGCATCGGATCCAACCAGAATTTCCAGGCGCTCTTCGGGATACGTTGATTGAGCGATGGAGCGGAGACTTTTTTCCAGAAAAAGTTCTTCGTTGAAAGCAGAGATGAGCACGGAAACCTTTGGATATTGCGCCGTATGCTGCCGGGGTGTGGCAGGGTCGTCAGAGTGAGAACGGAGCAACCGGGCGAAAATCCACAGGCTAAGCGGGTAGGTTGTGTATGGATGGAGCAGAAGGAGCAGAAGAACAATTCCGATGATGTCCGTCCAGTTCAACGGTCTGTGCCTGTTGTCCTACTTTGTTGCGGCTTTTAACGATTAGGCTACCAGCGGATTATACCGTAGTGGCGGTGCCAAACTACATTGCACAGCTCTACGTTAACAGGAATTTGTGTTAAAGGGATGCCAATGCAGGGATTTGTTCAACAAAGGGTGTAGGGTGGAATGCTGCTTTATCGCTGGAGGTGGCTGACCTTTCTTTTTCTCTTGGGATTCAATTTGCTGTTTGCGCAATCGACAGAGCTTTCACCAGACGCAGTGTTGGCAAAAGTTGATGGTGAGAAAATTACCCTGGAGGAACTGGCATACGCCTATCAGAAAACGCCACGAAAGGAACAGGTGGATATCGTGGACATTCCTTATGATTCCCTGCGGGCTTTTCTGGAT
>JALWJX010000098.1 GCA_026996895.1 Candidatus Kapaibacterium sp.
CCCCTCTAACTGCTCCTGCCGCTGCACCAACTGCCGCATCTGCTCTTCAGTCCGCTTCTGTGCCTCGGCAAGCTCCTCCACCCGCTGCTCCGTCCGCTTCTGCGCCTCGGCAAGTTCTTTTAACTCCGCCCCAACGCTCTGCAGAGCTTCCCACACCTGTTCCACCTCTTTGCGCGTTACGGTCTCCTCCCGCTGCTTCTCAATCTCTTCCAGCAGCGCCAGCAGCACCTCACGCGTGGACGGTTCCAGTTTTTCTAACAACCGGATGAAATGCGCACTGTACATTGCTCTCTGTTTTTCAGCCGCGATTTTTCCGCTGAAACGTTTATGCCTCAATTTTCGTGCCTGGCTCGCCACAACCCTTGCATCTCATCCTTAGCAACCTTTGCCGTTGCCTTCGGAAAAGCATCCTGCACAGCAAAAGAAGCGGATTGCAGAAAGAGCTGCGTTTGTGGATCGGAAGCACGTTCTTACGTGCCAGTGAGCATTCTCCGGACCGATCAATGTTCAGCAACGTTCCGCTTGATACGGTTTAGCAGGGTTTGTCAACACACTGAAAGCGGTGATCAATGTTCAGCAATGTTCCGCTTGATATCCCTTATCCTCCGCCAACTCGCTACCGTGTGCTGCCTGAACAGCCAGCCGATCTACCTCCTCATTTTCTGCAATCCCACTATGTCCTCGAATCCAGTGAAAATGCACAATATGCCGTTGCAACAGGTGATCCAATCGCTCCCATAAATCCCGATTTTTCACAGGCTTTCCATCACGACGCCGCCAGTTTCGCCGCTTCCACTGCTCCAACCATCCTTTCTGGAAGGCATTGGCAACGTATTGCGAATCGGTGTACAGGTCAACCTCCACTGAATACTTGAGCGCTTCCAGCGCCCGAATAATTGCCATCAGCTCCATTCGATTGTTCGTCGTACAGCGGAATCCCTGCGCAATGCGCTTTTTTCTGAGCTTCCCCGTTTTTGGATCTTTCACCAGCAGAATGGCGGCATACCCACCCGGTCCCGGATTTCCAGAGCACGCACCATCGGTATAAATGGTTACGCGCCGACGCCGCTTAGCTTTGTGCTCCATCTCCCTTGTCACTCTGCAATTTTCCTACACTCTTTCCACTCACTAAAACCGGACTAAAATAGTCCGGTTTTTCTCCCGTCTTCACGACTTGTCGAAAGTCAACGAACGGGTGGACGAAGCAGTGTTGAAATTTTCCAAAAAAACGGAATATGCAATGCTGGCGCTACAATATCTATCGCGCCACAGGGACCGGTCAGTACCGGTGAAGGAGATTGCTGACTGTTACGGGCTCTCGATGGAATTTCTCGCAAAGACGTTGCGTCTTTTAGCTCATCACCACATCATCGATTCGCAGCAAGGGCTGCACGGTGGGTATCGACTCACCAGAGACTTGCAGGATCTCAGTGTTGCAACGATTCTGGAAATCACTGAAGGTGGATCGGCGATCATCGAATGTGAAAATGGCTATTGTGCGATCGCCCCGGTTTGCACCATCCGAGAGCCGATGCACCAACTCCAGCAAAAGATTGATCAATTGCTCCGGCAGACAACTTTGCAGGATATGTTCAACAACTCAGCAGTAGCAGAATGAAGGAAGCTCCAGTTCATACAGTCATTACAGAAGCAGAGCAGGTCATTCTGAAGCCCGACGTTGAAGGCGCAGAAGAGGAAGATTGCATTGTAATTACCCGGAAAGCGCTGGAAGAGATTGAGCGAATCCGCCAGAACAACAATATTCCTCAGGAATACGGCCTCCGAATGGGCGTCAAAGCAGGTGGCTGCTCTGGATTTATGTATAGCCTGGGTTTTGATTCAGAGCCCCGACCGGACGATGCTGTCTTCGATCTGGATGGTCTCCGGGTGTTTATCGATTCCAAAAGTCTGTTTTACCTGATGGGCGTTCGGCTGGACTTTATCGATGAACTGATGACTCGAGGTTTCACCTTTCAGAATCCCCGGGCAGTTCGAACGTGTGGATGTGGAAACTCTTTCTCGGCGTAGAAGTTCAACAAGCAGGTATCCTGACAACCAATGAGCGAAGATCTTAAAATCATAGAAGAAGTCACCGGATCGGATTACAAGTACGGTTTCGTTAGCAATATCGAGGAAGAACTGGCACCGCCGGGCTTGAATGAAGAGATCATCCGATTCATTTCACAAAAGAAAAATGAACCGGAATGGCTGCTGGAGTGGCGATTGAAAGCATTTCGAGCCTGGCAAAAGATGAAAGAGCCGAAGTGGGCAAACATTCATTATCCCCCGATCGACTTCCAGAGTCTCCACTACTATGCGGCTCCGAAGAAACAGCAGCGTCCGAAGAGCCTCGATGAAATCGATCCAGAAATCCGCCGTACGTTTGAAAAACTGGGCATTCCACTGGAAGAGCAGAAACTGCTGGCAGGCGTCGCCGTGGATGCGGTACTGGATAGCGTATCGGTTGCAACCACCTTCAAGGAAAAATTAGCAGAGCTGGGGATCATTTTCTGCTCGATGAGTGAAGCCATTCAGGAACATCCGGACCTGGTGCGCAAATATCTGGGATCCGTCGTTCCTTACAACGACAACTTCTATGCCGCTCTCAACTCCGCCGTATTTAGCGATGGTTCCTTTGTCTATGTGCCGCCCGGTGTCCGTTGTCCGATGGAACTTTCCACCTATTTCCGGATCAATGCCGCAAAAACCGGACAATTTGAGCGCACCCTGATCATCGCAGACGAAGGCAGCTATGTCAGCTACCTGGAAGGATGCACCGCCCCAATGCGAGATGAACACCAGCTCCACGCAGCAGTTGTGGAATTGATTGCGTTGAAAGACGCAGAGATCAAATACTCGACAGTGCAGAACTGGTATCCGGGTGACAAAGAAGGAAAAGGCGGAATCTACAACTTTGTGACGAAGCGAGGAATTTGCAAAGGACCGAATGCAAAGATCTCCTGGACGCAGGTTGAAACGGGATCTGCTATTACCTGGAAATATCCGAGCGTCATCCTCCTGGGCGATAACTCTGTTGGCGAATTCTACTCCATTGCGCTCACCAATAACCACCAGCAAGCTGACACGGGCACCAAAATGATCCATATTGGCAAAAACACGCGCAGTCGGATCGTCTCCAAGAGTATCGCCGCAGGAAAAAGCAACAACTCCTACCGTGGACTGGTGCGGGTACTGAAGAAAGCAGAGAACGCCAGAAATTATTCCCAATGTGACTCGATGTTGATCGGCAACCGGTGTGGTGCTCATACCTTTCCATACATCGAGGTCGAAAACAAAACCGCAACGGTTGAACACGAAGCAACGGTCTCGAAAATTGGCGAGGATATGCTATTCTACCTCAACCAGCGGGGAATCCCAACAGAAGAAGCCGTCGCTCTCATTGTCAACGGCTTTTCTGAAGAAGTACTGCAGCACCTTCCAATGGAATTTGCCGTAGAAGCCCGGAAATTGCTGGCGATCAGCCTAGAAGGCAGCGTCGGATAAGGAATGTTGAACAAATCATAAATGCAGAACAATGCACAATGCGAAACAACCGCTTCTGGTTATTGAAAACCTGCACGTTGCAGTCGATGACAAACAGATTTTGAAAGGGGTTGATCTCACCATCTATCCCGGTGAAATTCACGCTATTATGGGACCCAATGGTTCAGGAAAAAGTACGCTGGCAGCCGTGCTGGCGGGCAGAGAAGATTATACCATCTTGCAGGGAAGGGTCTTTTTCGATGGTAAAGATCTGCTCGAAATGTCACCGGAAGAACGAGCTGCTGCTGGTCTGTTCTTAGCTTTCCAATATCCTGTGGAAATTCCCGGCGTCTCGATGCTCACGTTCCTGCGCACAGCACTGAACGAAATCCGCAAGTCAAACGGCGAAGAACCGATTGACACCCGAACGTTTCTGCAAAGGGTGCGGGAAGCAGCTCAGTTGTTGGGATTGGGAAATGATTTCCTCCAACGGGCGGTCAACGTCGGCTTCTCCGGCGGCGAGAAAAAACGGAACGAAATTCTCCAGATGGCAGTGCTTCGCCCCAAGCTGGCAATCTTAGATGAGACCGATTCGGGACTCGATATCGATGCGCTGAAAATCGTTGCCAATGCAGTCAACTCGCTTTTCGGAACGATCCAATCCTATCTGATCATCACGCACTATCAGCGACTGCTGAATTATATCGAACCTGACTACGTCCACGTGATGTACGACGGCAAAATTGTCCGTTCTGGCGACAAAACCTTAGCGCTGGAGCTGGAAGCCAAAGGATACGACTGGCTCCGTTCCGAAACGCTGAGTTCGATCGAATTGCCCAGTACCACGACGTAAGGAGAGGAAGCGCGCGATGACCAATCTACAAGAAACAAAACCGCTGATGCATCTGCTAAGTGCCACCTTCGATTCCCTGCAAAGTGCAACACCAGAACAACTGGCACACAATCCGTTCCTGCAACTCCGCAAACAGGGGCTGGATGCGTTAGCCCGCACGGGGTTACCCACTCCCAGAGATGAAGAATGGAAGTACCTCAACTTAGCCCCCTACATCCGGCATCCGTATCAACTTCCAGCGGGCAAAGAATCCCTGTCCCATCTTCCGCAGATATTGCCAATCACAACAATTCCGGTGGTCTTCTTCAATGGCCTCTTCCAGCCACACCTCCTATCGCCAGCTCACGGAGTAACGGTCACTTCGCTGGCACAACTGCTGGATAAAGGATCGCACGATGGGACAGTACTGGGAGAGCAAGAACACTCCATCGGACAACTGTTATCTCCAGAAGATGATCCTTTCGTGGCACTCAATGCCGCTCTTCTCCACCAAGGAGCATTGCTCCATATCACTCAGAATCCTTCCCAGCCGATCTACCTTGCATCCATAACACAAAGTGACCAACCATTATTTGTCAATCTCCGCTTTGCCATTCGCCTATCCACCGGGACGGCAGCAACGGTTATCCTGGATCTTCGAACCCTGAGCAAGACGGCGCCAACGTTCCATAACATTGCAAGCGAAATCTGGCTGGAAACAGAGTCAGCGCTCACTCTCATTTTTCTGCAAAATGACACCGCCCAAAACTACGGAGTTCTCACAACCCGCATTGCGCAAACAGCCCGGAGTCGATCCCGGCTGTACACGGTTACCGCAGGCAATGGAATGGTCCGGAACACTACCAGCGTTCAACTCAACGAACCGGAAGCAGAAACAGTGCTGTATGGACTGAGCGTTCTGCGGGACACCGAAGTTGCTGACCATCACACCGCTGTCGAACATCTTGCTCCTAATTGCCAGAGCAGTGAATTGTACAAAAGCATTGTTGCCGACCAGGCAACAAATATTTTCAACGGAAAAATTTTCGTCCATCCAGAAGCACAACAGACCAACGCGTATCAGTCCAACCACAACATCCTTCTGTCCGACGATGCGCGAGTGTACACAAAACCCCAACTGGAAATTTTCGCTGACGATGTCCGCTGTACCCACGGAGCAACCGTAGGACAACTTCCTCAGGAAGCAGTTTTCTATCTTCGAACTCGCGGATTACCGGAAACCGTTGCAGATGTTTTGCTGCTCCACGCTTTTGCAGGCGAGGTATATGAGCAATTACCGCTTGAACCTCTCCGTGCCTGGATCGATCAACAATTGAGCCATCGTCTTTTTGACATTGTTGACCTTGCGGCTGATCGAAAACTCGTAGATTTGCAGTTTGCAACGTCGTAAAAGCAAAAGGAGCAACGATGAATCCAGAAGTAGCTGCAACGGTGGATCTGGATGTGCACTCTATCCGTGCCGACTTTCCAATTTTGAACGTCCAGCCCTACGGACAGCATCTGGCGTATTTCGACAATGCGGCAACAACGCAAAAACCCCAGGTTGTGATCGACACTTTAACCCAATTCTACGAGCAATTCAACAGCAATGTCCATCGCGGCGTTCACTACCTTAGCCAGCACGCAACGGAGGCATACGAAAAGAGTCGGGAGATTGTGCGGCGATTTCTCAATGCTCGATCAACGGCTGAGATTGTATTTGTTCGCGGCACAACGGAGGCATTAAATCTTCTGGCAACAACGTTTGGAAAATTGCTGCAGCCCGGAGACGAAATCCTCATTTCGATGATGGAGCACCATTCTAACCTGGTGCCCTGGCAAATACTTGCCAAAGAAAAGGATCTGAAGCTGAAATACATTCCGATTACCGAAACAGGGGAGCTGGATCTGGATACTTTTGAACGCCTCCTGAGCGACCGAACCCGCGTTGTCTCCGTTGTCCACGCTTCCAACTCCCTGGGAACGGTCAACCCAATTGAAAAAATTATCGAGTTGGCACATCAGAATGACATCCCGGTGATTATCGACGGAGCGCAAGCAGTCGCCCATATATCCGTGGATGTCCAAAGCCTGGATGCCGACTTTTATGTGTTTTCCGGCCACAAAATCTATGGTCCAACGGGAATCGGGGTTTTATACGGCAAAGAACGGTGGTTAGACCGATTACCGCCGTATCAAGCGGGAGGGGATATGATCAAACGAGTCACGCTGGAGGAGACAACATACAACGTGCTACCGTACAAATTTGAAGCTGGAACACCCAATATCGCTGGAGCTGTTGGCCTGGGAGTTGCCTTAGAATACGTCCAGAACATCGGCTTATCAAAAATCGCCCGGTATGAAATGCAGCTTTTAGAATATGCCACACGGGCGGTGGAAGAAATTCCGGGACTTCGGATCATTGGCACGGCAGATCAGAAAATTGGGGTCCTGTCCTTTGTGATGGACTACACGCACCCACACGACATTGGTACTATTCTGGATCAGGCAGGGGTCGCTATTCGAGCAGGTCACCATTGTACCCAACCTGTGATGGATTTCTTCGGCGTTGAAGGAACCGCCCGTGCCTCCTTTGCCGTCTATAACACACCGGAAGAAATTGATCAAATGGTCAAAGCGCTCTGGCAGGTGTACCAGCTTTTTGGTCAATAAAGTCCAACAAGTGAAAAATTTTGAATGGAGCCAATTCGTGACCTCTATCAGCAAGTCCTGTTAGAACACTACAAGCATCCGCATAATTACGGGCACCTGGAACATCCCACGCATCAAGCTGACGGGGATAATCCGCTCTGTGGTGATCACATCCATTTGGAGCTCCAGGTTGAGAACGACACGATTGTAGATGTCAAATTCTCAGGGATGGGATGTGCTATCTCCAAAGCCTCTGCTTCGATTATGACGCAAGTGATCAAAGGGAAATCGATAGAAGAAGTCAAGCAATTAGCAGATCTGTTTTACCAGATTGTCAAAGGCGAAACGGACGTTCCGGAAGCGCCATCTTCAGATCTGGAAGAACTCTTCATTTTCAGTGGCGTTCATGACTTTCCAACACGGGTCAAATGTGCAACCTTAGCCTGGCACACTCTGGAAAATGCACTCAAACAATCGTAATGTGAAACAAGCGATACACAACACGAATGCAGTTTTCAGCAGCTTCTGATAGCAATGCTGGCAACACCGAAACGGTAACGCAGGCTCGCGTCAAGATCCGGTTGTACGGCGAAGACTATGAAATCGTAATGGATCCACAGCAAACCATTTTAGAAGCGGCGCTGGATAACGAACTGGATCCGCCGTATTCCTGCCAGATCGGTATCTGCGGCACCTGTCGCGCTAAATTGATTGAAGGAAGGGTACGGATGGATGAACGGGAAGCGCTCACGGATGAAGAGATCGAAGAAGGCTATATCCTCACCTGTCAGGCTCACCCAGAAACACCGGTAGTTGTCATAGATTACGACCAATAACAACGGGAATGTTGAACAAACAGTAAAGGCAGAGCGATGGCATACGAATGGAAGTTCAATCCTCGACCGTATTCTGATGAGGAAGCAAAAGAGCTGCTCAAAGACGTGATTTCTCCAGAAACTTCCGACTGGCACTACAACAAACATCACAAAGGATACGTAACAGCGCTGAACACGATCGAGCGGGAACTGGAAACCGCAGATCGGAGCAAGGCGAACGGAAACTACTCGTATTTTGGCGAACTGAAACGCCGATTTACCTGGAATCACGCTGGCGCACTACTACACGACATCTACTGGATGAACCTTGGTGGCAGCGGAAATCCGGCGGAAGGTCCGGATATCGTTGCAGCAATCGAGAAAGAATTTGGCAGCCTGGATGCGTGGAAAGCAGACTTTAAAGCTGTTGGCATTTCTGCCAAGCTCTCTGGATGGGCAGTGCTCACCTACGACCAACTCTATAGCGGTCGGTTGATCAACGTTTTAGTCGATGAACATCACTACGGAGCAATCTGGGGTGGGATCCCCCTCATTGCCTGCGACGTTTTTGAACACGCCTACTATCACAAAGATGGTCCGGGCAGAGCAACATACATCGACAATTTCCTGAACAATCTGCACTGGGGACGCATCAACGATTGGTACAAGCGCTTCGCTGGCTAAAAATTTACTTTGGCAAGGATCGTCTTGGGCATTACCCTGTGGGGTGATAGCTGTGATCATTTTTTCAACTCCTGAAGCACGGAGGATTGCCTGTGCGTTTCAGCATAGGAATCCTCCGTGTTTTTTGCCCTTCAGCTCTTCTCTCAGGAGAAGGTCCCGCATCACCACAATGCAGTGAGCAATGTGGCAAGTCTACCGCTGTCCGATCCTCTCGTTTCTGCACCACTCTGAGCATACATCCGAAGCTTGAGTACAGGCAGTATGCTTTGCCGTATGCTTCGTTACGTGCTACACTCACGACCGCCTGACAATGGAGCGTTCACTGTTGCGCAGACGTAATGCGCTGCAACATCTGGAGCCACCGTTGATATGCTGGATGTCGCTGTGCCCGAAGAACACGTGTCACGTGTTGCAGCATTCTTATACTCTCACCTTCTTTCCCCATTGCATGCAACGTCAGGGCAAGTTCACCCTGCGCCAGCGCTTTTTGTACGACCAGCCCCGCATCATCTGCTTCTTCGACCGCCCGTTCCAACCATTGGCGACTCTGTTGCAGATCACCCTGCTGGCGGTATAAAATACCCAACTGGCGTTCCAGCACCAGGATAGTGGCAATATCCGCCCCCTGTTGTCGAGCAGCTTCCAGTTGTTGGCGGAGGTGTTCAATTTGCTGCGATACTGGAGACACAGGCGTCGTTATCCGGGCAATCCCCCGCAGTCGCGCAGTGTCTACCCTTTGCTGAGTGAGTAATGTCCCGGCTACTTGCTCCTCTCTGTTCGAGCGGTTATGTGCTTTTCTACCAGAATCCTGCACGGGTTGTGTCACTTCCGCCGGCAACTCCCACACCAACTCTGCAGAATCAACATATCGAGGCAGTATCTGCTCCCTTTGAGGAGAGAGAGTCGCTTTTTGAGAGCGTAAGAACAGAGCAATCCCGACACTCACCGCCACCACGCCAAGCAGCACTATCCAGTACTTCGGCAACACACTTCCTCCACGAATCACCCGGCTGCCCACTGCAGATGTCGAGGATGGCGCTGCTTGCTGCTGGAGGTATCCCTTCAATTGCGCTTCTACACGGTCAAAGAAAGGCTCATAAGCAGACAGATCAGGCTTCGGCAATGTTTGGAGCCTCGCTTCCAGAGATTCCAACTGCTCCAGCTCCGCCTGCAATTCTGGATACTGCTGGAGCAGCGGCTCCAATGCTTCTTTGCCAACTTCTCCCTCTAAGTACCGTGCAATGAGTAACTCAATGTCCTGGTCTTCTGGTAACCCTTTCATTCTGAATCTCGCACCGCCAATATTTTTTGCAACATCTTTTTTGCTCGAAACACACGCACTTTTGCCAGTGATTCGGAAATGCCCAGAATCTGGGCTATGTCTCTATACGGCAACTCATCCAGATAGCGAAGCTCCAGTGCTTCGCGATACTCAACAGGCAATCTGGCAATATGCTCCAGTACAATGGCATAGTCTGCCGCAGCTTCAGGCGACAGCGAAGTATCAGGGGCGATTGCGTCAATACCTTCTTCCGGTTCCTGTACTTCGTGTCCCTGTATGCGTTGCTGCCGTGCCCGCGCTTTGAATGCCCAATTCCGCGCGATGGTGTAGATCCACGCTGCAAAGTTCCCCCCCGTATATTGATCCCGATGTTCAAAGACACTCAAGAAAGTTTGTTGAAACACATCTTCCGCCAACCACCGATCTCGGACAATCCGCCAGCAGTAGGCAAAAATCCGCTGCTTATACCGACGATAGATCTCCTCGAACGCCACCACGTCCCCGCACTTCACCTGTTCAAACACTTCGTCATCACTTAGCTCGCTATATGCTCTCGAATCCACACCCATACCTGCTGCCAGCTAATTATGTTAATCGCTCATTACTGCCAAAAGTTACACAAAGATTCTGGCGCTCCCTGCAGAACAAAGCTGCTTCGCTGAGAGCCCGGAAAAGCGGACAATGCAGAAGCGGCAAAAGTTTTAGATCGTCACACCGGAAGTCAATCGATCTCTTCCACTGGCGATTGAGCAAACAGCCCCATTATCAAAGCTCTCGTGTCTCCCTCCTGACTATGGCACTACTTCCAGCGTTGACACCTGATACCGCTCTTGCAGCAATTTCCGCATCGCCTCTGCCTGATCCCGCGATTCAAATCCCCAGAGCACAACCTGAAAGAACGTTTGACGATGCCACTGAATGGGTTTAACATAAACATTCAATCCCCGCGATCGCCACTGCTCCGCTAACTGATAAGCCTGCTCTTCTGAGACCGTTCGTTCCGCATAGATCTCGTACGGCAATAAAGCAGGTGTCAGCCACCGAATTTCCACCCGTCGATTGAGTCGCCGTTGCCAATCAGCATACGGAAGAGGATAAATTGGAGAGGTCGAACTAAGGCCAATGCAATGGATTCGATCGGCTGCAATCCCTTTGCGCACCAGATACCGTTTTACTGCCAGTGCACGGGCATAACTGAGCTGTTGATTGCGCTGCTCCGTCCCCGATGCACTGGCATGTCCCTGAAGCACAATTCGCTGCTCTGGATTTGCCCGGAGCAACTCCACGACCCGATCTAACTGCTCAGCAAAAACAGGATCAACGCGACTGGATCCTGTCGCAAAAGTTGCCAGAATCTGGTGGGGTAAAATTGTTTGTCTTGCTTCATCTATTTCCACTCGAACCGGATTACTCAGCATCTTTGCTCCCATTCTGCACCGAATGCTAAAATGGCGATTCTCCTGCTGCCACTGTCGATAGAGCGCATATCCAACCGTCACCCGATAAGCGGTCTGCAAACTCAAAAAGATTTCCTGAAAAATACCTTTCAACTCGGACACCGATATCGATGAGGGAAAATACAACGGGGCTGCCACCTGAGCTTCAAAGCGGGAAAGCAACGCGGTGTTGTCCCATTCTCCCACACCAATAAAAAAAAGATTCACGCGCTGTTGTCGAATTGCTTCGATGACGTCCTGAAGAGAAACTGCCAATGAAGCGTTATCCACACCTCTGCCAATGTGGATGACAACCCGCCGATGATCCGGAGAAGCCAGCGGTATTGCTACCGTATGGTAGAGTGCCCGGAGAAAAGCGGAAAGATTGCTTCGAGGCGCAAATCCCAGAAAATGGAATTGTGAGGAATAATCTTCCAATGGTGTTTGGAGCTGCGTTGCATTGATCGAATGGTTATAAAACACCAGACTCACCGTGGATGCCGGCGGAAGTAAAGGCAACGCCGAGCGTAACGCTTGCGCGATACTGCCAAAAAACGGGAAGGTTGCATCGGTATATTCAACGCACAGCACCAGGTCGATTGGCTGGCGATCGCACCACCGGTGGGCAACCGCTTGAAAAAGCAGCTTTGAGGGGATACGGCTTTGCAATGCCTGCATTTGAATCTGCACAGTCACCGTATCGGATCGCAGATCTGCGTTACCGAATCGGTCCAGCGGGACAAAGTACAAATGCAGTGAATCAGAATCGAACAGGTCAACGCGGAGTAATCGCACCGTCTGTACAGCCGATTGGGGATTGACCCCTGCATAAAGGGTCGAGGGGGCATAGGAAACAGGAGAAACGGACAGGCATTGAGCGCTGAGCTGCACAAACACCAATCCCCATAGCCCCCACACCACCCCTGCTGCCCATCGCATAATGCATTGTACCGCTTCTATGGAACGATCTGTTTTGTCTTATGCAGTTTCGGCTGTTTCAGTTTCTGTTTGAGCAGTAAAGCTCAAGCTGGAGCCATCAGGCGCAACATCAACAACAACTGTTTGTCCCGGAAGAATTTCCCCTGCCAGAATCTTCAGTGCTAAAGGATCCACTACGGACCGCTCGATCACGCGCTTCAACGGGCGAGCACCATAGTTGATGTCGAACCCTTTTTCAGCCAGCCAGTCCAGCGCTGCATCAGTAACCTGCAATCGCAGATTCTGCTTCTCCAACCGCTGCTCCACCCGCCGCAACTGGATCCGCGCAATTTCCCGAACTTCTTTACGCGTCAACGGGTTGAATAAAATGATTTCATCGATACGATTCAGAAACTCCGGTCGCATCCGTGTTTGCAACAACCGAAAAATTTGCTCCCGCAATTCGCTTAAAATCCGATCTCGATTTTCTTCTGTGATGTCAGGGAGCCGCTCCTGAATCAGCTCCGTTCCCATATTGGAGGTCATAATGATGATGGTGTTGGTAAAGTCCACGGTTCGACCGTGGCTATCGGTCAAACGCCCGTCATC
>JALWJX010000099.1:0-5408 GCA_026996895.1 Candidatus Kapaibacterium sp.
ATCCCGTCATCGCTGATATAGTGAACAACCAGCGCAATTTCGTCCGCATGTCCCCCAAGCAGCACTGTAAATCGGGAATCTGTTCCTCGATACCGAGCTGCCACATTGCCGTGCACATCCTGAGAGCTTGTCAGCGCTTCCTGCGGGAGGGATTCAATCCACTGTTTTTGCACCGATTCTTCGTATCCCGACGGTCCGGGTATCTCGACAAACTTTCGCAGCCACGCCAGTTGTTGATCTGTCATCGACATATCCTCCAATTTGTGATCGGAAAAAAGAATCGCAAAAATACAACGCTGTCCGGAGATGAGCGGCAGGATATGCGACACAATCAACCGTAGCGTTTGCAACGGAAACGGGTTACAAAGCACCCGTCACTTCTGACCGAGCTACGGCAACTCTTTTCCTAAGGAATGCGGAGCTGCACCCCAACCCGGAGTGGCACTCCTGCAACCAGTGAAAGACTGGCCACCTGATCCGATTTGCGAGAGTCGCTGCTGGCAGCAACAGCAAAACCAATCCACGTTCCAATCGCCGCACCAGCGAACACATCGGAGAGCCAGTGCTGATTATGGTACATTCTGGACACACCGGTCAGGGCTGCTATCGGCAGAAAGAGCGCATAGCTCCACCACTGGTTAATTTTTCGAGCTGCATAACCTGCCAGTGCAAAAGCAGTAGAGGTATGTCCCGAAGGCATCGACAAATAGGCGTTGTCGGTCTCAAACCAGCGAAACTGCTCTGGTCCTTCCCCCGTATAGGGACGTGCTCGCCCCAACACCACCTTTCCGACCGTTGTCACTGCCCCTGTAAGCAGGAGAGCTACGAATACTTCTCGTCCAATCTCACGGATGGCTGACTGCTCCGTCAATCCACCAAACCCATACAGCAGCACACTGCCCAGCGCCCAGTATATGCCTTCGCCAAAAATTTTGGCAATCCCAAACACCCTATCGGCTATTGACGATTGCCATCGCTGAACTGCCGCAACAGCAGCCGAATCCCATCCGTACCCAATCACAGCAGCACCCAGCAGCGCGACAGCAGTCCAGTGCTCTGCGTCGGACCGCCACTGCACTACACGCCCGGCAGCCTGGACACTCCACTCCAGATCCTGTTGGATGGGAAAAGACTGAGACAGCACCCCAGCAGTACTGAAACAAAAAAGGGCAGCCACATAGACTGCCCTATACGAGAAAAGCTGGAACTTCATTGGCTACTCTTTTTCCGGTTCTATCGGCACAGCAACAAATCGCTTCACACCGCGACCATAGACCCGAAGCAGGATAACATCTTTATCGGTGTGTTCTAAAATGTTCTTCAGATCTTTTGCCGAACGCACGGGCTTTCCATTCGCTGAGATGATCACATCACCAACGCCTAACTTCCGGGATAATCCCGCAGGACCATAAGGATCAACATTAGTGACAATCACACCGGATTTCAGCTTTAGTCGCTTTTTCTGCTCCTTGTTTAAGGGCTCGACCGTAATTCCCAGGCTGGTAATTTCTGTTTTTTCTTCCTCCTCTTCCTCTTCTTCATCCGCCGCATATCCTTCCACCGGCTCCTCCTCTCCCAGCGGTCGGAGCACAACGGTTTTCTCGAATACCCTGCCGTGCCGGTAAACTTTCAGTTTCACTTTATCACCGGCTCGATGCTGAAACACGATGGACTGCACTTCATTCGGTTTGTACACCGGCTTGCCATCAACTTCCAGAATAATATCGCCTTCCTGCAGCCCAACTTCCTCGGCGGCTGAATTGGGCGTAACAGACTGAATAATGACGCCCTGAACTTTATCCAGCCCAACGGCTTTTGCCATCGCCTGATCCACCGCTGAAATTTTGACGCCAATAAATCCTCGATCAATTTTGCCATCCTCGATCAGATCCGCTGCCACGGCTTTCGCTAAATTGGACGGGATAGCAAAGCCATAGCCCTGATAAAAACCGGTATTGGTTGCAATCGCTGTATTGATCCCAATCAATTCTCCCTTCAAATTGAACAGACCACCGCCACTATTGCCGGGATTGATCGCTGCATCCGTCTGAATAAAGTTCTCAACAGCCATCCCGCTGGTATCTCGAAACACCCCAATCCAGCGAGTCAATGCAGAAACGATACCCGCTGTCAGGGTAGAGGTCAACCCCAATGGGTTGCCAACTGCCAAAACCCACTCTCCAACTTCTACACTGTCACTGTTTCCAAAATATGCCGGTGTTAAGCCCGATGCGTCAATTTTGATCACTGCCAGATCGGTA
This sequence comes from Candidatus Kapaibacterium sp., assembly GCA_026996895.1. GTDB lineage: Bacteria > Bacteroidota > Ignavibacteria > Kapaibacteriales > WFXC01 > WFXC01. The sequence goes on from JALWJX010000099.1 coordinate 2,262, forward strand.
AATCGATCTTCTCCAATAATTTCCGCTTCAAACGTCCGCTGATCGTGCAGCGTCACCTGAATCTTCGCCGCATTGCGTACCACGTGCCGATTGGTCAGAATATACCCGTCCTCTGTAATAATGACTCCTGAACCCTGACCTCGAAGGGGCTGTGGAATCTCAGGAATTCTAAACTCGAAAAACTCTTTGAGATCCTCATCTGGAAAGTGAAAAAACTCAAACGGTAATTTCCGAGTCTTGGGCTTGCGCTCAATGACCTGAATGTTCACTACCGTGGGCATAATTTTTTGCCCCACTGCCCGAAACAGGGCATTCATCTCTGCCGCCTTTTGCCGAAGTTCCTTTGAAACTGGCGGTTGCTTCGCGCCAATCTCAACGGAGGCACCGACCACAGAGGACAACAATGCCTTAGAGTTCAATTGCGTTGCTACAAGCAAAACAACGAGTAACGCAGCCAGTCCAATACCCGTTGAAGCAGCCAATGTTTTGAGCTTCATCCTTTCACTCCTTTGCTGTGAAACTTCCGTTGCAGGCACCTGTCACGCGTGTAGCACTATGATCAACCAATCCCCTGCCTCCAGTTGACATTTCCACAGGAAGGTGACGAATAAAGCAAAGACAATGTTTCATTCAAACTACCACAGACAACGGCTGTATGCGCAACGGCAGGATGTGTTCACGAAAAGCAGCGTTCCCTGTCAAGGTAAATTGTGCAGGCAAAGTTCTATTTGTTCCTTCCAGCACGGTATAACAACAGCCGCCGCTCTTTGCTATTCAAAACTTTCCACTCCCCTTCCCGCAGAATGGTAAAAAGATGGAGCTTTCCAATGGCAACCCGGAGCAATCGCAGCGTTGGATGCCCCACCGCAGCCGTCATCCGGCGCACCTGCCGGTTTTTGCCTTCAAACAACGTGATCTCCAGCCACGAAGTTGGAATGTTCTTCCGAAATCGGATTGGGGGATTCCGGGGTGGCAGATCTAACGGCTCCGACAACCGTCGAACTCGCGCAGGCCTGGTTCGATACCCTCGAATGACAACCCCCTGTCGCAACTGCTGAATCGCCTGTTCCGACGGTATTCCTTCCACCTGCACCCAATAGGTTCGAGGATGGGCAAATGCAGGATCCAGAAGCCGCCGAACGATCGGTTTCTCATCAGTCAGAATCAATAATCCTTCACTGGTTACATCCAGCCGCCCTACCGGATAGACATCCGGGGAAAAATCAAACTCTTTGAGCACTCGCCACTCCGTGCCTGGCTCCGGTGTAAATTGGGATAACACCCCGTACGGTTTGTAAAAGGCGATGATCATTGCTTATCCTTTTGCTGAATGATCATTGCTTTCTCTCTGCTGTTTGCAGAACGAAAAGACTCCCCATTTTTTCTCCTCTGTTTCCTGCATTCCTTGCCGTTTGCTCCTCCAGATTAAACTTCGGGTTGCTCAAAGGAGTCGGAATGTTTTTACGCATCAAGAAAACGGAGTTTCCAATGCACCGTTCAGCGCTGCCTTTGTTCATTATCCTTATGGCACTCAGCCCCTTTTCTCTCACTGCACAATCGACCCAATGCATCCTGGTTGGACTATTCCACGCTCCCATTACCCAGCCTCATCCTCTATTCAACTTCGTCTTCACCGTAGCGTCTGACACTGCACATTTGCGTACCCTCCTGGAAGCAGCCGCGCAAAACGGGTACAAACTCTGCCTTTCATTTCTCAAATCACGCCGTATGGTTCAGGACTCCAGCGGTCATTTTGATCTTACCCGATTCAAAGCGCGCCTAGATGCATTCAAAGGCTTCCACTTCGCCCCTTATGATTCACTCATCCTCTGCCATCTGCTTTTTGACGAACCTCAGGATCCCGGTAATTGGGGCGGACGAACAATCACCGCCGCTCTTATTGACTCCGCAGCCGCCTATAGCAAGAAACTGTTCCCCACCATACCTACTGGTGTTGGAGCTCCAGCGCAATGGTTAGCGCAACAGGGACAATTCGCATTCTTAGATTACGCCAAACCGCAATACTCGATTCGGCAGGGCACGGTTGCTTCCTTCATTGCCAATCAGCATCAGGCAGCGCAGCAATCCGGACTGCGACTTCTGTACAGTATTAACGTCCTATCAGGCTGGTATCATCGGTTAGCTTTCCCGGCTGACTCTCTTTTGGCAGTGGCAGTGCAACTCTTAAGTGATTCGCTGTGCGATGGGCTGCTCTTATGGAAATACGATTCTGCTTACTTTACCGATCCCGCTATTCACGCAGCTATCGCTCGACTGTATGACTCTCTCTGTGCGCCCATCACTGCGCTTCCACTCGCTCCTCCAGTGCGCGCTACCGTGACAATCGCAAACCAGCATCTTCAGTATTTCAATGCGACGGGACAATTTGTCCGAATCGAGCTTTACACAGTAAACGGCTCTCGTCTTTTTCGTTCGCCGCCTATTGCTCCAGCCACCACTTACAGAGCGTCCCTGACCCTGCCGGTCGGCATATACCTTGCTGTCGTTCGAGCACAACGCTCTGCTGTTCCTATTACTGCTACCCTGGTGCGTTTTCCTTAAAATAACACCGTTCCCAAGTTTGGTCACGCAAGATGTCCCACTACAGATGCTGAAGCATCGCTCTTTTCCAGTAACCGCAAGAAACAAAAAAAGCCGCAGGGAAACGTCCTGCGGCTCCCGATGATAGATCCGTTAGCGCAATCAGTGGACAATCTGGAAGGGGATAACTACAGACTTCGTCGCCGTCTCAACTCGCACAAAGTACGTACCCGACGGAACATCCCGGATATCCCATTGCCATATTGCGGAAGGCACAGCGCCAAAACGATGAACCAATCGCCCCCGGATATCCCGAATCTCCGCATTGACGATGGGGACCCCTTCCCAGCGGAACTCCACCCGGTCATCCGGAATGACCCGTACCTGTAAGGCTTTCAGCTCTTGCTCTATAGCGACGCCTGTAGCACCAGCTCCTCGTCCGCTCAGCACAATGGAGTACGGATTGTTGCGAGGATCATTCGATTCGATGATCAGCATTGAAACGTATTCCGCCGTTTGCTTCGGCTGGAATTGAATTTCCAGCGTCACCTTTTCACCAGGCTGCAATGTCAGTGGCAGGCTGGGAGCATTGAGGATCGTAAATAC
>JALWJX010000099.1:5418-5905 GCA_026996895.1 Candidatus Kapaibacterium sp.
CCTGGTCATCATCATATAGCGTCATACCCGTAATTTCCAGTGGCTCATTCCCAACGTTGGCAATATCGGCGGTCATTGTTTTACTGGAACCGACCGCTACCTCGCCGAACTGCAACTCTGCCGGCGCAGAAATCGTTGGAGGTTTTGGCGCTGTCTTGCCGCCGGTAATCCACCGCATCACCTGTTCCATCAACTGCCCAATGGCAGCAATGTCTGAAGTGCCGTGCAGTGGAAAACCTGTATATACAATGCGCCCACCGCTCTGCGGATCTTCCCGGCGAATCCCCATTAACTGCCCTTCGTCATCTTGAAACACCGCAATAACATCATTGCTCACCGGCGTAAAGTTCTCGGTGAAAATGACAAAGGGAACCTGCTGCCAATTGGTCATCTGGTTGTACGAAAGAGTAATACCATCTCCCACGCTATCACCCTGCTGCCCTTCGATGGTAAAGGGAAGCACTCCCGTAATCCGCCCCTGATTGTC
>JALWJX010000099.1:5915-12664 GCA_026996895.1 Candidatus Kapaibacterium sp.
CGGACCCCAACCACGTTTTGCCAGAAATTCTGGGCGTGGCTACTACCATATTGCTGATGCCACGCAAAGTAGATATCCAGCTCTGTAGAAATCCATACTCCCTTCCCTTCCTGGAGCGCTGCGGTAATGCCATTCCGCAATGGTACGCCCAGCGCATCAAAGACGTTGGCAGACAAGAAGCCTCGACTGAAATAGTCGGTAAAGAACAACACAGCATCAAAATCCTCCAGTGGATAGGCAGTGAGGAAATCAGGCGTCACCTGGGATGGTGGCACCAGCGTCATGTAATCTCCATAATCGGGCAAGCCTGTCAGCCCAGAAACCGTTCCAGTTCCCCATCCCAACAATGGGAAGGCAAGATATCGGGTTGCGTTCGACATACACCCCACCTCTACTGTTTCAGTGCGACCGACACCGTCGGACACCTGCACCTTGACCTTGACCACTACATTTGCATATCCCGCCTCTGCCGGTGCTGCTATGCTCAGACTGAAAGTTTGCTGCTGTCCGGCTGTCAGACTGATCGTGTCCATACTGGTCGCTGCTTCCCATCCCTGCGGAAGCAAACTGCGGTTTTCATCGACTGACAGAAGAACCATCAAATCTTTGTCCGAATAAGGATTGATCACCGTAATCTGTGTTGACACTTCACCTTGAGCATCGACCCAGAGATATCGCTGGAGCGCTTGGAGTGTCACACCATATTCAACCAGATTTGTTCCCGCCTGCAATACTTCTTTGGTCTGGTCATTTTGCACAAACGCTGTAACATAAATTTGCCCTTCGGGCCACAGTTCGCCACTGCCCATTGCATAGTTAAAAGTGAAGGTTTTCGTTTCACCAGCAGCAATGCTGAAGTCCGTTCCATCAGCATCTGGCAACATATCCAGCATTGCATCGTAAAACTTTGTTTCGCCATTTGCATTTGCTAACCGGTCGGGCAAATCTGGAAGCTCCACAAAGCGAGCCACGACTGCAACTCGCAATGTCAGTCCCTGCAACGCTTCATCCGATTTCACGGTCACAGTTACCTGCACATTGTTAGGATCTGATCGATCTTCAGCAACGGTGATGCTCAGCGGCGTCGGCTGTGACTTCCAATGTTGAATTGCCTGCTGTAATCCTTTCAGATCTGAAGCGGGATTAACCTCCGTTTGTCCACACACCACCGCATGTGGAATCCCGCTGACTCCGTAATATGTTCGGCGCGCCATATTCTCTGCATAATTGTGAAGATTGAATGGATCGCCCGGTGCGGGCCAATCCATATGATACCGAATCGACAGAATCCCATTGCTGGGATCGACCACTTTGTTCATATTCTCCGATCCCTGCACGCAGGGCGGACACGTTGCACTGGTAAATTCTTCGATCAACACGATCCGTTCATAGCTATAAAGCTGGAGTACAAAAAGTGCGGAAAACACGAGCGTCAAAACAGAAACCGGACGTTTCATTGAATGTCCCTTTGCTTTTGTGAAACAACTCCACGCATAACAAGTTACCATCTATTCCACGATCTTTGCTTCCGCTACTTGCAGAATCTCATAAGTTGTAGGATACCGATGGATGAAGGCAACGACGGAACAATGTTCTGCGCGCCAGGCAGTATCCAGAGTAACCCTTAGCGTATCCCGGAAGCGTGATCCAGCTGCTATAGGTCCACTACTTACCGGAATTCCCCACGGACCGACGACCGCTTTTCGCAGCATATGTTGATGTACGTAATCTTCAATTTCTGGGGGATTTCGTCGGTAATCTAATTGAAAGCCAACGACACTGTCCTCAATCACATAAACGCCAAGGTAATTATCTGCTGCCTGAGCTTCCAGGTACTTCGCCTCAACGAAAATTTTTGCCTCCCTTGTGGCTTCATCGTACTGCGTCTTCAGTCGTAAATCCACAACAGGTTGTTGTTGCATCACCTGCAGTGCTGCCGCTGCCCATTCGGAGGGTCCCAGCACGCGCTTGCCCTGAAATTCCCGACGGTTCACCATCCCGTTGGGATTGCCCAGCTTGTCGATACCGAAAAACTTGAACCACTCCTCCCCTGTCGGTGTCCGATAATCTTCGGGATGATCCGGTGTCGGCGTTGCAAAGAATCCTGCGTGAATGGCCATTACAACCACGCGATCCGGATATTGATCTTTCAAAGCCTGAGCAATTTCCGAAGCTTCGACACAATTTCCACAAAGAAACCCGGTGTAATCTTCAATCAATACTCGCTGCACCACCGCCTCCGTCGTATCGGCACCACCTTCCAGCGGGACAGAATACGGGGCATTGATCTCATCACACGCTATTCCGAAGCCGAGCAGTACCGCTATTGAAACAATCCAATACCGCATGGATCAAAAACTCCCTGTTAACGACAAAAACGCTCCGTTGGATGCCGGAACCGTTCGACAAACGCCACCCACGCAGACAATACCACGCCGCTGCTTTCCATATCCCAATTGGACGCGAAATCCACCCCACACCATTGCGACCGACAGCGTCCAGTAATGAATGCGCTTTGCCACAACCGGATTCCCATAGTTATATTCATCCGTTATGGTGAAGAACCAATGTGGAGCTATGCTATATTCCACCAGGCCAAAAGCCCAATTCCCATCAATGCGCTTTTCTCGCTCTTCATCCACCTGTTTTGCCCACAAATGCTGCGCTTCGACACGCAAGAAGTCCCGCCGCCCAATCCGATACTGTAACTCTGCCACAGTAACGAACGTTCGGACCTCGCCATATCCTTTTACCCCCTCGATCACGTCCTTATCATACCGCTGCGCTATGCCCATCAGCACCGTTTTGACATTACGCGTCCACTTCCGGGACAATTCCACAGTCAGTTCCTGATAGTAGAGATGATCCGAAAATCCGGGGAAAGGGGCAGTGTAACGATAGGGAGAAAGGCGGTGCGTATCTAAGGCGTGAATTCGCGAGAAATTGATTTCAATTTCCGTTCCATATCGCCCACCAAGCAGCGTTTTGCGAGGCAGTGTGACAAAAGCATCAAGCGCAACACCCACTTCGCCGTTCGGCTGCGTTGCGTATGGATAATGGGTTGCCAGCCGATAGCTATGTTGCCGCGTTAGTGGCGGTAAATAATTCAGCGTGAGCACATTGCCCCGGGTATTTCGGTCGCTCCGGAAATCCAGATTCTGAATCCGCTTAAAAGATGCAGTCACTCCAATGCCCTTAGCAGCATACGAAGCGGTCAGCCACCATCCTTCTCCCGGCGTATACGTGAAATTATTCACCGCCGTCGGATCATTCCACTTGTAGGCATATTCCGCAAACAACTGGAAATCCCCAAAAATCGCACTCATTCGAACACCTGCCATCAACACATTCAGCGGAAGGCGCAATTTGCGCTTCGGATCGTTGGGATCCAGCACTATTTGATCAGGCTGGTATTTACTCACGCCGCTGATCCCGATGTCTACAACAAAAGGAAGCGTCACAAAATCATTGAGCGATCCTGCAAGGTCAAGACCACGAACGATGCCTTCCCCGGTCTCAAAAAACATTCGTTGTTTGCCAATCAATCCGGTAATCCTCACACTCCGATACGGGAAAATTTTCACCCTGATCCCATCCAGCGAATTATCAATTCCCAATTGTCGCTCCTCGTACGTACGCAGCACCAGCCCACTCCCAAATTGCTCATAGAAATTACCCACCGTTACTGCCAGCCACGAATTCCGATACTCTGCAAAGCGATACGGAATTCCCTGCCCGGCATATTGCGGTGGATAGCCTAACAAGGGTCCCAGATAACCCTCGTAGCGAAAACCAAAGCGGAAATGATCCGCAACGTAGGCAACGTTCCAGTAGGCATTTGCTAAAATTTTCGACGGCACTTTCTCAGCACCAATCAGCGAATCCTCCCGGTACCATTGGGCATCAATCTGGACATCTCCCTGCAATGCCCCATTTCCCAATCCCTGAGCAGCAGCAGATGCCGCAATACCACAAAAAAAGAGAATAAAAAGCCACACCATTCCTTGCCGTTGTGCATTCCGCATCCCTTCCCTAACCCAATCGCTGAGCAGCACACTGCGGATGGTCATCTACTACTCCATTCCCTTCCACAAATGATCTGATTGTGGCGTTGTGTGAGGCTCATCGTGTGAATCGCCCGGCTGCTTGTCCCGTTCTGCTTTTTCAGTCTCCAGCAATGCCTGAATTCTTTCATACAGCTCATCCTCATCGCCGGGTGTGAAAGAAGCGTGCTGCCAGACAATGTAGCCGTCCCCATCCAGTAAGAAGGTGTGTGGAATGTTTGTTACCCCCAGCGCTCGCCGCAGCTCGCTGTTTTCATCCAGATACACTTCATATTCCCAGCCTCGACTTTTTACGAAGGGAGCAACCTTGCGACTGTTGCGCACATCATCAATAGAGATTGCAATAATTTTGACACCCGTTTCTTCCTGCCAATCCGGGTAAACATCTTTCAGTGTCTCCAGCTCCACCAAGCACGGCTTGCACCAGGTCGCCCAGAAACTGATAACAAACGGCTTACCATCATTCTGCAAAGTCCGGGCGCTGACCCATTGCCCCTGCAAATCCTTGATCTTGACATCCGGCAACCGCTGTCCCTGTCCTTGTTGGGCAAAGCCGACGATGCCTAACAACATCCACCAACTGATCAGTTTCACCAGAGTTTTCATCAGTCCATCCTCTTGTTCTGCTCACTTTCCCTCTTTCAGGCTAAAATCCCTCAAAAGCGAAAAAGGTTACACGCGTAGAACGCCCCTCTGTCCTCTCATATACCGCATGCTCTACGTTCTAAAATCTGCGGGTTCCAATGAACGCCTACTTCACCACGTTCACTTTAAGCGTTTTCGTAAACCGTCCACTGCTCATCCGCACATAATACAACCCACTGCTCATCTCTGCCACCGGTACCTCAACCTGATACCACCCCGCCTTCCGATACCCCTTCACCATATCCCTTACCTTCGTCCCAACCCCATCATATATCCCGATCTGCACTTCCCCATCAAATCCTATCCCATACCGTATCACCAACCGCTCCCTCACCGGCTGCTCTCCCACGACCTCGATCCCATAACTCTCCCCGATCACTATGTCCCGTGCCTGCCGCAGACAAAACTCTGATAACGGCACCCGCCCTTTTACCCCACTTGGCTCCACGCAAATTGCCCGATCCTCTCCAATCCCGATCTCTACAGGAACAATCCCTACCTCATTGCTATCACTTTCCAGATACACCTCAAACACCATCGCCAATATCTGCTGTCCGCCCGGCAACGGCTGTTGCCCCTGCCCGCTGATCTGTCCAACTCCCGGCTTTAACTCCACTGCCGTGAAATCCCATCCTTCTACCATCGACTCCACCCCCTTCAATCCCAATGCCTTCCCGTTGTACCGTATCTCCAGTACCACCTGCTGCAATCCCGCCTCTCCACTCATATCCTCATATCGAATCGGTACCACCACCGTATCCCCCGGCAACACCGGATCTTCGGCATCTTCGACCACAAACACCACCGGCACCGAATACCGTTCCCCTCTTACCACCACCGTCGTGTCTCCACTCCCACTTTCCACCAGCACCTCTACCTCATACTGCCCCGCTTCGCCCGGTAACAACCGTACGCCTACCTGCCGCTCCCCGCCTGCCGGTACTACAAACTGCCGCGGCCCGATAACCTCAAACTCTCCTACATCCCCACCAACGATCCGCACATCCGTCACATCTACCACCGCTCCACCCGTGTTCCGCACCACTATAAATCCTTCCCCTCCATCACACCCCAATACCGGTCCGATCACTGTCCCTTCTGCTTCCAGCCCCACCACATACGCACAGCCTCGCACCATCACCCCACTTTCTACCTGCGGCTCTTCCTCCGGTCCCGCTGCCGCATCACTCACAATCCGTACCCGTACGCTATCAGACGGATACGTCCGTGCCTGAAACCGTACGACAAGCTCCAGCGTATCTCCCACATCCAACGTCACCGGAAACTGTGGCCAGTTCTCTGCCCAGAACGCCTGCGGGTCACTCATCACTCCGTTGTCAAACTCTACGTTCCAGATCTGCAATTGCCACACCGCATCCGCATTCCAGATCTTCACCACTCCCTGTTCCGCCGATTCCGTCCCAAGCTCCACACACTCAAACTCATACCCTTCCGCTCCGATCTTCGGTAAATACGCCTGTCCACGTAACTCTCCTTCTACGGCTTCAGCATCAATAAACTCCGCCTGAATCCCTACCTTCAGCGTATCTCCCACTGCCGTCTCCACCTGCGGCTCATACTCCACAAACACCAGCAACCGCTGCCCCGGATTCAACGTCACCCCATCCGGATCTGTCAGCGGCGTTCCCTCAAACTCATAACCGGTGATCCGGAAATGCGGCGTTGCGGCTATCAGACTAACTGACCGGACCGTCACCGCATTATTCCCACCATTGCCAACTTCCACCTGCCCGCTGTGCACCGTCTGCAACCGCTGCCACCCCCAGTCGTAACTGGTGATGTATGGTGCCCCCTGGATCCCTTCTCCCTTCCATCGCGAAATGTTGTCATCTCCCACCGGTGCATCGCACACAAACTCCACATCAATCTGATACTGCTGCACCGCCGGTGGCGTGAAACACGCCCCCTTGAAGTAAATGGTCTCTCCCGGTTGCACCTTGATCGGCAATGTGTAGTGAGTTTGATCCAGCGAAAACGGGGCAGTCACATTCCGAATCTCGGTGATCGTCAGCACCGTGC
>JALWJX010000100.1 GCA_026996895.1 Candidatus Kapaibacterium sp.
TATCTGGACGCTCTGGCGTCTCTCAAACAGAAGGGGGTCAGAATATCCGACAGGAGAAAAATAAAAATTCTCCAAATTGGGGGGGGCAATATTGTAATTATCGGGGAGGGTTTTTGTATCAACGGATGGCGGAGGCACGTGGGTGCAGCGGCTATTGCCCTTTGCCACCGCATTGCACAGCATTGCAGTGCACCGTTCGCTGCTGGTCGTCGTTGGGGATTCAGCAGTGGTGGGCGTTTCTTCGGATGGTGGGATAACCTGGCAGCGGCGGCAATTGGAAGATCGCGCAGATGCTCTTCGGGATGTTGCGATCATCGATGATACTACCATTGTGGTGGTGGGCGATAGCGGCGTAACGGGGTACTCAACCGATGGAGGAAATACCTGGCAGTTGACTGCATTGCCGACGGTGGATAATCTGATTGCGGTGCGATTTCCGAATGCTGGCGAGGGCTGGGCGTTAGCACAATCTTCAGCAGATTCTGTTACCCTGTGGCGGCTTACCACCAGCAATTGGAACTGGGAAGCGATCACAGATGCTATCACAGGGAATCCCGGTTGTAGCGCTGTTCACTGGTATGGACTCGTTGCGTCCGGACAGCGCTGGATCATAGCTGGCGGATGTGAGGAAAGTGCAGCGGTGGTCGTCGGCGTGCCGCAGCAGGCGTGGCGCTGGACTTTCTGGGGCCAACCGTCGAAGGCAACCGTTATCGTTGGAGGACAGGTGCGGCACTGCCGACAGGTGCGGCTGGTTGTCGGCGAACCACAGAGACCACGGGTGCTGGAGTACGACGGTGAGACCGGAGCGTGGACTACTTTTGCCTCACTGCCCGTTATCGATTTTGCGGGACAAACGCCGGAAGGGTGGTATTTCCGGGGAGCACGGGCGGGGAAAATGGTGATGAACGGTGCTTACGGCGTCATCCAGAGTGTAGATCCGCTGCCAGTACTCTGGCTGTCCTCTGATACCGGACGGAGCTGGCAGGTGCAATCTATCGGTACTTTGAAAATCAATGCTGTGTTTCCTTATGGCGCCAGCGGTTTTGGGGTCCTTGCCAGCGAGGATGGGGCGACGCCAGTGGTGCTGCAATACAGCGCCGATGGAGGAACAACGTGGCAGATGATGCTGGATGTGAGCGGGTCAGGGCAACGGTTGGATGCAGCGCAGTTTCCGACCGAACAAATCGGCTGGGTGGCGGTGCATACAGGACAGCGGATGGAGCTCTGGAAAACTGAAGATCGCGGAGCTACCTGGACACCGTACGTGCTGAATATTCTTTTTCACCACGCCGCTGCCGATACGATGCTGGACCAGCGGGTTTATGCAATGGTGGCGTATAGCCGCCTCCATCTGGATATGCTCCTTGGAGGATTGGTGGTGAAGGATGGGACATCGTTGGGGTATACCGTTGGACTGTGGTCTTCAACCGATGGCGGTAGTAGCTGGCAGCTCCGCTGGTGGATGGATCAGATTGATCCGAGCTGGCAATTGAGCAGTCGTCCACCGGTAGCAGAAATTGTCGGACAGGATCGGCGCGTGAAAGCTGTGCTGGTAGAATCGCCAGAAAACGGTCGGCGTTTGCTGTTTTCGGAAAATGGACTGGCGTGGTCTGTCCACCCGTTTGCAACCAATGATCCCCGGCGCTACCACCTGATTGATTTTCGCAATGGGTGCCTCTGTAGCGTTGCGAATGGGATTGCCGTGGGAAGAGAAACCGAAATGCTGTTGATGCGGTTCCCCAATGTGTCGGCTGTTGAGCAGCCAGCGAAAGAAGATATTCCCGCTGCGAGGGTCTTTCCCCAGCCAGCTACCCGGTGGATAGCAATTCGTTTGCCAGTTCGCTGGCAGCAGCAGGTGCTGGCAATGGACATTTCCGACCTGTACGGCAGGCGGCAGTGGCACTCAGATCGGTTTGTCCCCCAGGTGTCAATCCGTTCGCTGCCGGCAGGAACCTATCAGCTCTGGCTGGTCTTTCCGGACCGCATCGTCACACTACCATTCTGGATCGCTCGCTGATCGGTGCCTGTGCAGAATCTTGTCTCTATGCGACTTCCAAAAAGTGCCGGGTTTCCTGAGCATACACCGGGAGCGCCGGTTTTCGCCGGCACATCACTGGGAGCGCCGACTTTAGCCGGCAACGTTGCGAATGTGTAGGGGCGACCGGTCGGGTTGCCGCTACGGATCGGAAGATTGCGGGCAACCACGGGGAGTTATCCCGCGGATGGGGTATGATTTGTAGGGGCAGGCCTGTGTGCCTGCCCTCTGTTGAGAACGGTAGGGTTAGCTGCTGGCGAGTGCTGATCCCGGTCTTTAGGTTCAAAGCTTTTCGATCTCCGACTGGAGGCACCCGGGAAACTCCGCCGCAGCGCAGATAGTGACTCCGTATTTGTGAGCAATGGCTTCAGAAGTGGAAAAGTTAGCGGTGACGACAAAAGATCGAGATGCGGGGATATTCAGTCGCAGGCAGAGATCCCGGTACTTTGCTAAGTCACGTTCTTCGATCCCGCCACTTTTTGCTTCAAAACAGAAAGCGATGTTATTGATCAGGAGGAAACAGTCAATTTCCCGTCGTTGCTGCGATTGTCGGAATGAGTCAGCAAATCTGATTTTCAGATTGCGTGCCCATACAAAAGAAGCGGGATCCAGCGACTTGGTTGCTTCGAGAATAGTGTTGATGATGAAGAGTTCTAACCATTCGCCATTGAGAAAGGAACGTGCAGCATTGTTATTGGCAATTTTCAGTAAGAAGGTGTACGTGTAGAGCGAAGCGTTGCGTGGTGCTGTACGGCGACCATGAAAATTGCTCAGCAAGCCGGCTTTGTGAAGGTCGTAGCATAACTGGTAGAGCAAACTGAGTTTTTTGTTCGATTCTTTGTCGCCAACCGTGTGGTAAAAACTGATGTCGGGATGCAGGTTGTTTTTTGAAAGTTGCCGTTTGATGTCATCAAGAAAAGACTGGAAATAGGAGTAGAACTTCCCAAGTCGGTTGCTGATGCTTAGCAGCAGCGGTTCTGGTAATGCAGTGTTTGCTTCTTCCAGTTCGATTCGTTGCGCCTTGAACCATTGAGCAAGCCGTTCCCTGGGACCTGAGGGAATTGCCGTTTCCTCCCGCTTATTGTGATGCGGAAGGGATGGGGAAAGGACGATGTTTTGAGACGGTGGAGACTTCGCACCATCGGCGACCTGATCGCTGGAAGGCGAGGTATCTGCGGGTAGCCGATCTGTCTCAGCCGCTGCTTGTTCGGCTCCTGCCTGTTTCGATCGCTGCAATGCTTCTTGCAGTGTCACGATCAGTTTTTCCAGTACTGGAAGCAGTTCCAGCAAGGACTCCGTGTGCAGAATGAGCAGTTCCAGCTCCGTGGCTTTTTCAACTAATTGAGCAATGGGCGAGGCAAGGAGATCCATTGGATCTTTGGGGAATCGTTTTGCCATTGAGTCTTTCCGTTTTTGTGAAACATTCGTTGTTTTGCGTCATCGACGCTGCTCTAAAACACGCAATCGGGACAAAAAGAAGGGTAGCGGTGAGCATTTTGAGAAGATTCTTAAATGCCGAAAAGTGGTTTCCCGGCGTGGGATTCGTGAAAGAAGACAGCAGGGTGATTGACACACTCAGTTTGTGCAGTAAGCAGCTAAAGCATTCAATTTGTGAACAGGATTGCTACCGCGCTACATTTTCTTATTCGATACCACCAATCAAATCATTGCCATCGGGCAGATCGTCGTCGCCAGTAGCATCATCGTCACCAGTCAGATCGTCGATGCCAATGAAATCATCGATATAATCATCCGTGCAGTCATCAAACCGTTTCCTGTCGATATACCATGTTGTGAACTTTGCTATTTTGAAATACCCTCTGAGTGCCATTGCGTCGATTGCCTGTCGTAGTAATTCCTTGAATTTTTTCCTTTGCGCCTGATTTGCTTCCAGGAAATCGCTGCTTGATACATCGGATAACCCGGAGAGAATTTTGACAACCGGATGTGGAAGGTCGCCAGCGGAGTCGCGTCTCAGCATCATATCGGACATTGCTTGCCTCAACGTGCTCACCAGAGGGTGTTCATGATAGAAGTTAAGGCTGTTTAACGTTTTCAGGAACTGCTCAGGGAGTACGGCTGGCGTACAGATCCGGAGGTGCGGTAATGAGCGGACATTGGTATCTTCGTATTCTCTTTGGTAACTGGAGAAGGGCATTTTTGCTCCCCATCTCCGCTTTTGTCCATAAAGCTCGGAGTTCCACTGCGGCAGTGATCGAAGGGAGGACACAAGTGGGGCGGAGCGGAAGCTGGGGGCGATAGTGAAACCGTAGCAAGAAAGTAGAGGACAGAAGTGGTGCCTGTAGTCTCGCAGGTCTAAGAGGAAGAGCCGTTGACAGTAATTGTCCAGAAAAAGGCTGTTCGTGAGTTGACCGGGAGTTTCGATCCAGATCGGCTTTTCGTCGAAGATAAGGAAAAAGTCAATGGTATGAGTGCGCTGGATGGAGGGACGGAGTGGATCTGGATAGCCGATCCTTAGATTGCGTACCCAGGGGATGCTGGTCGTTGAGCGTTGAAATATTTCCAGCAGCTTCAAGATGTCCTCGTCGTGTTCCCGGAGAGGGGCGGCGGTGGCGGATTGAAGCGTTTCCAATTGAAGCGTTTCCAGCAGTTCCGGAAGATATTGATTGCGCATCCAGAGAATGAGGGTGATGATCATAGAGAGGGGGTTGAGGAGAGCGAACTTCACTGCATACAGTGCTGCTGCCTGGCTGAACAGTTTCATCCATTCTCCAGCAAGAAACAGCAGCGCTTGCGTGTCTGGATTGAGTTGTATCTGGAAGGTGAAGGATTTGCGTTCCTGATAGTTCCGGAGGAGGTTGGCGGTATGGGTCAGATAGTGCAGCAATTGCCGGGTTAATTGGAAGGCGTAGGTTTGATCAAACGTTGCTTCTCCAGTGTAATCCAGCCTGCGAAACCCGGTCAGGTGGAGCATGTGGTCCTGATCAAGGTGCGGAATAGGAGCAAGAGTGAACACAAAATGCTCCTGCCTTCGAGCAATAGCCTGCTCGGCGGCAGCGAGGAATCGCTGAAGATGTGGGTAGAATTTCCCGATAACCAGACTGGCAGTGATCAATCGATGGTCCGGTGGTTCAATGCTTCCTCCAAGGATCTGAAGGTTTTGTTCTTCCAGCCATTTTTGAAGATCTTCCCACGAACTTTCCAGAAGTCCGAAAGATGTCCAGGTATGAACGCGCTCCAGGATTGTTTCTGGATCGTCGGTCGGTTGGGAAGGATCGGTAAGCCACTCGATAATCCACGAGACCCGATCTTTTTCTTCTTTAAGCTCTAAGAGTTTTGTGCGCACCGCTTCGAGCAATGCGGGGTTCTTGACCAGCCGTTCTCTCAGCAGCGAATTTTCTTCCTTGAGTTCCAGAAATCTTGTGCGGATCTTTTGATTTGCCAGAATCTCTTTCAGCAGATTTTTTGCCTGTAAAAGCGCTGCCACTCTTGGGTGTATCTTTTCGATGAGTTTCCTCTGTTGATAATCGGAAATAGATGACTTTCGGAGACGTGTTTCTATGATCGCTTTTGAGAGCAGCAGTTCATCTGATACATCAGGCAAGTGGAGGGCTGTGAGCTTTTCTGTAAGCTGCGTAAAGAACCGGCGGAACGTTGTGGGAGAATGCAAATGCGGAGCGATGAGATTTTCCATAAAGGGAGCGATGAGCTCAAGGATTTCATACTCAGGAAATGGTTCCAGAAAACACGTGGGCGGCAACCACCGTAATGCCTCTGGGTCTAACATTACTCTTTTCAAGATTTTGTTCAACTACCGATCGATTTCGGCAAATGTGACGAATCCAGCGTTTCTGGAGGGCAGCGGAAGAAACTTTGAGAAGGTTTTTAAGTTATGATGAGTAATCGGGGAAAGTTTGCTGGTAAATTTCGGAGAGTACGGTGTGGAGTTTCCTCGCGAAACTGGTGGTGGAACAGCAGGTTACGGAATAGCGGTTGGATAAGTGTTCACATCGGGGAGAACCGGGCAGTGTTGCGGGGATTACTACGAAAGAGCGGGATGCTGGGATCTGAAGCTGCCGACAGAGTTGTTTGTATCGGTTCAGGTTCCGGGTGTCCCCGGATTTTGCTTCGAAGCAGATGGGGGAATGATGGAAAAGGAGGAAGAAGTCGATTTCCCATTGCTGAGCAGCCTGGTCGGTAGTAGCTTCAAAGAATAGTTGGATGTTCCGTGCCCACACGGTAGGAACATTAGGAAATTCGTTGAGCAGTTGGAGTACTGTTGCCTGGATGAAAAGTTCCAGCCACCTGCCAGAAAAGAATTGTTTTACGATTGAGTCAGCGGAGAGAGTAAATTGGAAGGCATTTTCGCGCCTTTTGAAGTTCTGTACGAATTGCAAAGCGTTCAATGTGGCACAAAATTGGTCTATAAGCTCGAAACTTTCCTCCGGTTGAGTGTATTGAGATGGCGTAAAGTGAAAGGTAACGTGGGAAACCTTTTGTGCGATACACTGCTTAATGCTTCCCAATAAGAACCGGTAGTGAAGATAGTGTTTTCCGATATCGAGGGATAGTTGTAAAATCAGCGTTTGTGGTGGTGTAGACTTTATCTCAGATAATCGGAATTGCCTGATGTGGAACCAGTGACGAAGCGATTCTTCCGATGATACTTTTGGTGCTTTCGGGGCAGTCTGGGGCTTTTGCGGAGAGGAGCTCTGAGATGGATTGCTTTTCTTTTTCTCTTTGCTTTGTTGGTGAGCGGATTGTTGATCGTTCTCTTTCTTCTTTTTCTTTTTCTTTTTCTTCTTCTTCTTCTTCTTCTTTGAACTTGCAAGTGGAAAGTCTAAGGAGAACATCGACTCCCATGTGGGCGTTTGAATGGGGGAGGAAATCTCGTAGAGTTTTTCTGCCTTTGCAGAGAAGTTTTTTATCTCTCGATCAATCTTTGCTCGAAGCAACTGTCTTTGAGCGGAGGGTAATGGCTTGCTATTCTTGGGAGGTTCTTTGGCTTTTTTTGATTTGCGTTTCTTGGATTTTTTCTTGCCCATTGAAATGGAGCGCTTACTTCCCAAAGGAGTGTATGACCTTCAATACTTTGCCAGAGAATGGGGAAAGGGTAGGAAGGTTTCGATGAAGCCTGGCGTAACTTTGTTTCCGTTGGAAGAGCTGAAGTGCATAGGCAAATCGTTGAGGGAATTCGGTAACAGAGCAGATGGTAAGTCCGGAATTTTGCCAGAGTGGAGAGATCGGGATAGAATAGCGATCTGGAAGGACGAGAAAAGCGTAACTTTGAGGAACTCGCAAAAGAGTGCAAAGTTCTTGATAGCGCTCCAGAGCATTCCTTTGCTTTCCGCTTTTCGCTTCAAACCAGAAAGGGACTCCCGAGAGGAGAAAGAAAAAGTCGATTTCACGATATTGTTGAGAAGATCGGCGAAAGAGGTCTTGATAACTCACTTTTAGGTTCCGTGCCCATAGGACATCTGAGTAACCGGATGCCAGTACTATGTATAAAGCTGATACTTGGATAAAAACTTCTAACCACTCGCCAGTAAAAAAGTGGCGGGCTTCAACAGTAGGCTTGAGTCGAATCTGGAAAGTATCAGAATTGATCCGGCGATAGCTACGGAGTATTGGAGTAGAATTGTGTAGGTAATGCAGCAATTGCTGGATCAGGTGAGCGCTGAGATTGCGATCGGGATATGCAATGGGATTGAGAGTGAATCGAAATCGATAGCATTTCTGAGAAATGCATTGCTTGGCAACAGTGAGAAGAGGTTGGAAATGGGAATAAAATTTTCCGATAAGCAAGCTGGCGGCGATCAGGTGGAAATTTGGAACTCTAAGATTGCCTTCAAGGAGATTCACTTTTTTTGTAGCGAACCATTTTCTAAGTTGCTCCCAGGATGAAGAGGGAAGTTTATGCGATATCCATACACCAAGTTGCTGCAGTGTGGTGTCTGGATCGGCAGGACTTGGGTCTTCAATAAGCCATTTGACAATTGAGTCAAGCGATACTTGCGCTACTGGGTCCTGCTTGTGTGGCATAGATGGTCGAACCTGGACAGATGGCTGAGGTGCTTTGCTCTTTTGCTGTCGCAACTTCTTGAGCTTTGTGTATAGTTCCGTAAGCGAGCGCAGACTTCGGCTCAGATACTCCGCCTCCACCGTCAGCAGTTGGAGGGCTGTGAACTTTTCCATAAGGCGGGCAGTGAGCGCAAGCGTTTCGATCACCGAATCGTGCTGAACTCGTTTTCGCATTGATTGTGAAGCGTTGTGAAACTTCTACTTGCTCCAAAAGGTAACGTAGCTGGAGAATTTGCTGGGTAAACACGCAAGGATTGAGAAGGTTCTCAAGGCAGGGAAAAAGGAATTGGGAAAGGGGGCAATTGCTACCTGCCCGAAATCTTGTAATTTTGCACAGTTTCAACAATGAACGGGAAACCGCTGATGACGCTGGACTATCCAAATCTTCGAACCGAAAAGCCGCGGGAGCAACTGGAAAAAGCCGTGGATCTGACTTTGTTCCGACATCGAATTCGAGGCAGAGTCCGAACGTTTGAAGTGGATCGGCAGAATATTGTGCACAACGCTGTTTACCTCCAATGGCTGGAAACAGGACGGGTGGAGTACTGGCGGGCGCTGGGATTGCCCATTGATCAACAAACGTTTGTGACGAAGTATCGGTTTGTCGTTGCCCATCTGGACATCGATTATTTGTGGGCAGCCCGGTTTGATGAAGAATACGAAGTTCTGACCCGAACGGTCTTTGTGAAAAATTCTTCGTTTGGGATGGAGCAGATTGTGCAGTTGCTGGATGGGACGTTACTGGTAGTAGCAAATCTGGTGCTGGTCAACCTGAACGCTGCGACCTGGAAGCCACAGCGAATATCGGACGCATTGCGGAAACTGATTCGAGAATTTGAGGGGGAACGTGTCCGGTTTATTGAAGCAGTTACTGGATAGGCTGGAGCGGGGACCGTGGAGAATCTTACCAGAGCGCAGATCATTGCACAGAGTGTGTTCCCTCGTCTGGCGGCAGATCGCTTCCGAGAAGAAGGGCAGTATCGGGAAACCATCGAACAGTTGGTGCAGAAGGGGGTCGGTGGGTTTTGCGTTATGAGTGGTACTCCGGCACAGGTCGCCGGAGTCATTGCCGAATTGCAGCAGCAGGCGCCACGTCCTTTGCTGTTTGCTGCCGACTTTGAATGGGGCTTGCCAATGCGGCTGGAGGGAGGAACGCCCTTTCCCAACGCGTATGCCCTCAGTGTTGCGAATGATGAACCGCTGACGTTTCGCGTGGCAGAATGTATTGCTCGCGAAGCGCAGGCGATCGGCATACGGTGGATTTTTGCACCCGTCACGGATGTGCTCCTTGAGCCGCAGAATGTTGTGATCGGTGTCCGCTCTTTTGGGGCAAATGTGCAGACGGTTGTTCGGCACAGTGTGCCGTTTCTTCAGGGTATTCAGCACCATCAACTGCTGGCGTGCGCGAAGCATTTTCCGGGGCACGGCGCAACCACTACGGACTCGCATCATCATCTGCCCATTGTGCGACAGACGTTACAGGAGTTGAGCAGCAATGAGTTGATGAGCTTCGCGGCGGCAGTCCAGTATGGTGTGCGGTCAGTGATGGTAGGACACGTGGCGTATCCATTGCTGGAACCCGATGAA
Organism: Candidatus Kapaibacterium sp.; assembly: GCA_026996895.1. Taxonomy (GTDB): domain Bacteria; phylum Bacteroidota; class Ignavibacteria; order Kapaibacteriales; family WFXC01; genus WFXC01. Next base: position 9,665 of record JALWJX010000100.1, read on the forward strand.
GCGATTGTACCAGCGTCTCTGTCCCCCACAATTGTGCGCCATCTGTTGCGGGAGCAGTTGGGCTACGATCACCTGGTGGTCACCGATGCGCTGGATATGGCGGCTATTACGGAGTGGGGAACGGTAGCAGCGGCGATTGTGCAGGCAAAGCAAGCCGGGAATGACGTGCTCCTGATGCCGCCAGATCCGATGGAGGCGATAACTGTGTTACAGACGGCTGTTGAGGATGGCGTAGTCGATTTCGCCTCTTTTGAAGCGACATTGGAGCGACTGGAAGCAGCGCGGCAGTACGTGGGACTGCTGGGAGAGCCTCCGGTGGAACCACAACTGGCGGTGGAAGAGCATCGGCGCGTTGCACTGGTCGCTGCACAACGAGCGTTGCGGTGGGCGGATGATCGCAAACCCGATTGCCTGCCGCTGGATCGGTGGGAAGAAATAGCCGTTCTGGCATTTGTGGATAATGATCCTGATATGGGCTACGCTACGTATGCGTTTCAATACATCCCGCAATTTTATGACCGGGAATGTCACGTAGGGTATCTGGATCACACCATTACGGATGAAGACATTACCAAGCTCCAAGATCACCTGCTAACCTCCGAAACACAGGTGTTCCTTATATTTGCAACTCATCGTGCGCAGGCTTTGCTGCAACATCGGGAAAGAATTGCCGCGGTGGTACAGGCATTTCGGCAGGATCGACCAGCCATAGCAGTGATCTTTGGAAATCCCGTAATGGGAGAACAACTTCCCGTCGATGGCATTTTGTATGCTTATTCGTTTACAGAGCCGAGCATTGTAACGGCATTAGCATCACTGTTTGAAGTGGAACAGGTAAAGTCAAACAAAACCGGGGAATCGAAATGAAAAAGGTCTTTGCAGTGAGTATTGCGGTGTTGATGGCAACCGCCAGTGTGGTGATGTACGCACAGCAGAATGCGCAGACACCTATACTGGAACCCAAATTGACGGTTGCAGAAGTTCAGTTTGCATTGCAATTGCTCAATCGAGTCACATTGCAGGGGAACGAAGTTGAGGCATTTCTGGAAGTACAACGCACGTTGCAGAATGCTTTGAAGCAGGCGACGGATGCGAAGAAGGGTCCGCAAGACGAGGTAGGAATTAAATTGCCGTTGCCAGTGGCGCAAAATCTCTTGGCTTTTATGCAACGGGCGCAATTGACCGGGGCAGAGGCGCCGGTGTACAAGCAGATTACGGACAAGATTATTGCTTCTGCACAGGTATTGAATCAGCAGAACCAGCAACAAGGTGGGGGACAGCAAGGGGGCAATTGATGGATGGGTGATGGCGGACGAATCGGGAAAAATCAGGCTTGTTATTGCCGATGATCATCAGGTTGTCCGCATAGGACTTCGGTCTATTCTGGCTTTGAGCGACGATTTTACAGTGGTTGGGGAGGCAGCCTCAGGAACGGAGGCGATAGAAGTGGTGCAGCAGCAGCAGCCAGATCTGGTGCTGATGGATATCATTATGCCGGAAATGTCGGGCATTGAGGCAACAAAGCGGTTGCAGAAACAGTATCCGGAATTGCCCATTGTGATGATGACGTCGCTGGAAGATCGCTTTCATTTGCAAAAAGCACTGAAAGCTGGCGCCCGCGGCTATTTAACCAAAGACATTGAGCCAGAGGAACTCTTTGCGTGCCTGCACAAGGTGCTGGAAGGATCAAGAGTGTACAGCACAACGGTGCTCCGCCTGATGAATGATCCTGAAGCTCCCATTTTGGGTGAAATTGTCGATGTCAGTACCATTGAGTTGACACAGCGAGAGCAGGAAATTCTGCGCCTGCTGGCAGCGGGATTGACCTCAAAGGAGATCGCGGAACGGTTGTATATCAGTCCTCGGACCGTCGACACCCACCGAACCCGGTTGATGGCGAAATTAAACGCTCGCAACGTTGCTGATTTAGTCCGGTTTGCGCTGTTGCACTTATGCTAATATCGCCGACCATTTTCCCGTCGGATATTGTTGCGGGCGTTGTCCTGCACGGACCACGACAGTGTGCTGAAGTCCCACAGTTTTTGACAACAGTGTTGCCGACGTTTGCAGAGCCATCCTGGGCCATAGCGGCGGTCAAGCAGGTACACGGCAGCGCGGTGCTGGAAGTACCGCCGCTGCCGCACTGTGCCGAAGCGGATGCGCTGGTGACAGCACAGCTGGAAATATGCCTGACCATTCGTGTAGCCGATTGCGCAGCCGTGTTGTGCGCTGAAATGCAGCGAGGCGTTGTGGCAGCGATTCACGCTGGGTGGAGAGGATTGCACCAGCAGATTGTGTATCGAACGCTGGTACTTCTGCAACGTCGATTTGCCGTCGATCCTTCCCGGTGTTTAGGCTACGTTTCGCCCTGCATTTCCGCTGAAGTCTATGAGGTTGGAGCAGACGTTGCCGCGCTCTTCCCCGATACTGCTGTCTGGCAGCCTGAGCGTCAGCGCTTTGTGCTGGATATTCGAGCGGAAGTCCAGCGACAGTTGCAAGCAGCGGGAGTGCCTGCCACAGGTATTGAGGTCAGTCCCCTTTGTACCTATCAAACGCCTGCGTGCGCTTCCTATCGTCGGGATGGCGAGCAGGCAGAGCGAATGGTTGCTTTTATTGGGCGTCGCCCTTGATGAGAAGTTATCCTGGGAGCGCTGAATTTCGTCGGCAAAAAAACGCACGCTGAAGCCTGCGCTCCCCGGTGGGCAACCAGCCGGTTGCCCCTACAGGTGCGGGTGATGGCGACCAGGGGAGCCGGCGCCGATGCTGGGAGTACCGGCTTTCGTCGGCACATCACTGGGAGCGCCGGCTTTAGCCGGCAAGAAATGCACACGGCAGTGTGCGTTCCCAGCGGACTGGGAGCACCGACTTTAGTCGACAAAAGAGAGTGCACCCTAAGAGGGTGCACTCTCT
>JALWJX010000101.1 GCA_026996895.1 Candidatus Kapaibacterium sp.
CCGGGCGAGGAGGCGATGGTGCGGGTGGTGTATGCGGATAGCAGCGGGGAAGCGAAGGTGGAGGCATTGCAGATTGAGCTGGAATGGGACGGGCGAGTGCTGGGGTATCGGCGGCTGGAGGCGGTAGAAGGCGAGTGGGAGGTGATAGACGAAGGGATGGGAACGGTGCGGCTTGCGGGGCAGCGGTCGGGAGGATTTGGTAGTGGCGAAGTGATGCGGCTGTGGTATGGGGTGTATGGCGGAACGGACAGGGAAGCGGTCGAGGTAACGGTGAGCAGTGTAGACGTTGGGGATCGGGCAGTGTGTGTGGAGACGGAAATGGGAATGGACACAGTGCGCTTAGGGGAGTACTGTTTGCGGGAGGTGCGGGAGATTCGGCTGGGGAAGGAGTATGGTTTGGAGGCGAAGCAGGAAGGGGAGGAGGTGGTAGTGCGGTACGGGATTGGGTTGAGTGGATCGGTGGAGGTGGTGTTGTACGACGGGTATGGGCGGAAGGAGGTGGTGATAGCGAGAGGGCAGCAGGAAGCGGGGTGGAGAGAAGTGCGGGTAGGGACGGAGGGGTTGAGCAGCGGGATACATTTTGTGCGTTTGCGGAGTGGGCGGTATATGAAGGTAGTACCGGTGTGGGTGGTGAAGTAGGGGGAGCTTGTTGGATAGATATCTGCCGATGGGGCTGCGTTGCATTTTGATCTTTGCGCAGGTATCTATGCCCGCAGGGCGGCTTCGGGTGCTTCGCTGGAAAGCGGCGGAGCGGATGCCGGAAATTGCTGGGCGATGCTGCTCTGGAGTTGCTGGAGGGTGGCGAAGAGTTCGTCGGTGGTGGCGTAGGGGATGAGGAGCTCGGTGGTGTTGCCTCGCTGCCGCAGCCGGAGGGTTGGGAAGTGTGGCAGCACCTGGAGCAGCGGGTCCAGAAGGAAGAGCGCGAATGGATGGTCGGGATCGCCCGGAAGTTCCGCAATAGCGCGTTCTGGTTCTAAACGAAGGGTTGTGAAGCCCAGCGGCAGCGCAGCGATCCGAATGCGGAGGTGGTCGAAGAGTAGGGATGCTGAAGGTGGGAGCGTGCCGTACTGGTCTTCAATTTCACTGCGAAGCTGCTGGAGTTGCTCCTCGGACGTTGCCCGGTACAGCAGTTTGTAGTACCGGAACCGTTCGGACTCCAGCGGCATATACGAAGGGGGAAAGCGGAGATCGTGAAAGGATTCGATCGTGAGATCGTTGCGGCTGCGCAGGAGATCGAAGATTTCCTGCGCTTCGACGGTGCGTTCGCCCATCATCTGCCGATACTTGATGTCCTGAATGGCTTCTTCTAAAATTTTCTGGTACATCTCAAAGCCGATTTCCTCAATGTATCCGCTTTGCTCAGCGCCGAAGATGTTCCCGGCGCCGCGGATTTCTAAGTCTCGCAGGGCTAAGTTGAGACCGCTACCCAGATTGGTGAATTCTTCCAGTGCCTGAAGTCGCCGTGCTGCCTGGCGGGTGATCTGGTGAAACGGGGGCGTGATCAGGTAGCAGTATGCCTGCACAGAGGATCGACCAACCCGTCCCCGAAGCTGGTAGAGTTCTGCTAAGCCGAATTTGTCCGCCTGATTGATGAACATTGTGTTGGCGTTCGGAATGTCGATCCCCGCTTCAATGATCTTCGTTGCCAGCAAAAGATCGATTTTCTTTTCGATAAAGCGGTGCATAATCCGCTCGATGTCTCTGGGCGGCATTTTCCCGTGCACGATAGCGATGCGGAGATCGGGAGCAATGGCACGGAGTTCCTCCACAAGATCCGGTAAATTCCCGATGCGGTTGTTGACGAAAAAAATTTGTCCACCACGCGCCAGCTCCCGATCGATCGCTTCCCGGATGAGGAAAGGGTCCCACTGGATGACCTGGGTCACTACCGGCAGGCGGTTTCGCGGAGGAGTGGCGATGATGCTGATGTCCTTAGCGCCAATGAGTGCCATATGCAAAGTGCGGGGAATGGGAGTAGCAGTGAGCGTCAGGGTATCGACGGATACCTTCAATTTGCGGAGTTTCTCCTTGGCAGCGACGCCGAAACGGTGTTCTTCGTCGATGATCAGCAGTCCCAGATCTCGAAACTGAATGTCTTTACTCAGCAACCGATGAGTGCCGATGACGATGTCGATAGTGCCGTCTTTGAGTCGGCGCACAATCTCCCGCTGTTCCGCTGGCGAACGCATCCGGGATAGCAGTGCAATTTCCACAGGATACGCTCCCAGCCGATCCTGAAATGTTTCATAGTGCTGAAGTGCTAAGATGGTGGTTGGAACCAGAACCGCAACCTGTTTACCCGCTTCTACCGCTTTGAAAGCAGCGCGAATCGCTATCTCGGTCTTGCCGAAGCCCACATCCCCACAAACCAGCCGATCCATCGGATGCGGCTGCTCCATATCGGCTTTCACTTCCCTGGTAGCCTTTGCCTGATCGGGCGTGTCTTCGAAGGGAAAAGCGGCTTCCATCTCCTTTTGCCAGATGGTGTCCGGTGGAAAGGCAAAGCCTTCAGCCGCTTTGCGCCGCGCGTAGAGCTCAATCAGTTCGTGTGCAATATCCCGGAGCTTCTTTTTTGCCTTTGATTTTTTCCGCTCCCATTCCCGCGTGCCCAGGCGGGTCAATTTCGGTGGCGCTCCATCTTGCGCAGAAAATTTTTGCAGTTTGTGCAAATAGTTGACGTTGAGATAGACCACATCGTTATCGGCGAAAATCAGACGGACGCAGTCCTGCGATTGTCCACCCATTTCGATGGTGGTGAGTCCGTCGAAAATTGCAATCCCTTTATCGACGTGCACAACGTAATCGCCTTTTTTCATCGTTTCCAGATCGTGCAGGGTGATGCCGCCACGCTGCTGCCGCCGTTGCGTTTTGATTCGGTGGAAAATTTCCTGTTCCGTGAAGACTGCTAATCGGAGTTCTTCGGCGACAAATCCCGCAGCTAATGGCATAGGGAGCCATTGCAAGGATGGGAAACGCTCGGACAGGAAGACGCCATCGGCTTCCGTCTCGGCGTATTCTTCCAGCAGGTCGCGCAGCCGACGGAGAGCGGCTGGCGTTTCGGCAGTAAATACGATGGTGTATTGCTGCTGCGAAAATTGCTCAAGATATTCCCACAACGTTTGCAGCGACGATCGGATCGCAGGTGGTGCTGCGCAACGGAGCACCGCAGATCCATCCGGCGCATTGAGCGTGATCTGGTTGGCGAAACGATCGAGAAGTTGCTCCAGTCCGTGCCGACTTTCTTCCGTACTTTCGCTGAAAAGCAATGGTGGTGAATCGACGACGAGGAGCGTTTCCGGTGGCAGATAGGACGCCAGCGTATGGGAAGTGTTCTCTTCAAAATGGAGAGCAGAAAGAAAAACAAACTCCTGGAGCGGTTTAATGCTGCGCTGGCTTCGGGGATCAAATTGCCGGATACTGCCGATTTCATCGCCGAAGAACTCAAAGCGGAGAGGAAAAGGTGCATCCGGTGGAAAGACATCGACAATGCCGCCGCGAACGGCAAATTCGCCGGGAAACTCCACAAACTCTTTGCGATTGTATCCTTGCAGGGCTAAGATGCCGATGAATTCCTCAAACGCCAGTGTATCGCCGACTCGCACCCGCAGCAATTGGGATTCCAGCGCAGCAGGTGGTGGAAGGGGATACTGGAGCGATTGCACGGGGGTCAGGATAATAGGGGCAGGATCGGTGCGCTGTAAAAGAGCGCTCAAGGCTGGCATCAATCCCAGATTTACCGGGTCAGCATCTTCCAGCGCATATCCCAGAGAAGAAGCCTCAGGGGCAAAGACCAGAAAGGGTCTTTGGTAGATCTCTGCCAGCACTGCAAGATCCTGTTCCCAGGGAGCGCGTTCGGTGTCCGGCACAACAATCACGGCTGGCGCAGCAGGAAAACGCTGGAGCACAGCAAAGCTCAGCAACGACTTTGCGCTGCCATAGAGGTGTTTGATCCGAAAAGGCAGTGGATCATTGCGCAGCGAGTGGAAAAAGCGCAGTAATTGATTCGCCGCTCGGCGTTCGTTCATCGTTCTGCTTGATTTCGCATTCTTTCTTCTCTCCTTCGGCTGGCTTGTGACGCCGGGCAGCACGGGTTATTGGGCAGTAGAGCGTGCAGAATCAGCAGCAGCAATCAGATGGTCCGGAATGTGGAAGTATTGTTTCAGGAAAGCGCGGGCAATGGGCACAGCAGCAGTGCTGCCGAATCCTGCATTTTCCACGATAACCGTTACAACGATTTCTGGATTCTCGCGAGGAGCAAAGCAGGTAAACCACGAGTGATCGCGTCCGTGCGGGTTTTGCGCCGTTCCCGTTTTACCGCACACGCGAATGCCGGGCAAAGCGCCATTGGTTGCCGTACCACTGGGGGCGTTGACCACCGCATCCATTCCGTCGATCACAGCGTCGAACCATCGCTGATCGATCGGAATCTGACGCTCCGCAAATTCAATGGGATGCTGCTGCCCTGTCTCTCGATCCCGCAGCATCCGGACCAAGTGAGGTTGGCGCCAGATTCCGCGATTGGCAATGGCAGCCGTGTAAGCAGCAACCTGGAGGGGAGTAACCAGGATTTCCCCTTGCCCGATCCCCAGGTTGAGAAAAAGTGCTTTGGTCCAGTGCTTGTATTGTCGGTCATACCATTGGGTGGTTGGCACGAACCCACTGGCTTCCGGAATGTCAATGCCAGTTGGTTGACCGAAACCGAACAATTTGGCATATCGGGCGATGCGGTCGGCTCCCAGTTGGAGACCCAGGTGATAGAAATAGGAGTTGCAGGAGAACTGAATTGCTTCCCGAACGGGCACCGGTCCGTGGGCACCGTGACATTTGAAGAAGCGAGTGCCGAATTGAACACCACCGGTGCATTGAAATGGCGTTGCTGGCGTGATCAATCCTTCCTGCAAGCCTGCCAGCGCGACTAACATTTTCCATACCGAGCCCGGCGGATATCGTCCTCTGGTTGCCCGGTTCAACAGCGGATTTCGAGGATCCTGGATCAAAGAGCGATACACCTGGGGATCTACCTTGCCACCGAAAACGCTGAGCTCGTAATCCGGCGCACTGGCTAATGCAAGGATTTCGCCCGTTCGGGGGTCCAGGGCGACCAGTGCTCCCTGTTTGTTGACCAGCAGTGATTCCGCCACCGCCTGCAGATGGACATCCAGAGACAAAATCAGGTCAAAACCCTGTCGCGAGGGAATGTCATTTTTCTGCTCGTTAAAGTGCGAGACCACCTGCCCCAGAGCATCAACGGTCAGATACTCCACACCCTTTTTGCCCCGCAGAAATGCTTCGTAGCTTTTTTCCAGTCCGGCGTAGCCGATTAAGTCGCCACGCTGGTACACATTCCCTTCATATTGCCGCAGTTGCTGCGGATTGATTTCGCGGATGTAGCCCAGAACGTGCGCCGCTTTTGCTTTCGATGGATAGTCCCGCTTCATTTCGGTCAGAATGGCAACACCGGGCAATTGATCAGCGTGCTCCTGGATAAAAGCGGCTAAAGGGAACGGGATGTCGCGCAGCAATTTTGTTGGCGAAAAAGGCGATTGCCGCCGGTATTTTTTCAACTGCTGTGCAAAAGCTTCCGGCGTTGTCCCCAGCAATTGGGCAAAAGGGGCAATAAGAGAGTCAGGGAAAAGTGCCGGGTAGATGGCTAAGGTGAAAGCAATTTCGTTGAGTACCAGTGGTTCACCGTTTCGATCGAACAGCATTCCGCGAGGCGGCACCACCGCAGATGCCCGAACCGATTGCCCTTCTGAAAGGGAGCGAAAACGCTCACTCTGTAGAATCTGGAGCTGGAACAGGCGAAAAAGCAGAATACCCAGACCGAGAAGAAGAGTGGCAACCAGCAAGCGATACCGAATGGGTGAACCGATTTCTTCCCGTCTACCCGGTGCGATCATTACAGTTGTTTGATTTCTTCGATCAGTTGTTCCAGCGACGCTTTTGCATCACCAAAGAGCATACGGGTTTTGGGATAGTAGAACAGTTCGTTTTCAATCCCTGCATACCCTGCCCGCATACTGCGTTTGAGGACGATTACCGTTTTCGCTTTGTCTACTTCCAGAATCGGCATACCGTAAATCGGGCTGGACGGATCCGTCTTGGCAGCCGGGTTCACAACGTCGTTGGCACCAATGACCAGCACGACGTCTGTCGTTGGGAACTGCTCGTTTGCTTCTTCCAGCTCCAGCAATTTATCGTACGGTACATCCGCTTCTGCCAGCAAAACGTTCATATGACCGGGCATCCGCCCCGCCACCGGGTGGATTGCATAGAGCACTTCGACGCCCCGCTCCTCCAGGAGTTTTTCCAGTTCGTGTACTGTGTGTTGCGCCTGAGCGACTGCCAGTCCGTAGCCGGGGACAATCATTACTTTGCGAGCATACGCCAGCAGAATGGCAGCATCGGATGGGGATATTTCCCGGATAACTTTTTCTCCCTCTTCCTGTGCCGCGGCGGCGCCACTGCCGAAAGCGCCCAGAATGACATTGGTCAGTGAACGATTCATTGCCCGGCACATCAGGATGGTAAGAATCGTTCCAGCAGAACCAACCAGAATCCCACCGGTCAGCATCACCTGATTATCGTAAATGAAACCGCCGCAGGCAGCAGCTAACCCGGTAAAAGAGTTAAGCAGAGAAATCACCACCGGCATATCAGCACCGCCAATGGGCAGTACAAACAGGACGCCGTAGATCAGTGCCAGCACAAACAGCAGGAGAGGGAGCCAGAAAATCGGCTGTTCCAGCGTCAGCGTGTAGCCGATAATGCCCAGCATTACAAGAAGGAGCAGCGCATTGATCCCCTGCTGAAACGGCAGCCGTACGGATTTTTCTGTTACAAATCCTTCCAGTTTGCCCATTGCGATGATACTACCGGAAAACGAGACGCTTCCGATGAGAATGCCGCCCAGGATTGCCAGAGTGTGTCCAGACAGCAGGGAAGAACCAATCACATCACCCATCGAAGTGACAATCACGCCGTTGACGTACTGGAGCTCTTTGAACTCAATCAATCCAATGAGAGCAGCGCAGGCACCACCCATTCCATTGAAAAATGAGACCATTTGCGGCATAGCTGTCATCTTGACCTTTTTCGCAATCACCGTGCCGATCACCGAGCCAATCACGATAGCGATCAGAATCCAGAGATGGTTTCGAATGCCCGGTGCCAGCAACGTTGCCAGAATAGCAATTGCCATTCCTGTAGCAGCGATGAAATTGCCTTTCCGCGCTGTTTCTGGATGGCTCAGCAGTTTTAGTCCAAAGATGAAGCAGACGGAGGCAATCAGGTAAGCAAGGGCGATAGCGTACCACGCAAGCGTGTCCTGCGATTCCAGCACAACCGCAACGATACTTCCCAATCCCCACAGCAGTCGTGTTCCCAGATCCATCGTTTTCTCACCGCTTTTTCTTGAACATTTCCAGCATCCGATCCGTGACGACAAAGCCACCGACAACGTTGAGCGTGCCAAGGACAACAGCAACAAAACCCAATAGCAGCACGAGGATGTTGTCAGCCGGAGCGTGGCCCATTACAATGATTGCCCCCACGATAACAACGCCGTGGATAGCGTTGGCTCCGGACATCAACGGAGTGTGCAAAATGGTTGGTACTTTGGAAATCACTTCGATCCCCACCAGAACGGAAAGAATGAGAATGTACAGCATTTCGATGTTTTCGCCGATGAAGCGCAGAATTTCCTGCATTTTATCCCGCCGTTTGTTGAACAATACCCTGCACGATCGGAGAAATGATGGTGCCTTGATGGAGCACACAGGTGTCGCGGATGATAGGATCCTCGAAATTCAGGTTGAGAGAGCCGTCCTGCCAGAGCAACTTCAGAAAGTTTGCGACGTTTCGCCCATACATCTGGCTGGCGGTATGAGGAATCGTTGCTGGCAGGTTCGTTGGTGCTAAAATCGTTACGTGCTGATGGGTGACCACCTGGTCTGGCACTGACAATTCGCAGTTGCCACCAGCCGCAGCCGCTAAGTCTACGATGACCGTGCCGGGCTGGAGCTGTTCGACCAGTGACTTCGGAAGTAACACGGGTGCTTTCCTGCCTACCGTCAGGGCGGTCGTGATAATCACGTCTGCTTTGCGAAGATAATCTGCTAAGATTTCCTGCTCCTTGCGGTGAAACTCTTCACTCTGTTCCGCGGCATAACCCCCAACGGATTGAGCGGTCAGCTCGTGGATGTCAATAAAGCTGGCGCCGAGACTTTCTACCTCTTCCTTGACTTCCGGACGGACATCAAATGCCTGCACCTGAGCACCAAGCCGCCGGGCGGTTGCGATAGCTTGCAGTCCAGCAACGCCGGCTCCCAGTACGAAGACCGTTGCCGGGCGAATGGTGCCAGCAGCGGTCATCATCATCGGGAAAATCTTTGGAAAGTGGGATGCCGCCAGAAGCACCGCTTTGTATCCAGCCAGGGTACTCATCGAGGAGAGCACATCCATTGTCTGCGCCCGGCTGATGCGCGGAATCAGGTCCAGGCTGAATACGGTGACATTGCGCTGCTGGAGTTGCGCAATCCATTCCTGCTGGGACCACGGATTGTACACGCCGATGAGCATGTGCTCAGACCGGAGGTGATCGGTATCGGCCAGAGGATGGATTGCCAGAAGAACCGTGCTTTTTTGCAAAACGGTGGCACGATCAGCAATCTGTGCGCCAGCTTCTGCGTACTGCTGGTCGGGAATCGCACTCTGCAACCCTGCATCGTGTTCCACCCATACGTTCCATCCCTGTTTCCGCAGCCGTTGCACTTCCTGCGGCAGCAGCGATACGCGCGATTCCATTTCCGGCTCTTTGAGAATGCCGAGTTCCATCTGCCGTTCCTTTCCCCGTTTTACCTTTTCGGCAATTATACAAAAAACTCTTGAATTGCTGAACTGTTGCAGAGACGGGAGGGAAAAATTTCCGCTATCGCAATCTAAGAGAAATCCTATGCCAAGCTAAGCTTCTGGTGTTGTCTGACGGAAATGCCGAGATCAGGGATAGGGAATATTTAAGGCTGCACACTGGGCATGAGTAGAAAAGACCGTGCATAACAAACATAAGTAGAAAAGGTTGTGCGTATGGCAAGAGAGCGGCGATAAAAATGCTAAACTTGCTTGTTCTATATCCAGCTCGTGAGCTGCAGAGCTCACAGTACGCAACAAAACAAGAATAGAGAAATTGTGTGTGCACCTGATCGAGAATTCCCTCCGAGTAACTATTTGGGGTATTGTGGGATTATATTAAGCTCAAAGGGTGTTAGGCAAAAAAGTTGAGTTTTACAAATCGGGAAGAGTTTTGATGTGTCGCAGTTTTCACACTCAGGCAACAGTTGTTTTCGCTCTTGTTCTATGGAGCATTGTGTATACTCCGTTAGCATCGCAAGTGCCCCAAAAGCTGCAGTTTCAGGGAATTTTAACAACGACTGGTGGGGTGACTGTTCCTGATGGACAGTATCAGTTGACGTTCCGGTTGTATACCTCAGCGACAGCGGGTTCATCAGTGTGGACCGAGACCCAGAATGTAACAGTATCAAGTGGAATTTTTTCGGTGGAGTTGGGAACAGTTACGCCGCTGAACCTCAGCTTTGATCAACCGTATTACTTGGGAATCACGGTGGGAAGTGGCAGCGAGATGGCGCCGCGGATCCCGCTGCTGGGAAGCCCGTACAGTTTTTATGCCCAGCAAGCAGGGAGTGCAGCCGTTGGAGGAGATCTTGCAGGAAGTAGTACCAGTGCGACAGTGGTTGCGATTCAGGGTCGTCCAGTATCGGCGACGGCACCTTCGGCAGGACAGGTACTGCAATGGGATGGTTCGGCGTGGGTACCGGGATCGGTGAGTAGCGGTGGTGGATCGGGATGGTCGACCAGCGGGAATGTGTTGAGCGGGACGGAGTTTCTGGGATCAGTCAATGCGCAGCCGGTGGTGATCAAGAGCGCAGGGAGTGAGGCGATGTGGATTGATGTGGATCAGCAGGTAGGGATCGGGGTAACGACGCCGACGAATCGGTTGCACGTACAGGCAAATAGCAATCCATTGCGGCTGGAAGGATTGGGGATGCTGTCAAATGCAGCGACGGTGTTGGTGGTTGATACCGATGGAGTGGTCTACACGACCAGTGCCAGTGCATTGGTCAGCAGCAGCGGTTGGGGACTGGCAGGCAACAGCGGGACAAATCCAGCCAGTGATTTTCTGGGAACTACAGACAATCAACCATTGGTGATCAGGGTGAACAATCAGCAGGCGATGCGGATTGAGCCGGGAGTTTCACCGAACCTGTTGGGTGGTTATGGATCGAACAGCATTTCCAGTGGTGTCGTTGGAGCAGTCATTGGCGGGGGAGGCAACAGTGTAAGTGTCAATGCGGTGACGGACAACTACGGTGTAGTCGGTGGTGGTGTGGGGAATCAAGCGGGGAATAACAGTGGGACGACTACAGATGCACAATATGCGACCGTTGGCGGTGGATACGATAACACCGCCAGTGGGAATTACAGCACCGTTGGAGGAGGTAGTGGGAACATTGCCAGCGGGAATTACAACACCGTAAGTGGAGGGAAGAGCAATACAGTCAATGGGCTCAACAGCACCGTTGGTGGTGGAATATTCAACACAGCCAATGGACATAGCGCTACGGTTGGGGGTGGTTTGGACAATGAAGCCGTAGGTTGGTACAGCACTGTTGGAGGAGGGGCGAACAATACGGCAAGTGGTACCGGGAGTGCTGTTGGAGGCGGGACGATCAATACCGCCAGTGGCACTGCGGCAGCAGTGAGTGGTGGAAGTGGGAATACGGCAGCGGGGGATTATTCGTGGGCAGGTGGTCGGAGTATGTATCTTGCCACATCGGCAAGCCACACTTTTGTCTGGGGCTATGCAACATCGGCTACCGCTATTACCATCGCCGATGCGTTTTTGATCGGACCATACGGGAATACTTACAAAGTCGGTATTAACACTGCCAATCCTGCCTATGCACTGGAGTTGCCGAATAACACTTCCCAGACTATCGGCAAAGCACGGGCAAATGCGTGGGTGACCTATTCCGATGCACGGGTCAAGAGTCATATTACGGGCATTAGCGGCGCTGAGGCGCTGGCGAAAATAGCAGCGTTGCGACCGGTGTATTACCTGCATCATTCCAGCCGATGGACGCCAGCGGGGAAATTGGAGCGCCTTGAAGAAGGCGAATATCGGTACGGCTTCATTGCACAGGAGTTGGTGAAAATCCTGCCTGAAGCAGTGTATGTTCCGGAAGACACGACCAAAGACTTGTACGGGGTCAACTATAGTGAGCTGATTCCGATCTTGACCGCAGCACTGCAGGCGCAACAACGGATAATCGAGCAGCAACGCCTGGTCACCGAGCAGCAGCAGACGGAAATCCAGCAACAGCGGCAGGAGATTGTCCAGCTCCGGCAACAGGTTGCGGCGTTGCAACAGGGAGCCAACCGAAACAAAGAGACACAGGCAGAAGTAGCAATGCTGCGGCAGTTAGTGCTGCAATTGCAACAGCAACTGGAACAGTTGCAAAGCAACGCCGCCGTAGGGCAGCAAAGTAGCAGGAAGTAGGGAGAGGGGATAAGAAAATGAAATCGGTCGTGGCAATAGTAGCGGCATTGTACATAACATCGATCGCTGTTGGGTGGGGGCAGTATGGATTGCGGTCGTACGCTATTGGCAACGGCGGCGCCATCGGTAGCAGCAGTAGCGGGGCGGTCCAGGGGATGGTTGGCGGTGCTGCTGTTGGACGGGCAGATCAGGGCACAAATACCGTTGAAGCTGGATTATACCGGTCGCATCGATGGATCGAGATTTTGATGCCTAATAGCGGAGATCAGTGGACGGTGGAGACGACCAATACGATTCGATGGCGGTTTGTGGGCAAAATTCCACGGGTACGGATTGCGCTGTCGACCACCGGGGGGAGCAGTTGGCAGGAGTTAGCCAGTAGCACCTTGAATGTTGGCAGGTATGAGTGGGTGCCCCAACAGGCGAGCAGTCAGGCGATCATTCGGGTGGCTGATCGGAAGGATGCGATCATCCGAGATGAGAGTGATGGAACATTTGAGATAGTGGAAGCCCTGCTTACGATTATTGCCCCAACGGCGGGGACAGTGTGGCAGAGCGGAGACAACGCAACGATCCGCTGGAGTTCGGTCGGATCACTGGGACCACTGGATTTAGCGTATCGAGTCAGCAGCAATGCAGCGTGGCAGACGATAGCCAGTGGGGTGAGCAATACCGGCAGCTATGGATGGATGGTGCCGGAGGATCCGGCAATCGGGGCACAGATTCGGATTCGGACGACCAGTCCACCGGCAGTTGAAGCGATCAGGGATGCGTTTGAGATTCGGTCGAGCACGCAGACAGCATGTCAGTTAGCAGGGTGGCGGGAGGGGGG
>JALWJX010000102.1:0-3022 GCA_026996895.1 Candidatus Kapaibacterium sp.
CACGGACGTATCCGTCTGATAGCGTACGGGTGCGGATAGTGAGTGATGCGGCAGCGGGACCGGAGGAAGAGCCGCAGGTAGAAAGTGGGGTAATGGTGAGAGGCTGTGCGTATGTAGTGGGGCTGGAAGCAGAGGGGACGGTAATTGGACCGGTGTTGGGGTGTGATGGAGGGGAAGGGACGATTGTGGTGCGGAACACGGGTGGAGCGGTGGTAGATGTGACGGATGTGCGGATCGTTGGTGGGGATGTAGGAGAGTTTGAGGTTATCGGACCGCGGCAGTTTGTAGTACCGGCAGGCGGGGAGCGGCAGGTAGGCGTACGGTTGTTGCCGGGCGAAGCGGGGCAGTATGAGGTAGAGGTGCTGGTGGAAAGTGGGAGTGGAGACACGACGGTAGTGGTAAGAGGGGAGCGGTATTCGGTGCCGGTGGTGTTTGTGGTCGAAGATGCCGAAGATCCGGTGTTGCCGGGGGATACGGTGGTGGTACCGATTCGATATGAGGATATGAGTGGAGAAGCGGGATTGCAGCAGGTGGTACTGGAGATACGGTACAATGGGAAGGCGTTGGGGTTGAAGGGAGTGGAATCGCTGATAGATGGATGGGAATGGACGGGAGTGGAGTTGAAGCCAGGGATAGCGCAGATCAGCGGGCAAGGGCAGCAGCCATTGCCGGGCGGGGAGCAGGTATGTCAATTGGTGTTTGAGGTGTATCTGGAAAGTGATAGCAGTGAGGTTACGGTAGAGCCGAAGCAGATAGGGATCGATGAGGATCGGGCAATTTGCGTGGAGCCAAGCGGGGTAAAAGGGCGGGTACCGTTATCGGAGTTTTGCCTGCGGCAGGCGCGGGACATAGTGATTGGGGAGAGCTATGGGATCGAGGTCGTGGGAGAGCAGCCGGTGCGGGAGCGGTTGGTGATACGGTATGGGATAGGGTTTGATGGGGAAGTGCAGATCGGGGTGTATGATGGAGTTGGGACGAAGGTAAGGGATATTGTGAAGGGGTATCGGAAGGCGGGGTGGTATCAGGTTGAGGTACCGGTGGCGGAGATGAGCAGTGGGTTGTATTATGTGCGGATGAGCAGTGGACGGTTCACAAAAACGCTCAAAGTGAACGTGGTGAAGTAAAGAGCAAACGTCCATTTTTCAACGTCGAGCAAGCAGTGCTGCCGTGTTCCGGTGGTTTTATCCACTGGCACGGCAGTTTTTATTTGTTTGGGTTAGGTACGCAGTAGCCTTTTGGGTATATTGCAAAGCAAGTACAAAGTCCGCTTGGTGCATCAAGTTTGTGATCAAAGCAGAAGCAGGATGGGGTGATGTTTACGGGGTTAGTTGAGGCAGTTGGGACAGTAGTAGCTGTGGAGCAGCATGCCACCGCACGACAACTGGATATTGAAGCGCCAGGATTGGTTTCCACGTTGACGGAAGGCGAATCGCTTGCGGTCAATGGCGTCTGTCTGACGGTCGTAGCGATCGACCCACCTCGATTGCGCGTTGAAGTGGTTCCGGAAACCCTGACAAAAACGACGCTGAAGCATCTTACTGTTGGGTCACCGGTGAACCTGGAGCGGGCATTACAGGTGACCGACCGGTTGGGCGGACATTTCGTCCAGGGACACGTCGATACCATTGGAATTGTGGAGTCGATTTCCCTGCAATTGGCGCGAGAGTACTGGATTCGTTTTCCTGAAGCGTGGCAGGCAATGCTTGTTCCACACGGTTCTATCGCCGTTGATGGCGTCAGTCTGACCATTGCCGATTTGCAGGATCATCGATTTAAGGTTGCTATTATTCCCCATACCTTCCACCACACCATTTTTCCCACCTACAAAGAGGGATCGGAAGTGAACCTGGAGTTTGATATCATCGGGAAATATGTTGCCCGGTGGCTGGCGCTTTACGGGCAGCGCTCGGAATAATCAGGGTTGTTTGTCGATCGGAATAACGTGGCGGAGAAGCTTTGCTAAGGTTTCTGTCTGAAGCCGACGATCGAATTGCTTGACAAATGCTTCATTGGGTGACGGAAGGGCTTGCTGCTGCCATTGCTGGATCAATTCTTTCAACGCCGCTGCAATTGCTGGCACATCGGTAGGAGGTACCAACCGTGCTGCTTCGTACTGTTGCAGGAGTTCCTGGAGGGCGGGGTGATCAAGCATTGCTAAAATGGGTTTGCGGGCACCAAAGTATTCAAAGAGTTTTTCCGGTGTTCGGGTCTGATCCCGAAGCATCAGCCAGAGGACCGTTGATTCCGCCAGGTGTTGAATCAGCTCAGCGTGTGGAACATAGCCCGTAATGCGGACGAGATCCCGAAGTCGGTATTTGTCAATCAGTCGCTCATCGCGTTTACGAAGTAAACCTACGAAGCGGAGTTCTAATTGCTCTTTCAATGCCGGTTCCTGTTTGCATAGATGTGCAACGGCAGCCAGCAGGTATTGCGGCGTTCGGTTGTCCTGAAAAAGACCGCTGTAGGTGAGGATAAACTTTTCCGATGGCGAGGAACTCTGTCCATAGAGAATAAAATCCTCTGGATCGTAGCCGTGTGGAATGATTGCTATGTCACTGTGTGCCAGAAATCGATATTGCTGCAACAGATGCTCTTTCATTGAACGGGTAAGTACGATCACAGCACTGGCACGACGGAGCACCTGTTCTTCCAGTTGGCGGTTGCGAAAGCGGTGGTACGGCGTAGGGTAGATATGGAAGGAGTTGTCGACCCACGGATCCCGGTAGTCTAACACAAGTGGCAGATTAAACTCTTCTGCTAAAGCAGCGCCGATCAAAAAGTTGGTAAAGGGAGGAGCAGTGGCAAAAATAACATCGACCGGCGTATGGCGGAGTAGGGAGCGAGCTGCTTTTAAGGCACGTTTCTTCCACCGATATTTCGTGTCAGGGACTGCATAGAAACTGGCGATAAAATGGTAAAGCCGCTGGAGCAGGCGGGGAGGATAGTACGAAGCGCTTTTGGCGGCGCTGGAGGATTCCAGCGGATGGTCCGTTCGAATCACCTGAATTTCCAGTTGTTGCAC
>JALWJX010000102.1:3032-40088 GCA_026996895.1 Candidatus Kapaibacterium sp.
CGAGGAATCATAGGCATAATAAGAAGCAGCGCCCGGTGTTAATACAATGGGACGCCAGCCAAATTGGGGCAGATACTTAACAAATTTTGTAATGCGCTGCACGCCGCTGAGTCCCATTGGCGGAAAGTAGTAAGCAATAACCAGCACGGTTTCAATGCTGCTGTGCATAGGGTACGCGTAAAGCACTGATTTTACACAATCAGGAGTTCGCGAGCAGCACGGGTAAAGGGTTTCGCAGCATTGCTGCGTACCCAGACATCATCTTCGATTCGTATGCCGAATTGATTCGGTAAGTAAATTCCCGGTTCAATGGTAACCACGGCATTCTCCGGGATCGTGGCAGTCTTTCCCTGCGGAGAGAGCGTTGGATATTCGTGAACGGAGATACCGACGCCGTGTCCTAAGCTGTGGTTGAAAAAGGGTCCATAGCCTGCTTTGTCGATAATCGAGCGTGCTACTGCGTCGATTTCGGCGCCTGTTTTACCACTTTGCAACTGCTCGATTGCTGCTGTGTAAGCGGTATGGATCAGGGCGTAGAGTTCACGCGCTTTCTTCGGCGCTTTGCCCAGCGCAAATGTCCGGGTGATGTCAGAACAAAAGCCATTGACAATACAGCCGAAATCTAAGGTGATAATTTCCCCCGATCGAATTTTTTTGCGCGTTGCCCGACCGTGCGGTAGAGCGCTCCGCTTTCCGGAAGCAACGATGATATCGAAAGCATCGCCTTCAGAGCCGTACTGGCGCGCTCGGTAGGAAATTTCAGCAGCAACTTCAATTTCTCGCATACCGGGCTGGATAAACGTTAGAATGTCCTGATACACTCGCTCGGCAATTTGTGCTGCTTTCCGAATCGAGCGTAGTTCCGTCTCTGTTTTTGCAGCGATCAGGGGTTCCAGTACATTCGTATAACCTTTCAGCGGAACCTTCGGAAGCGCCTGCTGCAGGTGTTCGTAGAAAGCGTAAGAGACATAGGACGATTCAAAGCCCAGCGGTCGTCCCGATGCGAACAGTTTGCGGTGTTGCTGGAAAAACTGGACGACATTTCGGGTAATGTGAATCTTGAGTCTGGGAATGTGTCCCACTTCATTCTGAACCTGCGTTGCATAGCGACCGTCGGTGAAGAAGTGAAGTGATCGAGGAAGTACCAGCAGCGAGGCGCTGGAACCCGAAAATCCTGTAAGGTAGCGGATATGGGGGACAAAGCTGACAAGGAAACCTCCCAGCTTTTCTGAGCGGATAAAGCGCTGGAGTTGTTGAATTCGGTGTTGCATTCGAAGTCCGTTACTTTTTGTACGTAAAGTAGTTTGGAGATTCTTGGGTAACGATCACATCGTGCGGATGTGATTCCCGTAGTCCGGCTAAGGTCATCCGGATAAACTGCGTTTGCGTTTGCAATTCCTCGATGGTCGCACAGCCGCAGTATCCCATCGCGGCGCGGAGGCCACCAGTGATCTGGTACAACGTATCGCTCACGTGTCCTTTAAAAGGGATGCGTGCTTCAACGCCTTCGGGGACGTATTTGGCAATTTCCTCTTCCAGATCCTGAAAATATCGATCTGCCGCACCCTGCCGCATTGCCGACAGTGACCCCATCCCGCGGTACACTTTATATGCCCGTCCTTCCAGCAAGATTTTTTCGCCCGGACTTTCTTCGTGTCCGGCTAACAAATTGCCCAGCATTACAGAATCAGCGCCAGCAGCCAGTGCTTTCGCAATGTCGCCGGTCTGCCGAATACCACCATCAGCAATGACCGGAACTCCGTGGCGGTGAGCGACAGCAGTAACATTCATAATCGCCGTAATTTGCGGAACGCCAACGCCCGCAATGACACGGGTTGTGCAGATAGAGCCCGGACCGATCCCTACTTTGACAGCATCAGCACCAGCGTCAATGAGTGCCTCCGCTGCTTCACCCGTGGCGATATTCCCGGCAATGAGGGGAAGATCGGGAAATTGACGTTTGATAGAACGGATCATCTCGATCACCCCTCTGGAATGACCGTGCGCCGTATCGACGACAACAACATCAACGGCGGCACGAACCAGAGCTGCTACCCGCTCCAGCGTGTCCGGGGTGATTCCTACCGCCGCTCCAACGCGCAGACGTCCCTGAGCATCTTTACAGGCGTTAGGATATTGCTTTTTTTTCTGGATGTCTTTGTACGTAATCAGCCCTTTCAAATACCCGTGCTGGTCCACGACGGGAAGTTTCTCAATGCGGTATTGCTGGAGAATTTTTTCCGCTTCCTCCAGATCTGTTCCCTCAGGAGCCGTGATTAGATGATCCTTTGTCATAAACTCCGAAACTGGCGCATCAAGCCTTGGCTGAAAACGCAGATCACGATTGGTGATGATGCCTATTAGTTTGCCACTTTCATCCACGATTGGAATGCCAGAGATCCGGTATTGTGCCATCAACTCCAGGGCTTCCCGTACCGGTCGATCGGGGGTGAGGGTAATGGGATTGGTGATCATTCCACTTTCCGAGCGTTTCACCCGATCCACCTGCCGCGCTTGTTCCTCAATGGACATATTCTTGTGAATGATCCCGATGCCGCCTTCTCGGGCAACGGCGATCGCCATTGCTGCTTCGGTAACCGTATCCATTGCTGCGCTGACGATGGGAATGTTCAGCGTAATGGTGCGGGTCAGTCGCGTCCGCAGATCTGCCTGCCGGGGCAGAATGGTGGAGTAGCGGGGGACTAACAGCACATCGTCAAATGTTAAGCCTTCACCGATGATTTTTGCATCCATCGCTTTCAGTTGTTTGTGTGATGGCTATACAAAAAAGCGAAACTCGCCCGGAGTTCCGCTTGTGCTACGACAATCTGTGTTTACTGGCATTTAGCCATGGTAACGTCCTACCAACTGAGCGGCTTTGAGGCGGTTGAGTGCTTTCAGGAGCGAAATTTGGGCACGGTGGAAGTCAATTTCCTCTTTCTTTGCCAACAATGCCTCAGCCCGCCGCTTCGCTGCTAACGCCCGTTGAATGTCGATTGTCGTGGCATCTTCTGCCGTTTCGACAACCAGCGTCATTTTGTTGTGAAAAAATTGTGCAAATCCACTGCTGGTTGCCCAAATCGATTCATTGTCCTCGGAATCATTGAACCGGGTAATACCAATGTCCAGCTCGGAAATAATCGGTGCGTGTCCGTACAGTACCTGAAAAGGACCTAAGGTGCCGGGAACCTGCACCATTTCCACCATTCCTTCAAATGCGATTCCTTCCGGCGTGACAATTTCCAGCGCAAAAGGTTTGCCCGTTAACATTGCCGTTTTCTACACTCTTATGCTAACATTTCTTCTTTGGGTGCTTTCATCTTCTTTGCTTTGTCAATCGCTTCATCGATGGTCCCCACGTAAGCAAAAGCAGCTTCGGGTAGATCGTCGACCTCGCCCTCGATGATTGCTTTGAATCCTGCAATAGTGTCTTCAATTTTTACATACCGTCCCGGTAATCCGGTAAACTGCTCGGCAACGTGGAACGGCTGGGAGAAGAAGCGCTCGATACGCCGAGCCCGGTGCACAATGAGCTTGTCTTCATCAGACAACTCTTCCATCCCCAGAATGTTGATGATGTCCTGCAATTCCTTGTAGGTTTGCAGAATTCGCTTCACTTCGGTGGCAACGCGATAGTGTTCTTCCCCGATGACATTTGGGTCCATGATGCGGGAAGTAGACTCCAGCGGATCAACTGCAGGATAGAGACCCAGCTCAGCGATGCGGCGCGACAGCACGGTCGTAGCATCCAGGTGAGCAAAGGTCGTTGCCGGTGCCGGATCGGTTAAGTCGTCTGCTGGTACGTAGACTGCCTGAACAGAGGTGATGGACCCGCGGACCGTCGAAGCAATCCGTTCCTGCAATGCGCCCATTTCAGTCCCCAGGGTTGGCTGATACCCCACGGCAGATGGGATTCGCCCTAAGAGAGCGGAAACCTCCGATCCTGCCTGAACGAAACGGAAGATATTATCGATAAACAGGAGCACATCACGCCCTTCTTCATCCCGGAAGTACTCTGCAACGCTCAGCGCCGTCAAAGCAACACGTGCCCGTGCGCCCGGCGGCTCGTTCATCTGACCAAAGACCAGAACGGTTTTGTCAATGACGCCAGATTCGGTCATTTCCAGCAGCAGATCGTTCCCTTCCCGGGTACGCTCGCCAACGCCAGCAAAAACCGAATATCCACCGTGCTGCTTTGCAATGTTGTGAATCAGTTCCTGAATAATAACGGTTTTGCCAACGCCGGCACCGCCAAACAGTCCTGTTTTTCCCCCTTTGGTAAACGGCTCGATCAAATCGATCACCTTGATGCCGGTTTCAAACATCTCTTTTTTCGTGGTAAAATCTACAAAAGGAGGAGCAGGACGGTGGATTGGATATCGCTTTTTGGAACGAATTTCCCCTTTCCCATCAATCGGACGACCGGTTACCTCCATTAGCCGCCCCAGCACTTCTGGACCAACAGGAACAGTAATAGGTTCACCCATATCGTACACCTTCATTCCCCGAACCAGTCCATCGGTGCTGTCCATCGCAATGCTGCGAACCCTGGACTCACCAATGTGCTGCTGAACCTCACAAACCAGAATGTTTTCTTCGCCCGTTTCCGGTAACTTCCGTGGAATTTGCAACTCATTCAAAATGTTCGGTAGATTGCCGTTTGGGAATTCGACGTCGACAACGGGACCAATGACCTGGACAATATAGCCTTCGTTTACGTGCTGCCGATTCTCCATCGATTGCCCCCAGTTTCTTCTTTGTACTGCAATTAAAAGACTACAAAGTTACGAAAAGTGTGGCAAATACCGAATACAACTCTCAGGACCAGAAAGAAACAGCAAAGAACAAAAAAGGGACAGCCGCTTTGTGGCTGCCCCTACGGTGCGATCAAAAAAGGAGGAGGGATTTTCTAAGGCTCAGACCAACGTCTCAGCGTTAGCCTAAATACCTTTTCAGGATTTCTCTTAACTCTACTGGCAGACGATGCTGCTCCGGAGGCAATTGTATGTAGTAGCGTTTGGTGCGATATGCCCCCGTTTTGTGAATGTACAGCTTTTCTTTTATCTTTTCTGGAAGTTCCTCGGTGCGTCGAATGGCAGCGTTGATTTCCGAGACCAGTTTGTAAATCTTATTGCTCAGGTCGAACCAGCACGCAGGATGTGATTTCCTGGACTCGACGGGCAAGACAAATTTCTCGTAATGACCACTGTGCTGGGAAAAGTATCCGTACAGCTCCTTGAACAGGTTCCAATATTTTGGAAGTGTTTCTTTTCCCAGCCGTACCGGATCCGGAGCATAGCTCAGAATCAGGGTATACAGCGCTGCGTTTAATGGCTTGAGTGGGAGTGTGATAAGATTTTCATTTTTTTTGTTTTTAACGGAAACAAGAGTCGTACGGTCTATAATGTGAAGTAATCTGTGCTTTTGCTGCGGCCGCGACGGGCGTCTCATAAAGAGGGGGCGTTCGATCGGTGCCTCTTCCGTCCATACCTCAGGGGCTCCCGGAGTGTATCCATATAGGTCCCAGCTTGCCTTCGGCACCTTTCCTATCCGTTCCTCAGGATCTATCCGCCGTAGGTCAGGATCTACTACCGACTCATTAAGACCATCCCTGTTACCCCACCGTTCCACCAGATTCCGAAGCAATGCCTCCAGAGAACGGAGCTCCTTGCGGTCTTGTGCCGAACGTTTTGTGCTTTCCAGCTCTTGGATGACCTTCCAAAGGGCACGATACATAGCATATCGTGCTTCGAGAACACGTTCGAATGTTTCCTGAGAAAGCGTGTGGCTGGACTGCAATTGCTGAATGAGCTGTTCTAAGGCTTGCATAATTGCGCGGAAGGAAGAGTCGTGGGCATTCAGAGAAAGAGGAGTGTTTTGCATACTCTGTCCCTTTTTGTTGTTAAACAACAACGAACGATTTCCGATACAAGAAACGAAAAGAAAATGATTTCCTCCGCTGATTTGTTCGACATACCCACTTGCCTCAGAAAGAGATTCAACCACGGAAATGTTCCATATATGCCCTCTTTTTGTTTTACAGACTTTTTTCGTGCTACGACTATCTGTGTTCTTTATTTTGCGTAAAATTCCTATACTGAAAAAACCGTGCCAGAAGGAAAATATCGATGGAAGTGTGTCCTTTCCGGACATTTTCACACCTTTTCTTGCACAGCGGTGTCAGGAAATCCTGACACTGTCAGGACAGACGCAGAGAACAGAAGTTATTGAGCTGAATGGTGGGTCTGGAAACATTGTTGCAGAAAGGGAATGACGGGATCGATGGTATTCACAAATTGTATTCGTGGCGGCACGGTGGCGATGATTCCCTGATCCTGCAAAAGTTGCAGCCAGGGGCGCCAGAAATCAGAGAAAAATACGATGGGACGCTTCTCATCCAGAAAGCGGCGTTCTACCAGAGTAAGCAGTGCCGCAATTTCCAGCATCGTTCCACTTCCGCCGGGGAAGACGACAGCCGCATCGGCGGAGAGAACCAATCGCTCCAGCCGTTGCAGATAGGTGGGAGCAGTAATTTCCCGTGAGAGGTACGGATTCGGTTGTCGTTTCTTCAGCCACGATGTCGTTATGCCAATGACTGTGCCGCCGGCGGCTATTGCTCCTTTACTCACCGCTTCCATAATGCCGCCATAGCCGCCATTCAGCACAACCCATCCTGCCTCTGCAATGGCTTTTCCCAGGAGTTCTGCCTGTTCATAGAGTGGATTTTCCGGCGTTACTGTCCCACTGCCGAAGACGCCGATCCAGAACATCAGAACTGCTTCCCCACTATGAGACCGGCAACCAGAAGGATGGTATGCAGCCACAGCAGGATAGCGGTTTTTTCCAGAAGTTGATTCAGCGCTCGCCCCTGCAATTGCTGGACAAGGCGGGCAAGGCGAACGGTGGTCGGCAGGGTAAAGAGATCCAACAGCAGCGTCCACGGAAGCCCCAGCCCGATCAAGAGCAACGTCGTTGGCAAAGGAAGGAACATCAGCAACTGGTAGAGTTTTTCCGATTTCCGGCGCCCCAGCCGCACACTGAGCGTTCGCTTCTGCGAAGCCCGGTCGGTTGGAATATCACGGATGTTGTTGACCAGCAGCAGCGCGGTAGAAAGAGCTCCGGGAATGAAAGAAAGCAGCAGTGCATCGAGTGAATAGGAGAGAGTGTGCAGATAGAACGTGCCACCGACTGCCACAATACCAAAGAACACAAAGACAAAAACTTCTCCGAGTCCCCGATAGGCTAACGGAAAGGGACCACCGGTATACGCCCAGGCTAAGAGCAGGGAAACTCCTCCAATCAATACGATCGGTAGACCGCCACGCAGAATCAGGGGGATACCAGCAAGAAGTGCTAAGGCAGACAGCAACAGCGCAGCACGCATCATCATTTGCGGCGCAATAACGCCCTGAGCGACCAGCCGGGGTGGACCCAAGCGCTCGCCCGTATCAGCTCCCTTCCAGTAATCATAAACTTCATTGAAAAAGTTCGTTGCAATCTGAATTGCTACGGCTGCAACAAGGGTAAGTGCAAAGACAAGCGGATCAAAAGCACCTTTGTACCACGCTAATGCAGAGCCTAAAAACACAGGAGTGAAGGCAGCCACTAAGGTTTTGGGGCGTGCTGCCTGCCACCACAGCCGTAAAGAAACGCTGGCTGTCACAGCACTCATACGGGGACCGTGGTCAATTGTGAAGCCGATGGATTGAGAAAGTGGCGGAGTTGTAGCAGTTCCACGGTTTCGCCATCAAAGCGGGCAAAGGAATCGTGTTCCAGCCAATCACCCAGATTGATATACACGCCCTGCTGGTACACCTTTTTTTGCGGCAGGTGCTGATGTCCTAAGATGACGTAATCGAATCCTTCCTCGATTTTCTGCTTTGCAAAGTGGAACAGATAATCGGTTCGGTGAGGATTATTTCCTTCCGTATGTTTCCGACTGGCGCGGGATGAAAGGGAGGCTAACCAGATACCGATGTCAGGATGGATCCAGCGATAAAGGCGTTGCGCCAGTGGATTGCGAAGAACTTTTCGCAGTAGCAAATAGCCTCGATCGCCCTCGAGTTTCCCATCCCCGTGGGCAATATAAAACTTTTTCCCGTGAATCTCTGTTTGCACATCCTCCCAATGCAATACGGCACCAATTTCGTGCTGGAAGAATCGCCAGTGACCAAAATCGTGGTTGCCAATGATATAGTGAATGTGAACGCCACTTTCGACTAAGTCAGCAAAAGCTGCTAAGACGCGATAAAACGGGGCAGGGATAACCGTGCGGTATTCAAACCAGTAATCAAACAGATCACCAACGATGTACAGCGCTGTTGCATCCCGGGCGATAAGCTTGAGCCACTGCCGGAAAAGCTGTTCTCGCCGCACGTCACCGGCATCTCCTAAGCCCAGGTGCAGATCGGAGATGAAGTAAATCATCCACACATTCACATTTGTTGAAACTGGCAACAAAGGAAGGACAATTTCTCTGCTTATTGCAATGGACGATCTGAAGATTTTTTCGCTCGATATGGCGATCGATGATGGGCGAAAACTAGGGAATCGCGAAGCTCCATCAGTGCTTTGCTGATGCCGACTTTATAAACATAGGGCTCTTCAAATCGCTGGTATTCTGGCTCCAGATGAGCAAGCCGCTGCTGTGCATAAGCAGCACTTTCCTGCACCGAAGGGAGAGGACTGACGATCTTGCCATTGACCATTACTTGTTTCAGAAGCGGTTCTTTGTCGAAGTGTGCAACGTTGACGTGCTGATGGGGAAAGAAGGGATGGAAAAGGGTTGTTGGGGCTGATTCCGCCGCCAGTGCAATACCATCAGCGTAAAAGTATCCATTGCTGTTCCAGTAGCGCCACACCTGTTTCCGATCAGGGAGCGACACTTTCGTGATGTCTTCAGAAATTTTGAGCCGGGGCGTTCCATCGAACCAGCAGAGTTTGTAAACTCCATCCAGCGCAGCAGAGGGGCGTCCTACCGCCAGTCGAGTTCCCACTCCAAAGCCGTCGATCGGTGCACTTTGTTCGTTCAGACTCCGGATTGCGTATTCATCCAGTTGGTTCGAGGCAAAAATTTTTACGTAATGCAGTCCTGCTGCATCCAGCATTTTGCGAGCCTGCTTGCTCAGATAGGCTAAATCGCCGCTGTCCAGCCGAATACCCAGAAGACGGTGTCCTTGTGCTTCCAGTTCTTTTGCGACGGTAATGGCATTTGGAACGCCACTTTTGAGCGTATCGTACGTGTCCACCAACAGGATGCAGCGATCTGGATACAATTGCGCAAAGGCGCGGAAAGCGGTGAGTTCATCGGGGAAACTCTGGATCCACGAATGGGCTTGCGTACCGGAAACCGGAATGTCATACTCCCATCCAGCCAACACGTTGGAAGTCCCGTTGGCACCGCCAATAATTGCCGCTCGAGTTGCCTGCATTCCTCCCAGCCCCTGAGCGCGGCGCAACCCGAAGTCCAGGAAGATTCGATCGCCAGCGACCCGGCGAATCCGGGCAGCTTTGGTTGCAATGAGCGATTGAAAGTTGAGGAAGTTAAGCACTAAGGTTTCGATGAGCTGCACCTCGAACATCCGCCCTTCAATGCGCACCACTGGTTCATAGGGGAACACCACTTCGCCCTCTGGGGGTGCGTACACCGTTCCCTGGAAGCGAAAATTCCGGAGGAAGGTTAAAAATTCATCCCGGAAGCCCTGACTACGGAGATATTCCAGATCATCGGTTTCAAACCGGAGTTGTTCCAGCATCGGCAGCAGATCGCCCAGTCCTGCAAAGATCACAAAGCCGCCGTCGAAAGGATTTTTCCGAAAAAAGTAGTCAAAAGCCGCTGGCTTTTCCGCCATCCCCTGAAAGAAATACCCCTGCGCCATCGTGAGTTCGTAGAAATCGGTGTAGAGTCCGATATGGCGTTTGAGGATCATTGTAGTAGTTCAGTCGATTGGCACTTCGATGACATCATCCCGCAATCCCATTTGTCTGCGATACTGCCAGGCGCGATAGACCATCCAGCAGATGCCGATGGTAAACAACACCATTAGTCCTCTTGCAGCCCAGCGATACGGAATAGCATCAGGGGATACTCCTTCCAGCAGCAGGACGCGCCAGGCATCCGTTATTGCCCAGTAGCCCAGAATGATGATAAGAAACAGCGGTGTGATGTACTTGAACACGAACTTGAACCATTCGGGAATGTGAATATCTGCTCCGCGCATTAACTCCTGGTATCCTTTGTCCACGCCCAGCACGAAGGCGAACAGGATAGTTTCAATCAGGGCAAAGACGACCAGCATAAAGGTACCGCCCCAGTAGTCCAGCTCATCCAGAAATCCGTGTCCCAGCAGGAAGACCACCGGCTGGATGCAGATGAACGTTAAAACAGCGATAATCGCCACCGCTTTGCCACGGGAAAAGCGAAACTCATCTTCCAGAAAGCTAATAACCGGTTGTGCCATTGCAACCGAAGAGGTGATGCCGGCAAAGAAGAGTAAGCCGAACCACAGAAACCCGAAGAATTCGCCAAAGGGAATCTGGCTGAAGATCACCGACATTGATACGAAGCCCAGATTGAAAGCTCCTCCCTGAGCAATTTCCTGCGTTGCCTGAACCCCAAAGAATACAACCGCGATCGGAATGGCAATGGAACTACCGAGCACAACCTCTGCGAATTCGTTAATCGATGCGGTGGTCAGACCCGAAAGAGCGATGTCATCTTTTGGTCGAAGGTAGCTGGCATAAGCGTGGATGGTTCCCATTCCCAGGCTGAGCGTAAAGAAAATTTGTCCGGCAGCCGCCAGCCAGACCTTTGGATCCGACAGAGCAGAGAGATCTGGATTCCAGAGAAATCCGAGCCCTTCCCATACTGTTGCTTTGTGAATTGCCGGGTCTGTCTGGATGGTCAGAACCCGGATTGCTAACAGAACCGCAAAGACAAACAGGGTTGGCATTGCAATCCGTGCCAGTTTTTCAATCCCACCGGAAATTCCCTTACTCAGCACATAGAAGTTAATGCCCAGGGTCACCAGCAGGAAAAGGTAGGCAACCAGCACAGAGGAAAAAGGACCGTCCGGTTTGAGTCCCTGGTAACTCAGGAGAAATTCCTTTGCACTCTCAAAGGTTGTGTTATCAAAATACAGTCCGAGGAGAGAGAAGATGCTATAGCCCAGCGTCCAGGATTCGATGTAGGTGTAGTACACCATAATGGTGAGTGAGATGAACAACCCGAGAGCGCCCAGATACTTTGCGATCGGATGTCGCCAGATAACCGCGAACATTCCGGGAGCGCTGTGGTGGCCGTATCGACCGCCATAGCGACCGATCGTCCACTCCATCCACATCAGGGGAATACCCAGCAGAATGAAGGAAATGAAGTAAGGAATCATAAACGCTCCACCACCGTTACTGGCAGCTTGCACAGGAAATCGGAGAAAATTTCCCAGTCCAACAGCATTACCTGCTACCGCTAAAATCAAACCAATGCGGGTTGCCCACGCTTCACGCACCCGTACCATTCAATTCCTAAGGCTTTGTGGAACTCCATTTTTGAAAACCCGAAAATTACGAAAAAACAGGCTTTTACTGGACAGATGGCAGTATTCAGTGCGTGGTAATGAGGATCCATTTTACGGGAAGTGCACCTTTCGGTGTCCATCCTTTGTCGGGAAAGTCGGCGCTTCTGGAAACCGGGAGCGCATCCTTCAGTGTGCACTTTTTGCCGGCGGAAGCCGGCGCTCCCAGTGGGACGTTTCCAGTGTTTGCCAGCGAAAGCCGGCGCTCCCGGAAAGCCTGGTGTTTGTTGTTGCTGCTTTCGTGGCAGGAGGATCTCAGGTGTTAACGATGGCGTCTCACCGATTGGAGGAACAAGAGTAGCTTTATGAAGCCATACGCTTCGCTTCTGCCAGTCGCTCCTGGCGATCCAGCAACTGAAGCTGGGTAATCAGCGGGTCTAAATTGCCAGCCAGAATTTCCTTAAGAGGGTAATTTTTTACCTCTCCCTGAAGTCGATGGTCGGTAACCCGGTTCTGCGGAAAGTTATACGTCCGAATTTTTTCCGATCGATCGCCGCTGCGGATCATCGATCGACGCTGAGAAGATATTTCTGCCTGCTGCTGCTGTTGCTGGAGTTCATACAGCCGTGCCCGAAGGATTTTCATTGCCTTCTCCTTGTTACGATGCTGGGATCGCTCGTCCTGACATTGGACAGTGATCCCCGTCGGGATGTGAACAATTCGGACAGCGGTTTCAACTTTGTTCACGTGTTGTCCTCCCTTCCCACTGGCACGATAGACATCGATGCGGAGATCCTCGTCGCTGATTTCCACCTCAATATCCTCCAGTTCCGGCAACACCACAACCGAGGCGGCGGAAGTATGAATGCGCCCCTGCGACTCCGTTTCCGGCACCCGCTGGACGCGATGAACCCCGCTTTCATACTTCAACGTTCCGTATGCCCGTTCTCCTTTGACTAAAAAAATGATCTCTTTGAAGCCTCCCTTATCGCTTTCGTGGAAGTCCAGCACCTCAATTTGCCATCCTTTGCGATCAGCGTATCGCTGGTACATTTTAAACAGATCGGCAGCAAACAGAGCAGCTTCTTCACCGCCAGTACCTGCTCGAATCTCAACGATGCAATTCCGCTGATCTTTCGGATCTTCCGGTAACAGCAGTCCTTGCAGCTCTTCCTCGATAGCCGGAAGCGTTTCTTCCAGTGTGCGAAGTTCTTCTTTTGCAATCTCCGCTAATTCCTTATCCTCAGCGCTGTCCAGTAATTCCTCTAGTTCCTGGTGCTCTCGCAGCAACTGCAAATACCGGCGTGCAACTGCAACAATGGGAGCTAATCGTTTCTCTTCCTGCGCTAACTGTTTATATCGCTCCAGATCCGCCACAACTTCTGGGTCTTGCAGTTGCTCCTGAATGTGTTCATATTGTCCGATGACTTTCTCAGCACTTTCGCGGATCATTTCTAAAAATTTTTTGCCTTTCCTTTTGTTCCTTAAGCAAAGAACGGCTGGAAATGCGGAATCGTGTATGGCAAGCAACAGCGATTGATGGCTTCTGGACAGCGTACTGCTTCTGCATCAGCAATATGCTCTCACCGCTGTCTAACACAGAATGCAGGGAAAATCGGCAGGTAGCCTGACACCTGTTTCCCGACCGTTTCTTTGCGCCGATCAACTTTCTACGAATCGTTCAAAGCAGCAATTGTCCGTACCGGTATGGAACATTGTACCCTTGCGGGATATTGCGCATCCGCGCCTACCGTTTTCGCTTCCCATTTCGTCAGAAAGTTGTAATTTTAAAAAATCTTTGGGGCAAGACAGCGCGGGAATGATCAAGGATACTTTTAAACCGGTCAAGCTCAAGCTCACGGAGCTCAAGCGGTACATAGCGGCGTTTCTGGAGACGCTGCAGGAGCGATCACCGGAAACGCGAGGAACGTATGAGCGTTCGCTAAAGGCTTTTGTCAATTTTTTTGTCCAGGACCGCCACTTTTTCTTCCGGGTGCGCGATGTTGAACGGTATCGAGAATTTCTCAAAACGCAGCGGAAGCTCAAAGAAGCAACGGTTGCTACGTATCTGACCGCTCTGCGACGATTCTGCCAGTTTCTGGTAGCTGAAGGAGTGTTAGAGAAAAATCCGGCGGCTCGAGTGGCTGGCGGTCGGCGTCCGCAACACCATCATCGAATGTATCTGCAATTATCGGAGATTCAGCAGTTGCTGGAGTCCATTGATCAGACGACCGAGATCGGACTGCGGGATCGAGCGATTATTCAGTTGATGTTGGGGTGCGCCTGTTCGGAGCGAGAAATAATGTATGCCAACATTGGGGATTTGCAACGCCGGGGGCGGAAGTGGATCCTCTATGTGCAGGGGAAGGGGCGAACGGTGAAAGATGAAGTTGTGCCTGTACCGCCGGCGGTAGTGGAAGCGGTGCAACGGTATCTGGAGAAACGGCGGCAGTACGAAGAGCTGGACGAGGATTCACCAATGTTTGTGAGCTACAGCAATCGATCACAGCGGCAGCGAATGACGATTCGTGGGATTCGCGAGGCAATTTCCGAGCGGCTGCGGCAGAGCGGCATCAAGCAGGATCGCAAGCGTCTGATAACGCCCTTTTCCATTCGGCACACCGCAGGAATCTTACTGGCAGAATCCGGCATTCCTGTTGAAGAATTTATGCAACGGATGCGCATTAAGTGGCGTCCGACGGCGATGCAATATTACCGATTAGCAGGCGTGCTGCGAAGTGAGCAGTATCCGGAATTACAAACGATGGTCAGAGTAGAGCAATGAACAAGAAACGGAGTGTGCTGCTATTTGCCAGCTTGCTGCTCCTTGCACCGGTGTTTCTGACAGCACAGCAGTTTCACCGCTATACGGTGGTGCGATCGGGATACAAACCGGTGCGAATAACGGTTCTTCAACTGGGACCGCACCGGTATATTTCACCCGCAGATGCCGCTCGGATTCTTCCAGGTGGACAGTGGCGTCATCACTGGATCTGGAGCGATCGGCTTCAATTCCATCTCCGCTTTGCGCCATTGAGCCTGATTTTGTATCTGGAGAAAGGCGAAAATCGCTATGAATACCAGATGCCTTATCCGGTGGTTCAATGGGAGGATAAACCGTTTCTACCACTGTTTGGCTATCTGGAAGCCCTTCGATCGCTGGGTGTTCTTCGCTACGAACACCGGGGAAAGAAGCTGCGTCTTCAATTTCAGGAAGCACTGGCAGAGCTGTTGCCTTTTGTTGTCAAACCGAGACGCACCACCCAGCCCGTTGTGGTGACCGGTGCAGTGCCGCCACTGGAAGAAGGGGTGGAGGCGGTGCGCCAGCGCTTAAGCTGGATTGCGGAAACCGGTTTGCCACAGTATTTGGGGGAAAGTCGGAAGTGGCAACTGGAAGTTGCTGGGCAACGGAAGCTTCCCCGGTACAAAGCCAGGCCACTGTTTCTCCCTCCGCTGTTTTACCAGATTCCGCCCGGATTGCGGCGACCGTTACCGAAGCTACCACCTCGCAAGACACAGTCCTTCCAGCTTGGTGTGCCACTGCGGTCATCGCCACTTTTAGCCTCGCTTATGCCGCTGGAGTGGTTAGCACCACCAGAGCGCAGCAGACCACCGTTGCTGATCCAGAAGGT
Source organism: Candidatus Kapaibacterium sp. (assembly GCA_026996895.1). Lineage (GTDB taxonomy): Bacteria > Bacteroidota > Ignavibacteria > Kapaibacteriales > WFXC01 > WFXC01. Next base: position 18,178 of record JALWJX010000102.1, read on the forward strand.
GCGGCTGGTGCCTTCCGGTGATACCTACGAGCTCTACCTGTATGCGAATCGCTCCATTGGCGCTTATCAGAAGCCAGAATTTTTCGGCAATACCGTTATTATTCGCATCCCGGATGCACTCCATCGGGCAGGCTCTTTGGCGGTGCTGGGGAAGCAGCATCGGTGTCGCATCAAAGTAGAAAAGATCCGGAACATTCTCCGGTATACGTTCCAGTTTCCCACGGAGATTGCAGACGTGGACTATCGCCGCATTGCAAACAGTACGGCACTGAAGTTTCGGATTTATTTCAAGCAGCAGGTGGAAAGCGTTGCCGAGAAGCTGCAGAAGGAACAGCAGAAATGGAAACTGGATGTGATTGTGTTAGATCCGGGACACGGTGGCAAGGATGCAGGAGCGATTGGGGTAACAGGAGTTCGGGAAAAAGATATTACGCTGGCAATTGCGCTGGAGGTTGGACGACTGCTCAAAAAAGAATTCCCGCAGATTAAAGTCGTGTATACCCGAACAACGGACCGCTTTGTCGAGCTCTATCGGCGAGGACAAATTGCCAATCAAAGCGGTGGGAAATTGTTTGTCAGCATTCATTGCAATTCCAAACCACGCAAACCTGATCCTGCTCGGGGTTGCGAGACGTACATCCTTCGACCGGGGCGGAACGCCGATGCGCTGGAAGTAGCCCGGCGGGAAAATGCCGTTATTCGGCTGGAAGCCGATCAACAGCGGTATGTAAAGCTGACAGAGGAGCAGTTGATTATTGCCACAATGGCGCAGCGGGCTTTTGTGAAATTCAGCGAATTGTTTGCTTCGCTGCTCCAGAAGCATGTTTCACAGGTCACCGGTTTGCCAGATCGAGGCGTTCATCAAGCGGGATTTCTGGTGTTGGTTGGCGCCTCAATGCCCAATGTTCTGTTTGAAGCTGGCTTTCTGTCCAATCCTCGTGATGAAAAATTCCTGGCGTCGAAGCAGGGTCAGCGGAAAATAGCGCGGGGTATTGTGAACGCTATCAAGGAATATATGCAGCAGTATGAGCGGATGTTAGCTGTCGAACGCTGAGTTTTGCAGCGATATTGGATGGAGAATATGCCGTTTTTGGCGCTTCTGCAAGGGTGATTGGCATCTTTGGTTGTCGCTGGCAAATTCTCTAAATTTGCAGTGCGCATAAAGAGGAAGAGAAGTACCAGAAAAGACACGTGCGGATGAAGCCAAAGCAGTTACTGGAAGAACTCAAGTCCTTAGCGGCAACATTGAACATTACCGTACGATTTGAACAGGGGAATTTTCGGGGTGGCTCGTGTATTCTGGAGCAGCAGCGGCTGATTGTTATCAATCGTTCCCTGCCGGTCGAAAGCAAAATTTCCCTGCTGGCACAAGCCTTAAGCAGCTTTCCGCTGGACGGTGTTTACATCAAGCCAGCCGTGCGGGAGTATCTGGAGCAGGAGCGGTTGGCATTGCAGCAACAAGCAGGAGAACCGATTCAGAACGGGTTTGAAATGCTCATTTTCGATCCCCTGCATCCTTTACAGGTGCGTGCTTCACTGGCTGATACGGCGGAGGATGACACCCAAACACAATGAAACAACACTTCTGTATCGTTGGAGCCGGGATTGTTGGTCTGGCAACCGCTCGTGCTCTGGCGCAAACCTTTCCCGACAGCCGCATCACCGTCATTGAAAAAGAAGCAGCGGTTGCTCAGCATCAGAGTGGACACAATTCGGGAGTTCTGCACTCCGGCGTTTACTACCCTCCCAATTCCCTGAAAGCGCAGCTTACCCGGCGAGGATATCGTTTGTTGCTGGAATTCTGCGATCAGCAGCAGATTCCCTATCGGCTCAGTGGCAAATTGATCGTTGCGCAGGATGCCTCGGAATTGCCGCAACTGGAGAAATTGTATGCTCAGGGGAAACAAAATGGGTTGCAGTGTGAACTGTGGGAGCCTGATCAATTTCACGAGCAAGAGCCGTATTGCCGGGGAATCCGGGCACTGTGGGTGCCCGAAGCTGGCGTGGTGGACTTTCGCCGCGTGGCACGCGCCCTCCAGCAATGGCTGCTGGATCGTGGACACCAGATTCTGACCAATACCACGTTCCTTCGTGCGAAGGAGTATCCCGACGCGGTAGAGATTGCAACTTCTCAGGGAGAGATGGTCGTAGATGGTTTCATTGCCTGCGCTGGTTTGTACGCCGATGTTGTTGCTCAGCGTTCGGGGATTGCGGTCCCTGCCCGCATTGTCCCTTTTCGTGGTGAGTACTACACCCTTGTTCCCGACAAGCAGTATTTGTGTCGCGGATTGATCTATCCTGTTCCTGATCCCCGATTTCCCTTTCTGGGGGTGCATATTACCCGCGGCATTGACGGAGAAGTCCATTGTGGACCCAATGCTGTTCTGGCATTTGCCCGCGAAGGCTACCGGTGGAGCGTTGTTCGCCCTTCAGAGCTCTGGCAAACGCTCCGCTATAGCGGTACGATGCATTTGATTCGGCGGTACTGGAGGACAGGCGTTGCGGAAGTTGTGCGCTCCCTGTCGAAGCGGTGGTTCTATCGCTCGGTTGCACGGCTGCTTCGCGAGGTAGCCCCGGAAGATCTCCAGCGCAATGGGAGTGGGGTCCGGGCGCAGCTTCTGTTACCCAACGGGCAATTGTATCACGACTTTTTCTTCAAGCATCGCCGACGAATGCTCCACGTTCTAAATGCTCCATCGCCGGCGGCAACAGCATCGCTGGCGATTGGAGAACACATTGTGCAGTTTTTCCAGGAAGTGCTGGCGGGATAAAGTAAGGTCATTGAGTTGCCGTTAAGATTTCAGATCGCAGGACCTGATACGGCAATTCCCCCTGGAGAAGGAATTGATGGTTGATTACCAGCGCTGGCACGCCGAAGATGCCCCAGCGATGAGCTTCCTGCTGATCCTGGAGCACAGCTTCACGTACGGCTTGGCTGCTCATTGCGTGTTCCCACGCTCGGATATCCAGTCCGCATCGTCGAGCATATTTTCGCAGCACCCGCAGGGAGGCGATGTTTTCAGCGTGGACAAACAGTGCTTCCTGGAGAAGGTCGAACATTTGCCAGTGACCATCGGCTCCTTTCTGCCACTCTGCAATCTTGCAGCTCCACAGAGCTGGCGATGAATGGGGGAAGCGGAATGATCGGCGTGCCATCCGATCCGGGCGAACATCGGCACCCTCCGGTAGTTGGGCAATTTCCCGCCACATTGCCAGAAACTCCCGTTTTGCCGCAGCAAAGCTTCCGAAGAGATGCCGCAGGTCTTCTGGTTCGGGAACCAGCGCATAGCATCGATGTTCGACGACTAACTGATCTCCCAGTTCCTGCTGGAGCCGGTGGAGCCGGCGAGACATTGGGAGACACCAGGGGCACAGGACATCGTGATAAAAAACAAGATGAATGGTAGCATCGTGCTTACCCATGGGCTTCTGCCCAGTTTTTCCCAATGCCGACGTCGACAACAATTGGTACTTCGCCCAGCGATACAACGCTTTCCATAATGTTTTTCACTTCATCGGGCAAATGGTGGCGATCTGCATCGGAAATGTCCAGTACTAACTCATCGTGAACCTGGAGGCACAGCAGGGAGTTGGGGTATTGTTCCTGCAGGCGATGATGGACCCGGATCATTGCAAGTTTGATCATATCGGCTGCCGTTCCCTGCAGCGGCATATTGATTGCTGCCCGTTCCTCGGCTTTCCGGACGGTCGCATTGTGGCTGTTGATGTTGGGAAAATAGCGCCGCCGACCGAAGAGCGTTTCTGCATATCCCTGCTTGCGGACTTTTTCCAGAGTCTCCTCGATATATCGGCGGATGCCGGGATATGTCTGGAAATACTGTTCAATGATCTGCCGGGCTTCCGTCCGGGATATTCGGAGTTGTTGCGCCAGCCCGTACGGTCCCAGTCCGTACATAATGCCGAAGTTCACCGTCTTTGCCTTTCGCCGCATATCGGGCGTTACCTGATCCATCGGCACGCCGAACAGCCGGGCTGCCGTTGCCGTGTGAATGTCCAATCCCTCACGAAAGGCGGCGATCAAATGCTCATCGCCGCTGAAATACGCCATCAGTCGCAGCTCGATCTGAGAATAATCGGCGGAAAGCAACCACCGATCGGAAGATCGGGGTACAAATGCCTGTCGGATTTCCATTCCAAGCTCCCCACGCGCCGGGATGTTCTGTAAATTTGGATTGCTGGATGACAGCCGCCCTGTGCTGGTAACTGTCTGATTGAACGTGGTGTGAATGCAGCCAGTTTCGGGATGGATGTAGCGCGGCAACGCATCGACGTACGTTGATTTCAACTTGGTAAGCTGCCGATACTCCAGAATGTATTGCGCGATGGGATAGGATCGAGCTAATTCTTCCAGCACCGAAGCATCGGTGCTATAGCCAGTTTTCGTTTTTTTGATTGGTGGGATCATCAGCTTTTCAAAAAGGACGTGTGCTAATTGTTTGGGCGAATCGATGTTGAAGCTCATCCCGGCTTCTTCAAAGATTTTCTTCTTGAGTTCCTGAATCCGTTGTTCCAGTACAACAGAAATTTCCTGCAGCACCTGCTGGTCGATCGCAATGCCATTGTATTCCATCGTGGTCAGGACTTCGATCAGAGGAAACTCGATCGTTTCTGCCAGGTGTAGTAAATTTTCCTTTTCGAGCTCTTCACGAAGACGATAGGTAAGCTGCAGCGTGATGTCTGCGTCTTCGCAGGCGTATGGATACACGTCGCTGACAGAAACCTCTGTCATCGAAATTTGCCCTTTGCGTCGTTCGCCGATCAGCGTTGCAATCGAAATCGGCTTGTAGTGCAACCATCGTTCTGCCAGTGCTTCTAAGTTATGGGAGGCATCTGGATTTAATACGTAGCTTGCGACCATTGTATCAAATTTGACCGGTTGTACCTGGATGCCATAGCGGCGGAGCACCAGCAGATCAAACTTGATGTTTTGTCCCGTTTTCAGGATGTGTGCATTTTCCAGAATGGGCTGCAATTGTTGGAGAATTGTGCGCTGGATTGACCCATTCGTTGCTCCTCCGGTGCCTGCAAAGAGATGTCCCTGACGTTCTCCTTTCATTCGCCATCGGTCATCTACGAAATGGTCTTCAGCGCCGAAAATGGGAATGTACCACGCTCGCCCCACTTTGTTGCTCAGGGAAATACCAACCAGCTTCGTCCGCATTGGTTCCAGCGAAGAAGTCTCTGTGTCGACTGCTAACCATTCCGACTGTTGCAATTCTGTCAGCATTGTTTGCAGCAGGGAGAAAGAGTTCACTAAGGTGTATTGATGGGGGCGATCAGCAATCGTCTGGAAATCCGTTTTTTGCGTTACTGCTTCGGCGTCCGGCAAGCCAAATCGTTCTCGCAATCGGTGGAATCCCAGTTGATCAAAGAGAGTATGAAGTTGCGCATAGTCGGGTTTCTGGAGACGAAATCGCTCCAGATCCAGAGGAATGTCCAGATCGGTGTGGATCGTTACCAGCTCGCGAGATAAAAATGCTTCATCCCGGTACTGCTCCAGTTTTTTGCGAATGGAAGGGGAAAGTTCTTCTAAATGCTGATAGACTGCCTCTAAGGAACCGTAAGTCGCAATCAACGTTCGTGCCGTTTTTTCACCAATGCCTTTGACGCCGGGAACATTATCAACAGGATCACCGACCAGGGCTAAGAAATCCACAAACTGGGAGGGTTCAATACCGTATCGTTGCCGTACCTTGGCACCATCGATGATTTCATACTCTCCGGAGCGGATGCCGGGACGAAAGATTTTGATGTGGGCATTCACAAGCTGGAAGAAGTCTTTGTCAGAAGTGACGCAATAGACATCCAGTCCTTGCGCTGCCGCTTTTTTCGCCAGACTACCAATAATGTCGTCCGCCTCGTAGCCGGGCATTTCGAGGATTGGGATCCGTAAAGCTATCAACAGCTCTTTGATTCGCAAAAGCTGTGGCACCAGATCCTCAGGGAACTCCGGGCGATTGGCTTTGTAGGCTTCGTATTGTTCGTGCCGCACCGTTGGTTCTGCAGTGTCGAAGGCGGCGACGATGTAATGAGGCTGAATTTTTTCCAGCAAAGTTGCCAGCATATTGGCAAACCCAAAAACAGCGTATGTTGGTTCGCCCGTTACCGGCGATTGGAGGTTGGCACGGGAAAGAGCGTGATAGGCACGAAACACTAAGGACATTCCATCCAGCAGGACAAACTTCTCTTTTGATCCCATATTTTGCTTCACCAATCGTTTGTTGCAGAACAGCAAAAATACGGAACAATTGGGTCAAGGGATATGGGAACGCTCACAATACAGGAGCAGCGGCTCTATCGGCGTGCGTATTGGCTCAGTCTTGTCACAATTGGCTACAATGTTCTGGAGGGGGTGCTGTCCATCTTTCTGGGCTATCAGGATGAAGCGCTGACTCTGATGGGATTTGGCATTGATAGTTTTATCGAAGTTCTGTCCGGCATTGGCATTGCCCATATGGTGTGGCGCATCGGGCGATTTGGTACCGAACAGTTGGATCGCTTTGAGCAAACGGCGCTGCGCATTACTGGAACGGCTTTTTACTTGCTCACAGTCGGACTGATTCTCTCAGCGGGAATTTCAATTGCTACCGATCACCGCCCGGATACTACGTTCTGGGGAATTGTTATTTCCTTGATTTCCCTGGCAACGATGGGCTTTCTCATCTGGGCAAAGCTATCGGTCGGGAAAAAGCTCCAATCAGAGCCGATTATTGCGGATGCTCGCTGTACGCTGACCTGCCTGTGGATGTCTGTTGTGCTGTTTGCCAGCAGCGGACTATACGAGCTGTTCCACATCGGGTGGCTGGACTCCCTGGGGCTTGTCGGATTGGCGTTCTTCTCTTTCCGCGAAGGACAGGAGTGTTTTGAAAAAGCGCGGGCACGGACGTTGACCTGCTGCGGGGATCATTGCGAGCTTCCAGTTGCTGCGCAGTATAAGACACGCCAGACTGCCACATCAATGTCGGCGGCAGAGGAGTAAGGTATTTGGCACGATAGTGCCCGTCAGTGGGTGTTGGGCCTGTTGAATGTGGATGTTTGCTCCATCGAGTTTCCAACAGTTGGATGGATCAACGACCAATGATTGCATCGATTAGCTTCGGTGGAGCAGACTTGCATTAGTATGAGGTGTAAGTGATTGCGTCGAGGGGAGTTCGATGCTTTGGATGACCTGCTCCAGATGTTGGATCATAGAATGGAGTTGTTGATTTTCTTTTTGTAGCATCTGGAATTCCTGGGTTTCCTGATCGATCAGGTCCACAATCTGGCGCAACTGTTCTTCCATTTGATGGAAATACTGGAAGGATTGCTGAGCCAGCTCCCTATTGTTTTGAGCCTGCTGCTGGATTTGTTGCAAAGCCTGAGAAAATGCTGTCAACAACTGCTGAATGTCCTGATGCCGTTGTCCTACCTGCTGCAAAACGGTATAGAAGGCGGAGACGCCTTCGCCAAGCTGTTGCGTTAACTGTTGCAATTGATCGATGACCTGCGTAATCTGTTCCGTTGATTGTCGGGTTCGTTCTGCTAAGCTCTGCACCTGTTCGGCAACCACGGCGAAACCTCGTCCGGCTTCCCCGGCGCGGGCAGCTTCAATGGCAGCGTTGAGGGAAAGGAGATTGATGTGTTCTGCTATGTCCCGAATGATCAGAGCAACTTTGCGAACCTCTGCCATCTGAACGCCCAGTTGCTGTACCTGTGCGCTGATGTTGCCGCCTTCCGTGACGATGTTTTCGACTTCCTGCTGAAATTTTGAGAACTGCTGGACAAAGTGTGTACACTGCTGGTGCATCTCGTCTACCGTTTCACTGCCTGCTTCCGCATTCTCTGTCGAGCGTTGTAGAGACTGTCGAACCCCATCGTTGGCTTGCAGAATCTGGTGGATTTGCTGTTGAAGGCTTTCAAATGTCTGGAGCAGTTCGTGCACTTTGCTGTCAACCGCTGCATACGTTTCCCCTACGGATCGCTTGACCTCATCCAGCGTCGATACAAAGCGAGTCCAGAATTCCAGCATCTGCTGGATGGATTTTTGAAGGAAGACTTCTTCGTCACCGTATTTTCGTCCGACTGCCCCTTGAAGCTGGTGATATAATTCCATTGCCTGGCGGAAGCGCCCTTTCCCTAAGGTCTGCAACATTTCCCCGAAGACTTCCATCAGCTTCCGTGCCGATTCGAGTGCCTCTTCAATCTCACGCTGCATCTCCTCCAACCGCCGGTTCGTTTCTTCCAGGTGGGCAACGGTGTTTTCGACGACCTGTTGTTTTTTTCCTACGATGGCGAAAACGATTCCTAAAACTACAGGAGCCGTACAAATGATCCACAACAGTGGATCATTGGCAAAACTCCGGACGACAAAAGTCCAGTTCCCCTCTAAGTATCGGAGCAAGACAGCAAGCAGTGGAAAAGTGAGCCCAAATGCAACACCAAAAATGGTATACTTCACAATGGTCGTGTTCCCCTGCATTTTCCCCTGGTTTTTGTTTTTTCGCCTCGAGATTTAATATTTTGCGTTGTTGCAGTTTAACGATCAATCAGTGGGTCTCTTGCATCCTGAAGCAATTGGTATGCCCCACAATTTGAAGGGTCTCTGTGTATGCAGCAGCTGGCATTGCATAATTCCAGCACTGCCAGCGATGTCTTGCTTCACTGCTGAATATCTCTTTATTCCACGGCTGCCGGAGTCTGTAAGGATGCTGCCACAGCCGGATCGACCTGATCCTCATATTGCTTGAAGTTTTCCCGGAACATCATTGCCAGTTTCTTTGCCTGGTGATCATAAGCCTCAGGATCGTCCCAGGTATTTTTCGGGTTCAAAATCTCGGCAGGAACACCCGGACACTCGGTCGGAATCGCCAGTTGGAAGTATGGCTCCGTCTGGAAGGGAACAGTATCCAGCGCACCACTGAGAGCGGCACGCAGGAGTGCCCGCGTATGAGCAATGCTAATGCGGTGACCGACTCCATAGGGACCACCCGTCCATCCGGTATTGACCAACCACACTCGAGCGTTGTGCTCCAGCATCTTCTGTCGGAGCAAATTTGCATAGACACTGGGATGGTGGACCATAAAAGGCGCGCCAAAGCAGGTGCTGAAAGTTGCTACCGGTTCGACAATGCCAACTTCCGTCCCTGCAACTTTAGCAGTATAGCCGGAAAGAAAATGGAACATTGCCTGTTCCGGCGTAAGCCGGGCGATTGGGGGCAGAACGCCAAAGGCGTCGGCGGTAAGGAAGAAAATATTTTGAGGATGCCCTGCCCGATTCTCTGGCACAATGTTATCCATACGATCCCGAGAATAGCTGGCTCGAGTGTTTTCAGTTTTTGAGGCGTCTGCATAATCGACCGTTCGGGTGATGGGATCCAGCACAACATTTTCCAGAATCGTACCGAACGTTTTTGTCATCCTGTAAATGATCGGCTCTGCATCCGGTGAGAGATTGATGACCTTGGCGTAGCAGCCACCTTCGATGTTGAATACACCGTTTTCACTCCAGCCGTGTTCATCATCCCCGATTAGAGGGCGTTCCGGATCAGTTGAAAGCGTGGTTTTACCGGTACCTGAAAGTCCAAAGAAGAGAGCGACATCACCTGCCTGTCCTACATTAGCAGAGCAGTGCATTGAAAAAACATTTTGCAAAGGAAGCAGATAGTTCATCACGGTAAAAATGGATTTTTTAATTTCGCCGCCGTAGTGCGTACCGCCAATCAGAATTAACCGTTGCCCAAAGTCCAGAATGATAAACACCTCTGACCGTGTTCCATCTACTGATGGATTCGCCTTGAAGTCCGGAACGTGAATCACCGTAAACTCTGGCTCAAAAGCCTCCGTTTCTGCCGGTTCCAGGTTGATGAACATATTGTACGCAAACAGGTTATGCCACGCATACTGGGTAATGACCCGAACCCCTAAGCGATACTGGGGATCGGCGCCGGCATAGCAATCCTGTACGTATACCGATTGCCCCTGCAAATAAGCAAACACTTTTTCCTTGAGCTTGTTGAATTTGTCCTGCGGGAAAGGTCGATTGACATCTCCCCACCACACTTTGTCTTTGCTGGAAGGCTCTTCGACAATAAACTTATCCTTCGCGGACCGTCCAGTCAAAGGGGTAGTGTCTACGACCAGAGCGCCATCTGCTGACAGCAACCCTTCTTCCATCTGTACAGCGTGCTCATACAGTTCTGCCGGAGTCAGATTGTAAAAAATCTCTCCCAGGTGCTTCAACCCAAGCTGCGACAGTTCTTGCTCCAATTGTTCCAGCGATTTCATTTAAGGATCCCCTGACTGTACAACAACGAAGACCAACGCCTTAGGAAAATACAAATATCCAAATTTCGGGGCGAACAGTTGATAGGCGGCTGAATGAAGACATCCAGCACTTTTTTAGGGGAACAGCGATGGAAGCGCACGCCACATCCTGAGCATTTTTGTTCAGCACAGTTCAACCGCTGCTCCTCATCACAATGCCCGGATGTTCCTTCAATGTTTCGCAATGCCAGAATGCCAAAAACCACGGGTGAATAAGCAGAAAACAGATAGAGCGCCATTCGTCCGCTGAAGCATCAGAAATCAGATTTCTTACGCAGGAAAAAACGAAAACGTGTTACTGCCGATTCGCCCGCTACTACAGTTGTTGCCAGTTCTGGGTGCTGGTAGAGTATCATTCCAGTTCTTGCAGCAATTGCCGGGCTTCGCGTTTGTAGCGGGAATCTTCAGGCATTCGGCTGGGGAGCTGGAGAATACGTTGTAACTGCTTACGCGCTGCTTCTTCTTGATCATCTTCCAGAAGGGCGCGAGCGTAATCGAGGCGAAATCGAATGTACGTGCTGTCCAGTTGCACAGCCGTTCGGAGATGGGATAAAGCGTCATCGATATTCCCCCATCCCAGTCCCAGAGGGAGACGCAGGAGTTTCGGTTTTTCGGTTAACTTCAAATGTGTTCGCCCCAGAATGTAATGGGCAAGTGCCAGCATAAAGGGAGAGCTGTTATTTAAAGCAATCGCTTTTTCTGCATCGTCCCGTACGGCTGCAACAACGTCACCGACAGAGAAAACACCCCGAAAAAGGGCAATTTTACCGTTTGCTGCTGCCCGATAAATGTATCCTTCCATTCCCTTCGGATTGTGCCGGATCGCCTGATCTGCATAACGCTTTGCCTGATTGTAAGCGCGCTCCTGCTGCTCTTCCGTTGGGAGCGTTTCCCCATAGACAATCCAGGCACGGGCAGCCCGCCACAGCAGTGGATAGGAATTCGGGTGAAGGGACAGCAGAGAGTCAATGAGCTGCTTGGCTGCCTGAATTTTTCCGCGATCCATTAATCGATCAAATCGCTCCAGGTGATTTGACAGGGGCTGAGCGCTCGCTATACTGAGAAACGCCAGCACACAAAACGCCATCATCGTTCGTTGTTGTGCCATTGTTTGTCGTGCTTTGTTTCCGAAACTGTCTTTACAAAAAGCAATCTACGCATTTTACACAAAAAAGAGGTTCAACGACAAAGGCAAATCGAATGGATGGAATCGAATGGGAGCGATTCCAGCAACTCCGGAAGCAGTGGGGTGCAAAGTCGGTTGCTGTCATTGGCGATGTGATGCTGGATCATTACTACTGGGGCGTGGTAAACCGGTTGTCGCCTGAAGCGCCTGTTCCAATTGTCGATTTGCAGGAAGAAAGTTTTCACCTTGGTGGCGCTTCCAATGTGGCGAATAACCTTGCCTGCCTGGGATTGCATCCCGTCATTTTCGGTGTTGTAGGCAATGACGAGGCGGGGAGGACACTTCGGGAATTGTTAGAGCAAAGTGGGATGGCATCTGCTGGCATTATTGTGGACGAGCAGCGTCCAACGACGGTGAAGACCCGGATCATTGGTAACAATCAACATATTGCACGATTGGATCGTGAGAACCGTGCTGTGCTCTCGGCGCAACTTACGGCACAACTGGTAGGATTGATCGAAAGTTTTGCCTCACAATTGGATGCGATTATTTTTCAGGACTATGACAAAGGAGTCATTACGTCCCAGCTCATTGACACTGTCAAACAGATTGCTCATCGGTATGACCTTCCCATTTTTGTTGATCCCAAATACCGCAATTTCTTTCACTACACCGATGTGACCTTTTTCAAGCCGAACAAGAAAGAGACGCAGGATGCGCTGCATTTGCCGCTGCAGACGTTCGAGGATGTCGAAAAAGCGGGAAATCAGCTTCGCCATCGCCTCAATGCTGATCTGGTATTGATTACCCTGGGTGCAGATGGGATGGTGTTGTTCGATTCGAGTGATGCAGCAACCCATATTTCCACACGAGCGCGTCACGTAGCGGATGTTTCCGGCGCAGGGGACACGGTCATTGCGACCTTTGTCGCTGCATTCCTGGGAGGAGCAACGCCGGGTGAAGCAGCAGCGCTGTCGAACATTGCTGCGGGCGCCGTGTGCGAGGAACCCGGCATTATCCCCATTACAATGGCAATGCTGGAACGTGCGATACAGCAAGCTGAAGAGCTTTATGATTCTTCCACGTGAACAGATTCCTTCGGCTCTTGCGCCGCATCGCCAGCGCGGCGAGCGGATCGTGTTTACCAATGGCTGCTTCGATCTGGTCCACTCAGGACACCTGTTGTATCTTCAGGCGGCGCGTTCCCTGGGAGATTGCCTGATCGTTGGACTGAATTCTGACCGATCGGTGCAGCGGATTAAAGGACCAACCCGTCCGGTCCTGCCGCAGCAAGACCGGGCACTGTTGCTGGATTCGCTCCGGTTTGTGGATTACGTCGTGCTCTTCGATGAAGATACGCCGGAGCAACTGATCCGGGAGATTCGGCCGGATATCCTGGTCAAAGGGGGAGACTATCGCCCCCATCAAATTGCCGGTGCATCCTTTGTCACGAGTTATGGGGGTTCTGTTGTCCTGCTTCCTTACATCGAAGGGAAGTCGACAACTGCTATTATTGCCAGAATCTGTGAGACCATCTGTCAAACAACTGCAACGGAATAATGGCGCAGTCGCTGAATGGAAAAATCGTGTTGATCACCGGGGCATCAGCAGGTATTGGTGCTGCGTGCGCCGAGGTTTTTGCTGAGGCTGGAGCCCATTTGCTACTGCTGGCACGTCGTCAGGACCGACTGGAGAAACTTGCTGCATCACTGCGATCGCAGCATCATATCGAGGTACTTCCTCTCCAGTGCGATGTGCGATCGCTGGATCAGGTTCGCCGGGTTTTTGAAACCTTGCCAGCAGAATGGCAGGCAATTGATGTGCTGATCAACAATGCGGGACTTGCCCGGGGATTGAATCCAATCGACCAGGGCAATATCCAGGATTGGGAAGAGATGATCGACACCAATGTGAAGGGGTTGCTGTATGTAACCCGCCAGGTGCTCCCTGGAATGATTCAGCGGCAGCGGGGCACCATTGTCAACATCGGCTCTATTGCTGGACGGGAAGTCTATCCGCAGGGGAATGTGTATTGTGCAACCAAACACGCCGTTCGGGCACTGTCACAGGCAATTCGTATCGATACCAATGGGAAAAACATTCGGGTGTGCAACGTTGATCCGGGATTGGTAGAAACCGAATTTTCCCTGGTGCGGTTCCGTGGCGATGCAGAGCGGGCAAAAAAGGTGTATGAAGGTTATACGCCGCTTTCACCGCGAGATGTTGCCGAAGTGGTGCTCTTTTGCGTCCAGCGACCGCCACACGTTACCATCGCTGATGTTCTGGTGCTGCCTACCGATCAGGCAACAACAACCATTGTGCACAAAACGGATTCTTCCAGTCAATGACCACTGTGGAATTTGTGGCGTTGACCCACTTTTTCCAACCAGAACATCGCATTCTGGATCATCTTTCCTTTACCGTGCATCCCGGAGAGTTTCTGGTTATTCTGGGACCATCGGGGAGTGGCAAGTCAACTTTGCTCCGATTGATCGCTGGTCTGGACACACCGAAAAGTGGCGACATTCGCTTTGATGGACATTCGATTCTCCCGCTTGCCCCAGCTGAGCGAGATGTTGGGATGGTTTTCCAGAACTATGCACTGTATCCTCACTTAACGGTATGGGAAAACCTGGCTTTTCCTCTGTTGATTCGGAAGGAAGCCCGACACGTCATTGATCAGCAGGTGCGCCGTATTGCCGCGCTGTTGCAGTTAGAGTCGCTTCTCGACCGCAAACCTCGCGCACTCTCTGGCGGTCAGCAACAGCGGGTTGCTCTGGGTAGGGCATTGATTCGGCAGCCCCGCGTGTTCCTGCTGGACGAACCGCTCTCCAATCTGGATGCGCAACTGCGACAGCAGATGCGCAAGGAACTGGTGCGCCTGCAAAAGGAGCTTTTTCGGACCACCACGCTGTATGTCACACACGACCAGACCGAAGCGATGACAATGGGGGATCGAATCGCTCTGCTGTATGATGGACAATTGCAGCAAATTGGCACCCCACAGGAAATTTATCGCCGTCCTGCCAATCAGTTCGTTGCTGGCTTCATTGGTTCCCCACCGATGAATTTTTTTCCGGGAAAACTGGAGATGCACCATACCGAGCTGCGGTTTGTAGCAACTGCTGGTTTTCACATTTCGTTGCAGGGTTGGCGCCCGGACGGACAGCCACAGTTGCAGGAAGGTGTTCTGGGGATTCGTCCCGAACATTTACAACCAATGGCGACCCCTGAATTGTTTGCCGCTGTTGTGGAATTTGTGGAAAACATTGGGCACGAGGCTATCGCTTACTTTTCACTGGCTGACAGTTCTTACTGCTTCCGTTCTCAGCAGTTGCTCACTCCACAAACGACTATTTCCATCGGTTTGCATCCGGCTGCACAGCTTCATTGGTTCGAGCCTTCCGGGAAGCGGAGTGTGACGTGGTCAAGGGAATAAAAAAATGCCTTACCATCGGGGGGGCTTGATGGTAAGGCATGCAGCATAAAGAGGAAGAGAATAGCGAGACGGGTCGGATTTCAAAGATCAATTTTTCAGATCTTTCCTTCCCGACTTCTATCTCCAATCGCAAAGATACAAATTTCTCTGCAAATACGCAAGATGTCCAGAAGAAAAATACCTCACAGCGTGGGTAGAGGGCAGGGACAGGTAGAACTGTCCCTGCGGTTATCGGCGCTAAGCGACAGTCGACGCCGAAGGGATAACCTGCTCTATCAGCGTTCGAAGTAGAGCCACCACCTCAGTAATGGTTTGCCGAACAACCCGGGGATCGAAGGGAGAGGAGAGACCGACGGTTTGCAGGGTTTGCACAAAGGAGTATCGTCCGCCCAACTGACACAGCGTTCGATACTGCTGGAAGGTTTCTGCATACGATCGGCGAGATTGCAGCCAGATCTGGAAGGCACAGAGCTGTGCCAGGGCGTAATCGATGTAATAAAACGGTGCGCGGTAGATGTGAAGCTGCCGCTGCCAGAATCGCCCCTGCTCCAGCGCCGCAATGCCGGCATTATCTCGCCACGGCAGGTATTGCTTTTCCATTTCCTGCCACACGGCTAACCGCTGCTGCAGCGACATTTCTGGTTGTTCATAAATGCGGTGCTGGAACTCATCTACGGCAGCAGCATAGCACAGAAAGCTGACTGCTGCAAAGAGATGCTGGGTGTAAAATTTTTCGACCTCGTCTCCAAAGAACAGATCCATCCACGGATAGGTGAGGAATTCCATCCCCATCGAGTGGATTTCGGCGGTTTCTAAGGTTGGGGACATATATGCCAGGAAAGGCTGGGTACTGCTCTGGTCCTGCTGGAAAGCGTGGCCAAATTCGTGCGTGAGCACACGGACGTCATCGATGGTTCCATTAAAGTTAGCAAAGATGAAGGGAGATCGGTAGTCAGGGAGATAGGCACAGTATCCGCCGCTGGCTTTGCCGGGACGACTGAGGACGTCCAGAAATTCATCTTCAACCAGATGCGTCATCAGCCGGGCTGTCTCATCGGAGAGCTGGGCGTACATCGTTTTTGCCTGCTGCAGTATCCATTCGGGATCGCCTTTGGGCTGTGGATTGCCGGAAGGGAAAAGCAGTGCTTCGTCGTAAATCCGCAGATGATCCAGATTCAACCATTGTTGCTGTTCTTGACGCAATTGCTGCACGATTGGAACCACCGTTTCCCGGATGACCTTCCGAAGTTGGGCGACATCTTCCGGCGTGTAGTCGGTGCGGAATAGTTCCAGGTAGCGGAGCTGGATGTAATTGTCAAATCCCAACTTCCGGGCTTTCTGATGCCGCAGTTTGACCAGTTGGTCATAAATAGTGTCCAGCTCTGCTGCCAGATTGCCCAGTGCATTCCACAACGCTTCAGCAGCCGCTTTCCGGGTTTCCCGGTCCGGATCCTGCAAAAATGGCTGGATTTGAGACATCGTGTACTGATTGCCCCGAAACGTAATGAGTAGCGATCCCGTCAGCTCCGTGTAACGCCGCTCCAATGCCACGATCTGCAACAAGAGGGGCTTAATCGAGGAATCAAACGTTTGCAGGCTGATTTCGTAGCCCTGAAACAATCGTTCCCCTACCTGTTGCTCTACTGCTGATCGCTGCGGATGTTCGACCAATGCAGCAAGCAGTTGCCGCTGTTTTTCGGCTAATTCAGGAAGGAGTTGTTCCCAGAAAATTTTTTCGTTTTTCCAGAATTCACTGCGGACATCCTGCGTGAAACGGATATGAACAAGTGCCTGAAGAGTACGAATGTGTCGCTGCAGTTGATCCATTTCCTTGAGAATGCTCAGCAACGCCTCAGCACTGTCTGCTGATTGAACCTGTTGCTCCAGATGCTGGATCTGTTGCAGCAATTCCTGCTGATCCGGACGCTCATAAGGAATTTCCGAAAATCGCATTTCCGTCCCCTTTCTGTTCCTTCTTGCCAGTTGCAGCCAGTTCTTCCCCTGAAAAAAGGCAGCAAGACGTTTTCCGGGCTGGTTTCGTGAAATGTCGCTTCCCAGCAAGCAGAATGCAGAAGGAAGGAATGTTGTTAGCGGCGTTGTGTTGCCAGTGGAATGTCGTAGTAAACAGCAAACTTTTGAGCGAATACTTCCAGCGCGCGCCGGCGATGGCTGATGCGATTTTTAATCGCTGCAGGTAGTTCTGCGAACGTGCGGTGATGCCCTTCCGGAATGAAAATCGGATCGTAACCGAAACCGCCTGTTCCGCGTTCCTGCTCAGCAATCCTGCCCGGACACATTCCTTCTGCAAAGAAAATGCGGAGGGAATCGACGAAGCAGATGACGGTGCGAAATCGAGCATTGCGCTTCTCTGGTGCAACCATTGAGAGTTCTTTGAGTAACTTTTGCCGATTTTTCCGATCATCTTGATCTTCACCTGCATACCGTGCGGTGTGAATGCCCGGCGCACCGTTGAGCGCTTCGACTTCCAGTCCGGTATCGTCCGCAATAACAGGGAGTCCGCTGGCTCGGTGGAACGCAATGGCTTTCAGGTAGGCGTTCTCTTCCAGTGTCGTGCCTGTTTCTTCTACCTCGACGTGAAGCCCCAGGGAAGCAGGTGAGAGGATCTGAACGGCGTTGTGGAGCAGCTCATCAAGGATGTGCTGAACTTCCTCAATCTTGTGCGGATTATTGGAAGCAATGAGCAGTCGATACGAAGGGTTCATCCATTTGCTCCTTCACTCATCCACACCTTCTGAAAGGTTGCAATGCCCGCACCGAATTCAAAATGATAATGTTGCTGCTGAAGCAATTGCTCCATCGCACTGATCAGATACAGATGATGTTCGTAGGGTAACCATCCCATATGGGAAACCCGGAAAATTTTGCCTTTGAGTTGCTCCTGTCCGCCGGCAACCACGATACCGAACTGTTCGTAGAGTTGCTGGCGGAATGATTCTCCACCGGGAGGGAGATAAACAGGCGTGACCGCGTGAGAGGAACTCTGTCCGAAAGCTCGCAGTTGCAACGCTTCCAGCGCAGCACGGAAGGCGTGGGCGCGGCGCTGATGAAGATGCCATATCGCTTCCAGTCCTGCGTTCTGGAAATACTGCAACACGGCATCAGCTCCCTGGAGAAGAGGAATTGCCGGTGTCCAGGGAGTTAGTCCTTTCTCAGCCGACCGACGCGCCTGGAGAAGGTCGAAATACCAACTGACCGCAGAGCGGCGCTGCACTCTGTCCCACGCCCGCTGGCTCAGGGCAACGAAAGCCAGTCCTGGAGGGAGCATCAGGGATTTTTGTGAGCCGGTAAACACCACATCCAGTCCCCACTGATCCATCCGCAGCGGATGAACGCCCAAGGAACTGACCGCATCGACACAGATCAGAGCCTCGCTGTATGTGCGGACGATGCGGGCAATGGCTTTGACATCGCTCAAGGCGCCGGTTGAAGTTTCGCTGTGCACGACCCAGAAGGAGACAAGATTGGGCACTGATTGTACCACTGACTCAACTTCTTCCAGCAGTGGTGCTTCACCCCAGGGGACGGACAATCGATGCACCTGAGCACCGAAGCGCTCCAGCATCAGCGCCCAGCGCTCTGCAAATTTCCCGTTAACAACGACGCAGTGGGGAGCGGTGCTGGCAAACGACTGCTGGATAACTGCTTCGGCTGCCCCGGTTGCCGAGCAGGTAAGGGCGAGAACCGGCTGCTCGGTTTGAAAGAGCCATTGCAGCCGCTGGTGCAATTGTTGCCAGAGCTGGCGAAATGCGTCGCTGCGGTGGTACAACGGCTGCTGCATTGCCTCGTGGACAAACGGTGGAACAGCCGTAGGACCGGGAGTAAAAAGCAGAATGTTGCGCTGTCTGTTCATCGTCGCTGCTCCATTTCTTTAGTTGCCTCTCTTACGGTTAGCTCCGGGTTGTATTGGAGTTGGATGGGGATCGCAAAGTGTCGGGATGATTTGCTATCCGTGAATGATCCGATCGATTCCGGATCTTCAGCACTGTGGCCGTTCTGCACCTTGAACAGGAACCTTCTCAAAATGCTGTATTTGCCACTGGAAAAAGGGCAAAAGAGTCTGTTGCTGTAATCAGTTTGTACATCCAGAGGAGTTGAGCGATGAAGCAATGGTACGCTTTCTTCTTTGCATTGTGGTTGAGCCTGCCGCTGGGTGCGCAGCAGTGGGGAAACTGGAACTGGAATTGGAACGGATCACAGCAGCAGGATCCGTTCGCTGCATCTTCGTTGCGGATCGTTGGTGACTTTGAAGGGTGGCAAGGCAACACCGTTGTTGAGCTCTCCGATGGCACCTTCTGGATCCAGCGTGAGTATACCTATGACTACTGCTACGAATTTAACCCCCGCGTGATCCTCCGAAATGGGAAAATGTGGGTTGAAGGGTGTAATGAAGATCAGGGGGTTGAGGTGGAGCAACTGATCGGGGCAAAAAAGTTGAGAGTAGCGGACGTAATTGATGATAATGGAACGGAAATCTTGGTACTGAGCGATGGTTCGGCGTGGACCCTACGGAGAGGGTGGATTCGGAGGTCTTGGGTTGGGGATAGGTGCATCCTTTTTCGAGATTGGGGATGGAAATGCTGGATTGACGGTACTTTGGTGGATCTGGATCCAACACAACTACCCCAGCACTCGACGCAGCGAAGCGGCGGGTACATTCAGTATGGAACGCCGCCCTCGTCCTTCTTTCCCCGGTTCCCTTCGGCTCCTGCTGAAACGATCCTGCAATTGGTCAATGACACCGATTGGCTGCTCTATGCCTGCGTTATTTCGTTTTCTTCGTCAGAAGGGTGGGTGTCGAGAGGGTGGTACAAACTGGATCCGCATCAGTCCATCCAGCTTTCCCTGGGATGGTACAACGGTACCGTCTATCTGTATGCTGAGGACAGTCAGCATCAGTATTTCTGGTACGACGCCAACCTGCCTTATCGTTTCTGCGTTCATCGCGTCAACGCCTTTACCATTCCTCACTCAGACGTTCTCCCGTGTACGGGTTCAGACTACAAGAAGGTACAGGCATCGGCATTTCAGGTGCAGCCGGGGATCAACATCTGGCGGTTTCAACCGTAAGCTGTCCGTTGCCGGGATCAAAGGTGCAGAGTGGTGCAGGGTTCAAGAGCGTTGAACGTCTATTAGAAAGTGTGCAGCGGTGCAGAAGCAATGAACGGACGGAGCAATGTCCCGGCGTTTCTACATCGGCATTCCAACCGGTCGGATGAATACGGTCTATGCCGCGCAGCGGAATACGCAATGGTGCTGGGCAGCCGCTATTGAAATGATTCTGCGGTACTATGGGATCGAGATCTCACAGGAAGCCATTGTGTACCGTGCTTATGGACTGGATTGGCGGGGGCAGCCGCCGAATCGGGAGGCAACATACGAAGCGATGGCGAAAAATCTGAATGATTGGGGTATTGATTTCAAAGGACAATTTTTTGTTGTTCGAGCTTCGTTTCACTGGGGACCACCACCGCTGGAAACCTTGATCCGGGAATTGTCCGCTCAGCGTCCCGTCCTGCTATCCTACATTAGCCGCACCTTTCCCCGGTTAGCCGGTCACGCCGTTGTGGCAACGGCGCTGCAAATTGAGCAGCTTCCGGGTCATCCTCCCCGTGCGCTTACTGTCGTCGTCCGGGATCCGTGGCCCTCCCGAAGGGTGTTGCGCCATCGCGGACGTCTGGAGTACCCGGCGCGGCAGTTTCTGTCCAAAATTACTTCGTACTGGATCGTTACTGCTCATCGAAAGCCAAAAGTTGCAGCGTAAGGACAAAAAAGAGAAATGGAAATGAACGGTGTGGCAGCGTTCCAGTCCATAGCCTCTGCGTATGATCAATGGTTCACAACACCGCTGGGACAGTATGTGGCGGAGCAGGAAACGCGGCAATTGCGGCAGTTGTTGAACCAGTTGCATCCGGAAACGGCACTGGATATTGGAGCAGGTACTGGATTTGCAACCCGAATTTTGCTTGACGCTGGATGGGATGTGACGGCGGTGGAACCCTCAGAGGCAATGCAAGCCATTGGTCGGCAGAAACTCCCGGCAGTGCGCTGGATCACGGCAGGTGCGGAAAACCTGCCTTTTCCGGATGAGGCTTTTGCCTGCGTGCTGTTTTTTACAACCCTTGAATTTGTGAACAATCCCCAGCAGGCGATCGGTGAAGCGCTGCGAGTTTTACAGCCCGGCGGTCACCTGATCATCGGATTTTTAGAAGTCGAAAGCAGTTGGGTTGCGGTCTATCGTCATCAGGCTGACCGGGGCGAACTGCCGTGGCAGGTCGCCCGTTTCTACGATCAGCAGCAACTGGAGACAATGGTTGGACAACCGGCGCAGGAGAAACGCTCAGCGTTATGGCTCGCACCGTATGCTCATCCGCCATATGATGAGGCAGATCGCGCTGGGCAGCGTGCCGGAAATGTTCCGGGGTTCAGTCTCATAATGTGGGAGAAGCACTGATGCGAATTGCTGCAACGGTGGCAGTGTATCCGCTGGGACAGCAGGATTTTCGAGCGATCAATCGAGCAATTGAAGTTCTCCGATCGTTTCCCCTTACCGTCGATGTCCAGCCAATGCATACGGAAATTGAAGGGGAAGCAACGGTGGTTTTTGAAGCTTTGCAGGCTGCGTTTAATGCGGCTGCGGAATACGGGATGACCATTCTGGTAACGACGCTGACGAATGTGTGCGGGGTTGAAGACAGTACTGAGAGTTCGACGACTTCGTAGAGAACATCAGCATTCGTATCCATTGAGCAGGATACATATACGCTCTCCGGAGAAGCTGGATAGGAATGAAGGTACACCTTAACGGCAATCCCTCCTTTCAGCCCTACTTCACTACCCACACCGGCACCACCTTCTCATACCGCCCGCTCCGCAAACGCACAAAATGTAGCCCGCTACTCAACCCCTCCGTCCCAAGCCGTACTTCTCTCCACCCCGCCTCCTGCTGCCCTCTCGCTATCACCACCTCCTTCCGCCCATACCCGTCATACAACACCACCTCCA
>JALWJX010000103.1 GCA_026996895.1 Candidatus Kapaibacterium sp.
CGTGTGAAGCATAACGTGACCGGTGCGGTCGGCGGAGTAGCAGGCACGTTTCACGGGAATACGGCGGGAGCTGGGATCGGAGGGATTTTCCGGGCGCGTGTGCCCTCCGAAGTTTCGTTGAGCGATCTTTCCATCGTTGCGCCGGGAAAACGGCATTCCCATATGTTCCAGTTCGATGATAGCGCGGATCGCATCCTGACACATAATTTCGATCGCATCCTGATCGCCCAGATAGTCGGAGCCTTTGACCGTATCGAAGGCGTGCCATTCCCAGGAGTCCTCTTCTTCATTTGCTAACGCCGCACTGACACCGCCTTGCGCTGCGCCCGTGTGGGAACGGAGCGGATGCACTTTGGATAGCACGGCACAGGTGTATGGCGGCTTGATCTCAACTGCTGCCCGTAATCCTGCTCCACCCGAACCAACAATGACCACGTCGTATTGATGTACCATCGTTCCCATTTCCTTCTTCCCCTTACGGTTTGTTCATCCACGATTCGACTGAGAGAACCGTATCAAAACCCAGGTAGACAAAGTAAGCACCAAGAACAAAGAGCACGACTGCTGAAATGGTATACACCGCCTTGGGAAGTTTGAAGTCCCGAATGATATTCCAGATTCCCTGCAATCCGTGATAAAAACCCAACAGGACGAAGCCCAGGTACAGGAACACGTAAATCGGATTCTGAAGTCGTGCAACGGTAGCATCGAATGTATGCCCGCTGGATTCCGTCCAGTGCACCATCAGATAGTGTCCCAGGGCAAAGACCAGCAAAAAAACGCCGGTAATGCGTTGTAAGTACCACGACAGTGCCCGCTGTGTCGACCGTTGTGCCATTATTTCCGCTCTCTCTCTATCCGACAAGTTGTTGTACCCATTGCCACAACGTCAGGGAGTCCAATTCCGAGATCTCAAAGGGATTGCCAAAGATGAGATATGCCATAAAAACGATAAGCACCAGGCTAATGGCATAGACTGCCCGGAGCATCATCTTATGATATCGCGAAGCGCCAGCGAAATCGACCAGCACGATGCGGAGACCGTTGAACGAGTGGAAAACTACCAGCGAAAACAATGCCCACTCGAAGAATTTAAAAATTGGACTCAGAAACGTTGCTGCCTTTGCATTGTATGCTGCTTCGCCCTGCGTTAAGGTCCGAAGGGTCGAGATGTGGAGAAACAGATACACTGTTAAGCCAATGCCGGTGATCCGATGAAGCAACCATGCCCACTCGCCAGCGTGTGGTTTGTATGACCGAAGATTGGAGAACCACCGGGATACCGAGGAGCCTTTCTGCTGGTATGCCATCCCTCTGCCCTTTGTTGATTGCCAGAACTCAATCGAAAACTCAAAAATAGTGAAAATGGCGGAGTTAGGGGGTCGATGGAAAAGTTTCCATAGGGTACGCTGTTCAGCAGCACGGATTATTGCACAAGAGCGGAAACAGCCCTCAGCGGGTAGATGATGGAGCTGTCAGAAAAGGTGAAGAACCAGAATGCCACCGGGCGGATACGTGAATCGACCATAAGGGGTGTGAACAAAGATGTGCAGGCGCAACGGCTGCGGGTGCGCTGGATCAAGGTGGAGCATTTGCAGTGCCAGCTTGCAGTCGATCACCTCCCCAACGACGGCTGCAAAACCATCGACAGTTAGAGGTACGGTCGCTGAATGGATGATGATTTCGGATCGGGAGAAAAGAAGTTCTACCGGACGGGGAGCTACGAAGGCAAGCGCCAGCGATTCCTCTTCTTGCAGCGGGTGTGCGGTCTCGCAGCGGAGGTAGAGAAATTCTCCATCGGTCCCGTAGCGGAGGCGGCGGAACAGATCCTGACCGTGGTGCATCACACCACCGGAAAGCGGTGCATCGTACAGCCCGGCGTAGTCCCATTGAGAAGCAGTCCGATAGCTACCGGTGATTTCCGGTGTAATGAACTGTCTGGGCACACTGACAGTGGGCGCAGAAAGTGCAGGTTCAATAGGAGTATCCAGCACCTTCGGTGGTGGCTGCTGGATGAGGTGATAGATGCGTTGCAGGTTCCAGCGAAAGAGCTCATCGAAGATGGGATCGTTAGCAGAAGAATGTTCTTCTCCATACCACCAGAACCAGTCCGAACCTTCAGCAATGGCGAGATGTTCGCGAGCCTGCTGCCATACCGATGGAGGAAGTTCCTGCTTCCGTTCCATCAGAGACTGGCGCACGTGGAATAGAAGGTCCCAGGCGGCGTTGTCTTCTGGCGAGCCGATCCAGATCCGGAAATCAGCGTTAATCCACGATCCTGCCGCAATAGTTGTTAATTGGCGATCGGATGGTTCGGCTGCAAGGGTATCGAACAGCACGGTCTGGAGATCTTCAGCAGCTTCAAGAGCATCGCACAGTGTATGGACAAAGTCGTAGCCATTATTGGGATAGTACTCCCAGCAGTTTTCGCCGTCCAGGATGATGGGCACGACAGCCCGCTCCAATACTGTTGCGCCGAAGCGCTCAATAAGCGCGTTACGAATTGATCGGAGCCGGCTCAGGAAATCGTTGACCGCATCCTGCGCATTCCATCGGCTGTATACAAAGCCGATCAGATCCGAGAGAATGTGATCCCGAAAGAAAATGGTGATTTCGCCATCCGGTCCCTGAAAACGGTACGGAAAATACGCCGCCAGCGGATCTGGAGCGGGAAGCGAACGCTCCAGAATTTGGGCATCGGTAGCACACCATTGAAAACCGAGGCGCTGGAAGAGGTACAGTACTTCCGCACTCACCGCTCCTTCGGGGGGCCAGGTCCCAATAGGAGCTGTGCCAAAGAGTGCCGCAAACGACTCTCTGGCAGATTGCAGTTGCCATTTGGCATCTTCAGGAAAGCGAAAAGGATGCGAAGGAAGCACAAGATCCGGCGTGCTTTCCTGTGCTACCGTGGCGTCACAGAGCAACGGAAGAATCGGATGGTAGAAAGCAGAAACAGAGAAAGCAATGTTGGGTTGCTGAGAGAGTTCTTGCCACTTTGGAAGGATCGTCTGGAGATACTCCTGATGAAATGCCAGGAGCGAGCGCTTTTCTTCTTCCGTGAACCCTTTTCCTTTTGACAGCAGCGATTGAATCAAGGAGAAACGACTGGCTAATGGAGTACTCCAGGTCAGATTGTACCATACCTGTAGGTCGCGCCAGTCCTGATCCGTATATGTTTCCAGCGCTGTTTCTCGAGCCTGATATAGGGTCCGATACCGTTCGTGTGGCAGAATCATCTGTTCCGCATTGCAGAGAAAAAAATGGTCTAAGAGGGCGGATTTGTGCTCTGCGGTGAGTTCCGTCGCCGGTATTTGCGAAAGTTGCTGCACATCGTCTGTAATGCCCTGAGCGTATTCCTGAAGCTGTTTCGGAAGAGAAGGGGTGATGTTGAACGTTACCGCAATATTCGGGTGCTCAGCAAACCATTCAGGAATCGTGCGGTAATCTTTGACCCCGTGCAGGCGAACCCACGGCAGGCGAAAGCGATTGTTCTGGCGATAGTACGGCTGGTGGAAGTGCCAGAGAAAAGCGATTCGGAGCGGCCGCATACTACCGGGGTTCTCCGTTGATCAACCCACATCGGCGGAAGATGGTGTCAATGTGCTGGAGAGCGTGCTCCGGGGTGAAGAGGCGTTCCAGTTGCTCTGGTGGAAGGTATCGGGTGATTTCAGGATCACTCTGTAGCAGCTTCAGCAGTGGAATTTTTTCATCCCAGCATCGCAAAGCGTGCTTCTGTACCAGTGCGTAAGCACGTTCCCGCGAGAGTCCCCGGTCTACTAATGCTAACAGGACGGATTGAGAGTAAATCAGCCCGTGCGTTAATCCTAAGTTTCGCCGCATATTGTCCGGATGGACGACAAGCTGCCGCACCAGATTGATGGTCAGATGCAGCATATAGTACAGGGCAATGGTGGAGTCGGGAAAAATAATTCTTTCAACGCTACTGTGGGAAATGTCCCGCTCGTGCCATAGTGCAACATTTTCCATCGCTGCCTGGACATTGCTCCGCAGTATCCGCGCCAGCCCGCACAGACGTTCGCAAATGATCGGATTTTTCTTATGCGGCATTGCGGAACTTCCCTTTTGTCCTCTGGCAAAAAATTCCTCTGCTTCCAGTACTTCGGTCCGCTGGAGATGGCGGATTTCTAAGGCAATCGATTCCAGCAAAGTACCAATCAGCGCAAGGGTCGACAGATAGAAGGCGTGATGGTCGCGATCGATAATTTGTGTTGACACCGGTGCTGGCTTCAATCCTAATTTCTCGCACACGTATGCTTCCACTTCCGGCGGGAGGTGTTGATACGTTCCCACGGCACCGCTGATCTGTCCGTACGACACTTCTTCAATAGCCTGTTTGAGCCGTCGAATGTTTCGCTGGCATTGCATATACCACCGCGCCATTTTGAGTCCAAAAGTAATTGGTTCAGCGTGTACGCCGTGGGTGCGACCAATGCAGAGGAGGTCTTTGTATGCTATCGCCTTTTCTGCCAGAACCGTTGCCAGTTGCTCCAGTTTGTCCAGAAGCAGATGTCCAGCACGGCGGAGCTGGACGGCAAAGGCGGTATCAATGACATCGCTGGAAGTCAACCCTCGATGGATGTATCGCCCGGCTGGTCCCACGTTTTCAGCGACATTGGTCACAAAGGCGATGACATCGTGATGTACGGTGCGCTCTATTTCCGCAATCCGCTGGAGGTCGAAGCGAGCTTTGGCTTTGATCTCAGCAACTGCTTCCGCCGGGATTAATCCTAAGTGTGCCTGGGCTTCACACGCCAGAATTTCGATGTCAAGCCAGATTTGAAATTTCGTTTCATCAGACCATATCGCAGCAATTTCGGGCAGTGTGTAGCGCTCGATCATTGTTTCATCGGGATTTTTGAGACTGACCGGGGATAAAATCTTGACCATACAGAGGAACAAAGGTTGCAGGATCGGTAAATCGTTGCTCTTCCCAGTACGCCAGTGCCCGGCGAGCAATGAACCGAACATCGAGGCGATGGAAGAGACTCACTGTTTTCGCCGCCGGACAGAGGCTTGCTCCAGGACCCACAACAATGAAATCTGGCGTATCATACCGTTGCTGTGCTTCTGCACTATCGAGCAATTCGAGCGATCCAATGG
Organism: Candidatus Kapaibacterium sp.; assembly: GCA_026996895.1. GTDB lineage: Bacteria > Bacteroidota > Ignavibacteria > Kapaibacteriales > WFXC01 > WFXC01. Next base: position 5,122 of record JALWJX010000103.1, read on the forward strand.
ATAGAGCGGGAGCAAAGCGAAATTCCTGAGCATACACTTTGTTGCGATGAGAGGGCAGAAGAACAACGATCGGGGTTTCGGGAAACCACTGCGTTAACTCCTGGGCGGCAAAAGCAATTGCTTCGGCGGTGGGAATGGCAATCAGCACCGGAGGTGAGGTAAGGCAGAATCCTTTCGCAAATGCAGCGCCAATGCGCAATCCTGTGAAAGAACCGGGACCGGCAGATACGGCGACGGCATCTACCTGTTCCGGAGCTATGCCAATGTCGCGCAGCGCACGATAGACAATTTCCGCTAAGAAACGATCGTGCAGGTAGCGCCCGTCAAACTGGGCAGCATACTGGATCTGTGTTCCCGAAACGGCAACACCGCAGGCATCACCGGAAGTTTCAATGGCTAACACTATTGGTTGCTGGCGTTCAGCCATAGAAATGCTCATGTCCTCTGGAACGAAAAACGCAAAGATAGGGAAAGCGACGGGAAGGAAGGGCGAACGCACAGAAAGGAAAAGTATGGCGCAACTTGCCGGAAACGACTGGAAGCAAAAGAAGAGGAAGAGATGAGCGTCTCGGAAGAAAGAATTTGAGCGCAAAGGCTATAGAAGACGAGGGCAAAGTAGTGCGGGAAATGAGAATTGTAGAGCTGCACCTGACACACTTTCGGAATCACACAGAAACGGTTCTTACTCTGGAACCGGGAGTCAATTTGTTTGTAGGCGAAAATGGGCAGGGAAAAACCTCGATTCTGGAGGCAATCTTTTTTGCAGCCTTTGCCCGCTCGTTTGTTCCGGGACGTGAACAGATCGTTGTTCAACGAGGGCAGGAGCAAGCGGAGGTCGAGGTACACGCTGAGCGGGATAATCAGTTGCCCTATTGGGTTCGAATTGAAATTCCCATTCGGGGGCGGAAAAAGATCACAGCGAATGGTGAAAACATTACCCAGACGTACGAAATTATCGGCTCACTCCCGCTGGTTGTGCTGGCGCCCGATCATCGCTCGATCACCACTGGCGGACCCGCCCATCGGCGGCGTTTCCTGAATACGTTACTGTCCCAGAGTCACCGCCGGTATCTTAAAACGTTGTGGATGTACCATCAGGTGCTCAAGCAGCGCAATGCGCTGTTAGCGGCACATCGACAGATGCCGATTGAGGGGATCGATGCGCAACTGGAACCGTGGAATGAACAGTTGATTCAGTATGCAGCGGAGCTAACGTGGTGGCGCTACCAGTTTGTGCAGGATTTTGTTCCACTGGTTCACCACTACTATGCGCTGCTGGGTGGCGCTGCAGAGCAGATCACTGTTCGATATTGGTCGGATCTTTTTCAGTCTGCTGAGCTTCCCGCTGCGCTTGACATAGAGACAGTAAAAGCGGTTGCGGCAGAGCGGCTGGAGCATCTGGCAGAGAACGAACGGCGGCAGGGAAGAACGCTGCTGGGTCCCCAGCGGGATGACCTGATCTTCGAAATCAATGGGTTGCCATTCCGGCAGGGAGCATCGCAGGGGCAGCATAAATCCCTGCTGATTAGCCTGAAATTTGCGGAGTGGCATTACCTGGATACCCGGTTCGGCGAGCATCCGATTGCGCTGTTCGATGACATTTTCAGCGAGCTGGACGAACACCGTATTCGGCGGGTACTGGAATTGCTGGTGCCGCAAACGCAGTTGCTGATTACAACAACCGACCGGCGAATTCAGGAATTGCTACCGGCAAAGGCGCAATATGCGATCTATCACGTGCAGGATGGGAAAGTAGCGTTACAAACGGTGGTGTCGTAGAATGTTCCATCGCGATCCACTACCACTTCGCCAGATCCTGGAAGAAGTGCTTCGGGATTCGCCTCTGGCGAAAAAATTGGCTTACGCCGATGTACCGCGATTGTGGCGTGAAGTGGTCGGCTCGCCGCTGGATCGGTATACGATCCCGGTGGAGGTGCGGGATGGCTGCTTGATTGTCCACGTCACTTCTCCGGTATGGCGAATGGAATTGGAGTTGCGGAAAGCACAGCTTCTGGAACAAATGAACCATCGATTGAGTACGCCTCTGAAGGATCTGCGAATCCTTCTGGCACCGCCTCCGGAGCAGGAGAGCGTGCACGGTAAAAAATAGAAAATCGTCTATACCACGGCAGCAGCCTTACTTTACCGAGGGCGCAGGTTTTCGATAACAAAAACAAAGGAAGTAGTGGCTTATGGAACAGACGAGACCGGTAGTAGCAGAGCAGCGGGGAAACGGCGAGTATACAGAGAAGCATATCAAGGTGCTGGAAGGGCTGGAAGCAGTCCGTCGGCGTCCAGCAATGTACATTGGCGATATTGGGGAGCGCGGACTCCATCACCTGATTTACGAAGTGGTTGATAACGCTATTGATGAAGCCGTTGCTGGATATTGCCGTAACATCGTTGTGACTTTACACGCTGACGGTTCGTGCTCTGTGGAGGATGACGGACGGGGAATTCCAACCGGCATTCATCCAGAAAAGAAAATTTCGACCTTAGAGCTGGTAATGTGCACGCTGCACGCCGGTGGGAAGTTTGACAAGAGTGCTTATAAAGTTTCGGGTGGTTTGCACGGCGTCGGCGTTTCCTGTGTGAATGCCCTTTCCGAGGAAATGGAGGTCGTCGTTCAGCGGGAGGGTAAAGTTTTTCGGCAGCGGTACCAGCGGGGCAAACCGATAACACCGGTGGAGGTGATCGGGAAAACAAAGAAGACCGGGACGTACGTACGGTTTAAGCCGGATCCAGAGATTTTTCCAAAGACAACCTTCCACTTTGATCGCGTTGCCAGCCGCCTTCGAGAACTGGCATTTTTGAATCCAGAGGTCACGATCTGGCTCAAAGATGAGCGGGAAGGGATTGAGGAAAAGTATCGATTTCCGGGTGGATTGCGCGATTTTGTCAAATACATTGACGAAGGGAAGACCCGGCTGACCAAACCGATTTATTTGCAGGGCAGTGGAACGGCGGCGGATGGAACAGAGGTTCTGGTGGAGGTCTGTTTTGAGTATACGCATACGTACAATGAGACGCTGCTGTCGTATGTGAACAACATCAACACGGTCGAAGGAGGAACGCACGTGACCGGTTTCCGGTCAGCCTTGACGCGAACGTTGAACAGTTATGCCACCAAAAACAACCTGATCAAAAACAAAAAGGTGAACCTTATTGGCGAAGATTTCCGGGAGGGATTAACGGCGGTTATTTCCGTGAAAGTTGCCAACCCCCAGTTTGAGGGGCAGACCAAAACGAAGCTGGGCAACAATGACGTGGAAGGAATTGTCCGCTCAGTGGTGAACGATGCGCTGGCGGAATATCTGGAGCAAAATCCATCGGTTGCAAAGCGGATCATTGATAAAGCCATCACGGCGGCGGAAGCACGGATTGCTGCGCAGAAATCGCGGGAGTTGGTGCGGCGCAAAAATGCGCTGGATTCCCTTTCCTTGCCCGGCAAATTAGCCGATTGCAGTCTCAATGATCCGGAGTCGACGGAGCTGTTTCTGGTCGAAGGAGATTCAGCCGGTGGGTCAGCGAAGCAGGCGCGGGACCGTCGGTTTCAGGCAATTCTTCCGCTGAAGGGGAAAATTTTAAATGTGCAGAAGTCGCGGATTAACAAAGTGCTGGAAAATGATGAGATCCGCGCCATTTTTGCAGCAATCGGCACGGGCTTTGGTGAAGATTTCGATTTGAGCAAATGTCGGTACGGCAAGATTATTTTGATGGCAGATGCGGATGTGGATGGGGCACATATTCGGACGCTGCTGCTGACCCTCTTTTTCCGCTATATGTACGATCTGGTGGAATCCGGACGGGTTTACATTGCGCAGCCGCCGCTGTATCGCATCAAGAAAGGGAACAAAGAGTATTACGCCTACAGCGATCAGGAACGGGATCGGATCCTTCAGGAGTTGAAAGGTGGCAGTGATGGAGAAGTGGATCTGGTAAAAAGTGCTGAAAAGAAGGGGATCACGGTCTCGCGATTCAAGGGATTGGGTGAGATGAATCCCGAACAGCTCTGGGAAACGACGATGAATCCTGAAACCCGGACACTTTTGCAGGTGACCATTGAAAATGCGGCTTCAGCAGCAAAGCTGTTTGAAACCCTGATGGGCACGCAGGTGGAGCCGCGGCGCGAGTTTATCGAACGGAATGCACTGTACGTGCGCAATCTGGACGTGTAGTCTGGAGGGAGATGGTGCGAACTGTCGGTTTGATTGTGTTCACCGCCGGAGTTCTTGGTATTGTCGTTTATTTGTTGCTCCATCGATTTGTCTTCGCACCGCCCGTTGATCCGTATGTTGAGGATCCGGTAACCGGAAAGCGGCAGCAGATCCAGGTGTTGATTCTCAACGGCTGTGGCATTCCCGGTGTTGCCCGCCGGGCGCTTCGATACTTGCGGCTGCGGAATTTCGATGTTGTCGATATCGGGAATTATGACCGCTTCGATGTCGATCGATCCTTTGTCATCGATTGTCTGGGCGTGCCGGAAGCAGCACGGAAAGTCGCCGTTGCGCTGGGCATTCCCGATAGTGCCGTTGTACAACGGATTGATTCTTCGCTGTTTGTGCATTGTGCGGTTGTGTTGGGAAAGGATGTTGAACAGTTGCGTTTTTATCGTGATGCAAAGTGAGTTTTCTTCAATGCCATCGTGGAAAAAAGTGCTTGCGTTCGTGCAGTTTCTGTGGGAGGAGAAAGCCGAGGATGTTGTGGTAATCGCGCTGGAGGACGATGATCGGGCTATTGCCGATTTCTTTATCGTTGCCTCGGTGACTTCCGATACCCACGCACGGGCGCTGACCGAATCGCTGGCGCGATTTGCACGAACGGAACGGTACGGACGTGCCCGGATCGAGGAGTCAAAGAATGCAGCGTGGACCGTCCTGGATTTCGGCGATGTGGTTGTCCACCTGTTCCTGCCGAAAATTCGTGCTTTCTATCGCATAGAGCGCATTTATGAGCACGCTCCATTTTTCTATCTCAAAGACCGGTCGGAATTACAACCAATGACCTTGCAGGAGGTTCTGCGGTTGCCATCCCTCAGCATTGAGCCAACAGCAATGGCGTAGGGAAAAAAGCCCTTTGCTTTCTCCTCTAAGAAGATGGAGCGAGAAGGAAGGTGCACGCGAAAGCGTGTGTTCCCCGGAGCAGAAAGTGCCAACACCAAGAGCACCCCCACTGGGAGCGTCGACTTTAGCCAGAACTGGGGGCGCCGACTTTGGTCGGCAATGTTGCGAATGTGTAGGGGCGACCGGCCGGTCGCCCCTACGGGTGCGGGTGCAATGTAAGGACGCAGCGACGATGCGCCCCTGCGGGATGGGCAGACGCGCAGGTCTGTCCCCACTGGGAGCGCCGACTTTCGTCGGCAGAGATGCACACTGAAGTGCGTGTTCCCGGTAAATGCATCCTGAGGTATGTGCGCCCAGGCACACCGAAGCGTGCGCTCCCGGCAGCAGGGAAGAGCTGAGAGCGCCGGCTTTAGCCGGCAAAAAAATGCATCCTAAAGGATGCACTTCCGGACACCCTGAAGGGTGCACTCCCGGTGGCAGCGATTGTTTGGTCATTTCCAGAATTTTTTGTAATTTGCACGCCGAATAGCAAGCCGGATGATACCATAACGGCGATGCGTGCAGGAGTAGCAGGAGATAAGGAACTCACCCGCCGTGCGGCGGCAAGGCTGTGCGGCAAGGCTGTGCGGCAAGGCTGTGCGGCAAGGCTGTGCGGCAAGGCTGTGCGGCAAGGCTGTGCGGCAAGGCTGTGCGATACTACCATCCCATCAGAGACTAACCGGTCGAGATCCTCCAGATTCTTTACACTGTGTGACGCATAGAAGGCGAAGCAGAGATCCACCATCGTGGTGGGCGGTTTCTTTGTCAGGAAGACTTCAACGAGCACGTAAAAACACCAAAAACAATTTAAACCTGAAACCAAAACAAACACAATGACAAACAACAGAAGTTGAACAAAAACAGAGGTGATACAATGAAACGAAACACTTCCATTCTCAGACTTTTGTTCCTGGTGAGTTTCGGTTTTGCCGTATTGATGGGAACGCAGCAGGTGCTTGCCCAGATAACGGAGCCTTGTCTTCCCGACTGTCAGAGTGATCAGTGGACACCGCCTTATCCTGGAGAGCCATTAAAAATGCGCGTAACTTTATCTTGTGGTGAGGTTGTAGAGGTAAGATTTCGCTATCGCAAGGCGTGCGGTTGGTGGAATGATCTATATCTGGAGGGGATAACATTTGTTGGGGGATATACGGCGGCAACCCGGTGTGGGTTAACGTTGACTTTGAAGCAGATGCTTGAAGAAGCGACAAGGAAAGTTTTGCGGGAATTCCATCCGCAGGCATGGGATGATCCACAAGAGGGTGAGTGTGTTGATCGATGGCGGGTAATGTACGGTTCGTGTTGGCGGCCTGACTTTCCAATTAACGCCGGGATTCCATCAATGACTGCACCTTCAAATACGCCACCGTGGTATGATCCTCAGGCAACCTCTGGATCGTTGTGGCCCTGCGAGTATCAGATCTGCTGTTTGGATTACTATGAGATTTGCAAAAAGAACGATAACTATATAGTTACCAAGTATGATTCGGAACCAGAAGAGTGCGTTCTGGATCCATTGCAAGATCCTAACTGTGAGCCGGTGTGTGATTAGCCGAGAAAGTACCTTAATAACACCAGCGGTGCTGGCTGCTGCCAGCACCGCTTTCTGGAATTCCTGAAGTTCAACAAACACGGGGAAAAGAAGCCGATGAAACTGATAGGAAAGTACTGGCTGCTGGGTGTTCTCAGTCTGTGGGCAGTAGCAGGGATGGCGCAGTATCCGGTGAAGTGGGAAGTTCATACGGTGAACTGGAGTCCGGGATATTGCTATTATAATGAGACCGTCAAGCGGGATAGCCTGTATGTGAACAATCGGCTCATAGAGATTGGGATTGATCTGGAAGCACTGGACAGCCGGCGGTATATTATGGCGTTTTATCAGTGTCCATCGGTAGTGATCACAACGGACTACGGGAAAAGCTGGAAACGGATTTTTGATTTTGGGGAGGATGATCGAGTGGGGAATGTAGAGATGCACGTTGTGGATGTGGAGTGGGTGACACCGCAGGTGGTGTATATTTTGATTGATAGTGTGGAGGTTTTTGGGGATCGAACCAGTACGGTGTTGCTGCGGAGTCGGGATGGAGGGGAGAGTTTTGAGG